>NZ_JBHWKQ010000031.1:0-88574 GCF_042730865.1 Streptomyces sp. NPDC059897 | reverse complement strand
GTTTTTGTGTCTGGGGGGGGGGGCCCCCGGCGGGGGGCCCCCCGCCACCGGCTTTTCCACGTCCGTGAACGGGAGTTGAGGCCCCCTTGACTTGACCATGGACGGTCACGATTCTGGCGCTTGTTCGCTTCTGCGGCATCGCGCCACAACCGTGGCAGACAACTGCAAGGGGGGCTCATGCGACGAAGTGTGGGACGAAGAACGGAACGGACGGGACCCGGAGCGGGACGACGGGCGAGATCGATCCTCGCTGTCGGAGCGCTGGTCCTGGGGGTGGGAGGCGCCGCACTGGCGCCCGTCGCCCACGCGGACGACGATCCGGCGAAGAGCGGTCAAGGCGCGGACGCCATCAAGGTGTTCCGCGCCGAGGTGTCGAAGGAGCAGATACCGCTGCTCCTCCAGGCCGGCCAGGACGGCCACGAACTCAGCGAGCAGGCGCCCGACAAGGGCACCGCGAAGGTCGAGGTCTACCTCACCGACAAGCAGGCCGACGGCCTTCGCAAGAAGGGCGTCGAGGTCACCGAGCACAAGCTGAGCAGCGCGGCCGCGGCCCGCGTGAAGGCGGCGGGCGACGGCGTCTTCCGCCCGTACAGCGGCAAGGGCGGCCTCCAGGAGGAGATCCTCCGTACCGGCCAGCAGAATCCCGACCTCACCAAGGTCGTCTCCATCGGCAAGACGGTCCAGGGCCAGGACATCCTCGCGCTCAAGCTCAGCAAGAACGCGAAGAAGACCAAGGACGGCGCGAAGCCGTCCGTGCTCTACATGTCGAACCAGCACGCGCGCGAGTGGATCACCCCGGAGATGACCCGCCGCCTGATGCACCACTACGTGGACAACTACTCCAAGGACGCGCGCGTCAAGAAGCTCGTCGACTCCACGGAGATGTGGTTCGTCCTCTCCGCGAACCCCGACGGCTACGACTGGACGTTCAAGGACGCGGCCAACCGCCAGTGGCGCAAGAACATGCGCGACAACAACGGCGACGGCAAGTACACGACCGGCGACGGCGTCGACCTCAACCGCAACTTCGCCTACAAGTGGGGCTACGACGACGAGGGTTCGTCACCCGACCCCGCCAACCAGACCTACCGCGGCGCGAGCCCGGGCTCCGAGCCCGAGACCAAGGCCATCGACGCCTTCCAGAAGCGCATCGGCTTCGAGTACGGCATCAACTACCACTCCGCCGCCGAACTGCTGCTCTACGGAGTGGGCTGGCAGGTCGCCACGCCGACCCCGGACGACGTCCTCTACGAGGCGCTCGCCGGCACCCCGGAGAAGTCCGCGATCCCCGGTTACCACCCGCAGGTCTCCTCGGAGCTGTACACGACGAACGGCGAGGCCGACGGGCACGCGGCGAACGTGAACGGCGTCTCGCTGTTCACCCCCGAGATGAGCACCTGCCAGACCGCGTCGAACGTCGACCCCAACGACGCCTGGAAGCCCGGCGACTGCGCGTCGATCTTCACGTTCCCGGACGACGAGAAGCTCATCCAGGCCGAGTTCGCGAAGAACATCCCCTTCGCGACGTCGCTCGCCGAGACCGCCCTGCACCCGGACCAGCCCTCGTCCGCGGTCGGTCTCGAGGCTGCCGACTTCACCCCGGCGAAGTTCACGACTTCGTACGCCCGCGGTGGTGACCAGGAAGTCTCCGTGATCGCCCGGAAGTCGGTTCGTGACAAGGAGCTGAACTACCGCATCAATGGCGGCCGTTCGCACGACGAGGAATTGCGCGCCTGGAAGGGCGGCGAGACCTACGGAGGCGATGACAATCTGCACTTCGACGCCTATCGGGCGAAGGTCGAGGACGCGGATGCGGGCGACAAGGTAGAGGTGTGGTTCACGGGACGGACGAAATCCGGAAAGCGCACAAGCAGCGAACCGTTCACCTACACCGTCGCGCCGCGCGACAAGGGTGACACTCTGGTCGTCGCGGAGAACGACGCCGCGGGTGTGCAGACGGGCGCCTACGTGGCCGCGCTCAAGGAGGCGGGCCGCTCCCCGGTCGTCTGGAACGTCGCGAAGCAGGGCGCTCCCGACCCGCTCGCGGTCCTCGGCCACTTCAAGGCGGTCGTCCACTACACGAGCGCCGACCGCCCTGCCCTCGCCACCCAACTCGCCATCCGCGACTACCTGAACGAGGGCGGCAAGCTCGTCGAGGCCGGCGAGAAGGCGGGCGGCTCCGTCGACATCGGCGACACCACGACGAACGACTTCAGCCAGTACTACCTGGGCGCCTACTCGCGCACGGCCTCTCCCGTGGCGACCCGCTTCGACGGCTCCGGTGCCCTCGACGGGATCGCCGCGAGCCTCAAGGACGCCCCCGGCAACCCGCTGAACGGCGCGGGCCTGTACGAGGCGACCTCCGCCACGCTGCCGAAGTTCACCAGCGCGGGAGCGGGCCAGTACGAGGGCGCGGGCATGGCGGCCGCCCTCCACACGGACGACGCCTACAAGCGTCTGACCCGCACGATCGACCTCAGCCAGGTCACCGCGGCCCAGCAGCCCATGCTGCGGATGCAACTACTGTGGGACACCGAGCCGGGCTACGACCACGCGATCCTGGAGGCGCACACGGCCGGCCAGGAGGACTGGACGACGCTGCCCGACAGGGACGGCTACACGTCGAACAAGGTGCCCACCGAGTGCGAGGCCGGATTCTTCATCCAGGACCATCCGGCGCTCACCCGCTATCTCACGCCGGACGGCGCCGCCTGCGGCAACACCGGCACCTCGGGCCAGTGGAACAGCCTCACCGGCTCCTCGGACGACTGGAAGACGGTCACGTACGACCTGAGCGCCTACGCCGGGAGGACCGTCGAGGTGTCCCTCAGCTACGTGAGCGACCCCGGCACCGGAGGCGAGGGCGTGCGCGCCGACAACGCCTCCGTGGTCATCGGGGGACAGGCCACCCAGACCGAGGACTTCGAGGCGTCGCTGGGCGTCTGGAAGGTGCCCGGGCCGCCCGCGGGCAGCCCGCCCGCCGTGAAGGACTGGGCACTCGCCAAGGACCTGTTCACGACGTACGGCGCGATCCGCACCCCCGACACGGTGCTGCTCGGATTCGGCCTGGAACATGTCACCGCGCCCGCCGACAGAAATGCGCTCATCCGAAAGGCCCTGCGCTCAATTAGCGAGTGATCGGGGTCTGAATTACCCGTGAAATACACAGCGGCCCGTACGTTACTCACGAGTACGGGCCGCTGTGTCCTCCATAGAGTCGCTCGATGTCACCCCAAGCCTTTATGGGAGGTAGGGTCGGAGGCGGTCGGGGACATCCCAAATAAATCTCGCCGGCGTCGATACTCCGGCGTACCAACGAGGAGATCGGTTCGTGACGATCCGCGTAGGCATCAACGGCTTTGGCCGCATCGGTCGCAATTATTTCCGCGCCCTCCTTGAGCAGGGTGCAGACATCGAGATCGTGGCTGTCAACGACCTGGGTGACACCGCGACCACCGCACACCTTCTGAAGTACGACACCATCCTGGGCCGCCTCAAGGCCGACGTGTCGCACACCGAGGACACCATCACGGTCGACGGACACACCATCAAGGTGCTGTCCGAGCGCAACCCCGCCGACATCCCGTGGGGTCAGCTGGGCGTCGACGTCGTGGTCGAGTCCACCGGCATCTTCACGAAGAAGGCCGACGCCGAGAAGCACATCGCGGGCGGCGCCAAGAAGGTCCTCATCTCGGCTCCGGCCAAGGACGAGGACATCACCATCGTGATGGGCGTCAACCAGGACCAGTACGACCCGGCGAACCACCACGTCATCTCGAACGCGTCCTGCACCACCAACTGCGTGGCGCCGATGGCGAAGGTTCTCGACGAGAACTTCGGCATCGTCAAGGGCCTCATGACGACGGTTCACGCGTACACGAACGACCAGCGCATCCTGGACTTCCCGCACAGCGACCTGCGCCGCGCGCGGGCCGCCGCGGAGAACATCATCCCGACCACGACGGGCGCCGCCAAGGCCACCGCCCTGGTCCTGCCGCAGCTCAAGGGCAAGCTCGACGGCATCGCGATGCGCGTCCCGGTCCCGACCGGATCGGCCACCGACCTGGTCGTCGACCTGCAGCGCGAGGTCACCAAGGACGAGGTCAACGCCGCGTTCAAGAAGGCCGCCGACGACGGCGCCCTCAAGGGCATCCTGTACTACACCGAGGACCCGATCGTGTCCTCGGACATCGTCAGCGACCCGGCCTCCTGCACCTTCGACTCCTCCCTGACGATGGTCCAGGAGGGCAAGACGGTGAAGATCCTCGGCTGGTACGACAACGAGTGGGGCTACTCCAACCGTCTCGTCGACCTCACGGTCTTCGTCGGCGGCCAGCTCTGAACCTCTAAGGTTCTGGAGCAGCAAGGCACTCAGATGTGAGCGAAGGGTCCGGACCCGCGCGATGCCGCGCGACAGTCCGGACCCTTCGCGCGTCAGCCGCCACGGTTCAGCCTTCAAGGCCGCCCATCTCAAGAACGTGCACGACCAGCCCTCTCAAGGAGCCCATCCATGAAGACGATCGAGGAACTTCTCGCCGAAGGGGTCGACGGGAAGCGGGTGTTCGTCCGCGCCGACCTCAACGTGCCGCTGGCCGACGGCGTCATCACCGACGACGGTCGCATCCGCGCCGTCCTGCCCACCGTGCAGGCCCTGGCCGGCGCCGGCGCCAAGGTGATCGTCGCCTCCCACCTCGGCCGTCCCAAGGGCGCCCCGGACCCGCAGTTCTCCCTGCTGCCCGCGGCCGAGCGCCTCGGCGAGCTGCTCGGCAAGCCGGTCGCGTTCGCCCAGGACACGGTCGGCCCCGCGGCCAACGAGGCCGTGGACGGCCTGGAGCCCGGCCAGGTCGCCGTCATCGAGAACCTGCGCTTCAACGCCGGCGAGACCAGCAAGGACGACGCCGAGCGCGGCGACTTCGCCGAGCAGCTCGCGAACCTCGCCGACGTCTACGTGGGCGACGGCTTCGGCGCCGTGCACCGCAAGCACGCCTCCGTGTACGACCTGCCGAAGCGGCTTCCGCACTACGCCGGCTACCTCATCGCCACCGAGGTCGGCGTCCTCAAGAAGCTCACCGACGACGTCAAGCGCCCCTACGTGGTCGCGCTCGGCGGCGCCAAGGTCTCCGACAAGCTGGCCGTCATCGACCAGCTGCTCGGCAAGGCCGACCGCCTGCTCATCGGCGGCGGCATGGCGTACACCTTCCTCAAGGCCAAGGGCTACGAGGTCGGCATCTCGCTCCTCCAGGAGGACCAGATCCCGACCGTCACGGAGTACATGGAGCGCGCCGAGAAGAACGGCGTGGAGCTCGTCCTCCCGGTCGACGTCCTGGTCTCGGCGGAGTTCCCCGACCTCAAGGGCAAGACCCCGGCCAACCCCTCGACCGTCGCCGCGGACGCCATCCCGGCCGACCAGGAGGGCCTGGACATCGGTCCTCAGACCCGCAAGCTGTACGCCTCGAAGCTCGCCGACGCCGAGACCGTGTTCTGGAACGGCCCGATGGGCGTCTTCGAGCACCCCGACTACGCCGAGGGCACCAAGGCGGTCGCCCAGGCCCTCATCGACGCTCCCGGCTTCACCGTGGTGGGCGGCGGAGACTCCGCCGCCGCGGTCCGTACCCTGGGCTTCGACGAGAAGGCATTCGGCCACATCTCGACCGGCGGTGGCGCCTCCCTCGAGTACCTCGAGGGCAAGACGCTGCCCGGTCTCGCCGCACTGGAGGACTGACCCCGCATGACTGCTCCCGTACAGGGCCGCACGCCGCTGATGGCGGGCAACTGGAAGATGAACCTCAACCACCTCGAGGCCATCGCGCACGTCCAGAAGCTCGCTTTCGCTCTCGCGGACAAGGACTACGACGCCGTCGAGGTCGCCGTCCTGCCGCCGTTCACCGACCTGCGCTCCGTGCAGACGCTGGTCGACGGCGACAAGCTGAAGATCAAGTACGGCGCCCAGGACGTGTCGGCGCACGACTCCGGCGCGTACACCGGCGAGATCTCGGGCCCGATGCTCGCCAAGCTGAAGTGCACCTTCGTGGCGATCGGCCACTCGGAGCGCCGGCAGTACCACGACGAGACCGACGAGATCGTCAACGGCAAGGTGAAGGCCGCGTACAAGCACGGCCTCACGCCGATCCTGTGCGTCGGTGAGGAGCTGGACGTCCGCGAGGCGGGCGACCACGTCTCCCACACGCTCGCCCAGGTCGAGGGCGGCCTCAAGGACCTGCCCGCCGAGCAGGCCGAGACCATCGTCATCGCGTACGAGCCCGTGTGGGCCATCGGCACCGGCAAGGTGTGCGGCGCCGACGACGCGCAGGAAGTCTGCGGGGCCATTCGCGGCAAGCTCGCCGAGCTGTACTCGCAGGACGTCGCCGACAAGATCCGCATCCAGTACGGCGGCTCGGTGAAGTCCGGGAACGTCGCGGAGATCATGTCCAAGCCGGACATCGACGGCGCGCTGATCGGCGGCGCCTCGCTGGACGCGGACGAGTTCGTCAAGATCGTTCGCTTCCACGAGCAGTGACACGGGCAGCGAGTAGGCGCTAGGCGCCATACGTCGTACCCTTGCGGGGCCGAGGCTCTTTACCGGGCTTCGGCCCCGTCGTCCAAGCAAGTCCGACATATAAGTCCGAGGAAGTTGGTCCAGCCGTGGTTATGGGGTTCTCGATCGCCCTGATCGTCTTCAGCCTGCTGCTGATGCTCCTGGTGCTCATGCACAAGGGAAAGGGTGGCGGCCTCTCCGACATGTTCGGTGGCGGCATGCAGTCCTCCGTCGGCGGCTCCTCGGTCGCCGAGCGGAACCTCGACCGGATCACGGTCGTGGTCGGTCTCCTGTGGTTCGCGTGCATCGTGGTGCTCGGCATTCTGATGAAGATCAACAACTGACTTTCGGGCGCCGCTCCGGCGGGCCGGCCCGCCACAACCGCATATCTCCCACGTAAAGCCCCATGTTCGGTACGCGCTCAACAACGCGGCCTATCATGGGGCTTGCGTCTGGGGAGCGATGTAACTCCAAGCACTGGACGCGCGTTGGGCCTTACGTAGACTGAGGCGCTCCGCGGCGAAGCTGATACGCCGACACGCTTCGCGGCACCATCACGCAGGGAGTTACGACCGTGGCAAGTGGCAACGCGATCCGAGGAAGTCGGGTCGGGGCGGGGCCGATGGGCGAGGCCGAGCGCGGCGAGTCCGCGCCGCGCCTGCGCATCTCCTTCTGGTGCTCGAACGGGCACGAGACGCAGCCGAGCTTCGCCTCCGACGCGCAGGTGCCGGAGACCTGGGACTGTCCGCGCTGCGGCTTCCCGGCCGGGCAGGACCGGGACAGCCCGCCGGACCCGCCGCGTACGGAGCCGTACAAGACGCATCTGGCCTACGTGCGGGAGCGGCGCAGCGACGCGGACGGCGAGGCGATCCTTGCCGAGGCGCTCGCGAAACTGCGGGGCGAGATCTGACCCACCGAATGGGCCGGTCACCTGAGAAGGTGCCCGGCCCTTTCTCGTACCTCTTTCGTGTGGCCACGGAAAGGCCCGATTCACCCTGATCAATTAGGTTGGACGGGAGCAGCGGGCACCGTACGTACCCAGGTACGAGAGAAGGCTGAACTTCGAGATGAACGCGTCCGACAAGCAGGCAGCACTCACCCAGACGCCCGAATGGCAGGCGCTCGTCAAGCACCGGCAGCAGCTGGGCGACGTGCGGCTGCGGGAATTGTTCGAGGCCGATCCCGCGCGCGGGTCCGACTGGACGCTGCGCGTCGGTGACCTGCACATCGACTACTCGAAGCACCTCGTCACGGAGGAGACGCTGCGGCTGCTGCGCGAGCTGGCCGCCGCGACCGACGTGTTCGGCCTGCGCGACGCCATGTTCCGCGGCGACAGGATCAACACGACCGAGGACCGGGCCGTCCTGCACACCGCGCTGCGCGCCCCGCGCGACGCGGTGATCGAGGTCGACGGCGAGAACGTGGTGCCGGGTGTGCACGCCGTCCTCGACAAGATGGCCGCCTTCGCCGACCGCGTCAGGGCGGGGGAGTGGACCGGGCACACCGGCAAGCGGATCAGGAACGTCGTCAACATCGGCATCGGCGGCTCCGACCTCGGCCCCGCGATGGCGTACGAGGTGCTGCGCTCCTTCACCGACCGCGGGCTCACCGTCCGCTTCGTGTCGAACGTCGACGGGGCCGACCTGCACGAGGCCGTACGGGACCTGGACCCGGCCGAGACGCTGTTCGTCATCGCCTCGAAGACCTTCACCACGATCGAGACGATCACCAACGCGACGTCCGCGCGCAACTGGCTGCTCACCGAACTGAGGGCCGGTCAGGAAGCCGTCGCCAAGCACTTCGTGGCGCTGTCGACGAACGCCGAGAAGGTGTCGGAGTTCGGCATCGACACGGACAACATGTTCGAGTTCTGGGACTGGGTCGGCGGACGCTATTCGTACGACTCCGCGATCGGCCTCGCGCTGATGATCGCGATCGGGCCCGGTGCGTTCCGCGAGATGCTCGACGGCTTCCACCTCGTCGACGAGCACTTCCGCACCGCGCCCGCCGAGTCCAACGTGCCTTTGCTGATGGGCCTGTTGGGCATCTGGTACGGCAACTTCCACGACGCGCAGTCGCACGCGGTGCTGCCGTACTCGCACTACCTCTCCAAGTTCACGGCGTATCTCCAGCAGCTCGACATGGAGTCCAACGGCAAGTACGTGCAACGCAACGGCGAGGAGGTCCGCTGGCAGACCGGACCCGTCGTGTGGGGCACGCCGGGCACGAACGGGCAGCACGCCTACTACCAACTCATCCATCAGGGAACGAAGTTGATCCCGGCGGACTTCATCGGCTTCGCCGAGCCCGTCGCCGATCTGCTGCCGGGACTCGTCGCCCAGCACGACCTCCTGATGGCCAACTTCTTCGCGCAGACCCAGGCGCTGGCGTTCGGCAAGACGCCGGACGAGGTGCGCGCCGAGGGGGTGCCGGAGGAGCTGGTGCCGCACAAGACGTTCAAGGGCAACCACCCGACGACCACGATCCTCGCGAAGGACCTCACGCCGTCCGTGCTCGGGCAGTTGGTCGCCCTCTACGAGCACAAGGTGTTCGTGCAGGGCGCCATCTGGAACATCGACTCGTTCGACCAGTGGGGCGTCGAGCTCGGCAAGGTGCTCGCCAAGCGCGTGGAGCCCGCGCTCACCGAGGGCGCACAGGTGCCGGGGCTCGACGAGTCGACGAAGGCGCTGGTCGCGAAGTACCGGGAGCTGCGGGGACGTTAACGATTATTGGGGTGCGCGAAGCCCTTCCGGCGGGCGAGACTGCCCGTCCGTGACCCTGCCGGGAGGCACCCTGTGGACCAGCTCATGTCGGCGCTCGCCGACCCCGATCGACTCAGGCTCTACGCGCGCATCGTCCTCGACGACCTGCCGCCCCGCGAGGCCGACTCTCCACTGGCCCGCAAGCACCTCGGCAAGCTGATCGCCGCGGGGCTCGTCCAGCGCCTCGACGACGGCTCGCTGCGGGCCGGGCCCGAGATCTTCCGCCACCACCGGGCCGCCGAGCCCGCCTCGGGGGTCCCGCGCCACCTCACCGGGTTCTTCTCCCGGGGCCGCCTCACCGCCATACCGGTACGCCCGACCGTCCGCCACGACCTCCTCGTGCACCTCACGGGCACCCTCTTCGACGCCGAGCGCACGTACAGCGAGCGCGAGGTCAACGAGGCGCTGCGCACGGTCCACGACGACACGGCCGCGCTGCGCCGCTACTGCGTCATCGACGGCCTCCTCGTACGCGAGAAGGACGGCTCGGACTACCGGGTGCCGCAGCACGCGTAAGGCCCCACTTCTTAAAGAAGTGGGGCCGTGGCGTCTACGTAGGGCGTCGTCTACGTAGGGCGTCGTTACGCGACGGCCGGCGGATACAGGTCCGGCGGCAGTTGCGAAGCGGCGGCCGCGTCGAGCAGCCACAGCGTGCGCGAGCGGCCGTACGCGCCCGCCGCCGGGGCCTGGATCTCGCCCGCGCCGGACAGCGCGATGGCGGCGGCCTTCGCCTTGTCCTCGCCGGCGGCGAGCAGCCACACCTCGCGCGCGGCCCGGATCGCCGGGAGCGTGAGCGTGGTGCGGGTGGGCGGCGGCTTGGGGGCGCCGTGCACGCCGACGACCGTGCGCTCCGTCTCACGGACCGCCGGAAGCTCAGGGAAGAGCGACGCGACGTGCGTGTCGGGGCCCACGCCGAGCATCAGGACGTCGAAGGTCGGCACGGGGCCGTGGTCCTCGGGTCCCGCGGCGTTCGCGAGCTCGGCCGCGTACGCCTCGGCCGCGGCGTCCGCCTCGAAGGGGCCGTCCGACGCGGGCATGGGGTGCACGCGCGCGGGGTCGAGCGGCACGGAGTCGAGGAGCGCCTCCTTCGCCTGCGTGTAGTTGCGCTCGGGGTCGCCGTCCGGCAGGAAACGCTCGTCGCCCCACCACAGGTCGAGACGGCCCCAGTCGATCGCGTCCCGCGCGGGGGCCGCCTTCAGCGCGGCCAGCAGGCCGTTGCCGTTGCGGCCGCCCGTCAGGACGACGGAGGCGGAGCCGCGGGCGGACTGGGCGTCGACGATCTTGGTGATCAGCCGGGCCGCGGCCGCCTGCGCCATCAGCTCCTTGTCGCGGTGGACGACGAGTTGGGGTGCTGCACTCACTTGTCTGCGCTCACTTCGTCGTTGCCTTCTTGGCCGGAGCCTTTTTGGCAGGGGCCTTCTTGGCCGGTGCCTTCTTCGCGGCCGCCTTCTGGGCGGGCGCCGCCGCGGGCGCGGCCGAGGCCGCCGACGACACCGAGTCCGGCACCGTCTTCTGGTCCTCGGGCTCGCCGAGACGGTCCACGCCGAACCGCAGCGCGGCCGCGTAGGTGTCGTCCGGGTCGAGCCGGCGCAGCTCCTCCGCGATCAGCTCGGACGTCTCGCGGCGCTTGAGCGCGACCGCACGGTCCGGCTGGCCCTGGATGGAGAGGGTGGCGAGCGTGCCGTCGGCCCGGTCGAGGACGATCGGGCCGCAGGTGGACTCCATGCGTACGCCGGTGAGCCCCGGGCCCGCCGACAGGCTGCGCCGCACCGGGACGTCGAGCCGGTCCGCGAGCCACATCGCGAGCAGCTCGCAGCTCGGGTTGAACTCCTCGCCCTCGACCTCGACCGAGGTGACGTCGCAGGTCACCTGGTCGAGCGCGGCGGCCAGCATCGAGCGCCACGGCGTGATCCGGGTCCACGACAGGTCGGTGTCGCCGGGGGCGTAGGACTCGGCCCTGGCCTCCAGCTCGTGCACCGGCTGCTCGGCCGCGTACGTGTCGGTGACGCGGCGCTGGCCCAGCGCGCCGAGCGGGTCGTTCGCGGGGTCCAGGGGCGCGTCCACGGGCCACCAGACGACCGTGGGGGCGTCCGGGAGGAGCAGCGGGAGCACGACGGACTGGGCGTGGTTGACGACCTCGCCGTACAGGCGCAGGACGACGGTCTCGCCCGTGCCCGCCTCCGCGCCCACCCGCACCTCGGCGTCGAGCCGGGACTTGGTGCGGTCGCGGGGGGAGCGCGAGACGCGCTTGATGACCACGAGGGTGCGCGAGGGGTGCTCGCGCGAGGCCTCGTTGGCGGCCTTCAGGGCGTCGTAGGCGTTCTCCTCGTCGGTGACGATGACGAGGGTGAGCACCATGCCGACGGCGGGTGTGCCGATGGCGCGGCGGCCCTTGACGAGCGCCTTGTTGATCTTGCTGGAGGTGGTGTCCGTGAGATCGATCTTCATGGCCGGCGCCAGCTCCGTCCGTCTCGTGCGAGCATTTCGTCCGCCTCGGCGGGCCCCCACGTGCCGGACGGGTACTGCGCGGGCTTGCCGTGCTTGTCCCAGTACTGCTCGATCGGGTCGAGGATGTTCCAGGACAGCTCGACCTCCTCGGTGCGCGGGAAGAGGTTGGCGTCGCCCAGCAGGACGTCCAGGATGAGCCGCTCGTACGCCTCGGGGCTCGACTCCGTGAAGGACTCGCCGTAGGCGAAGTCCATCGAGACGTCCCGGATCTCCATCGACGTGCCCGGCACCTTCGAGCCGAAGCGGACCGTGATGCCCTCGTCCGGCTGGACGCGGATCACGATCGCGTTCTGGCCCAGCTCCTCCGTCGCCGTGTGGTCGAAGGGGGAGTGCGGGGCGCGCTGGAAGACGACGGCGATCTCGGTGACGCGGCGGCCGAGGCGCTTGCCGGTGCGGAGGTAGAACGGGACGCCCGCCCAGCGGCGGTTGTCCACCTCCAGCTTGATCGCCGCGTACGTGTCGGTCTTCGACTTGGGGTCGATGCCCTCTTCCTGGAGGTAGCCGACGGCCTTCTCGCCGCCCTGCCACCCGGCCGCGTACTGCGCGAACACCGTGTCGCGGCCGATGTCCTTCGGCAGCTTCACGGCGCCGAGCACCTTCGCCTTCTCGGCGACGAGCGCGTCCGCGTCGAAGGAGGCGGGCTCCTCCATCGCGGTCAGCGCCATCAGCTGGAGGAGGTGGTTCTGGATCACGTCGCGCGCGGCGCCGATGCCGTCGTAGTAGCCGGCACGGCCGCCGATGCCGATGTCCTCGGCCATCGTGATCTGGATGTGGTCGACGTAGGACCGGTTCCAGATCGGCTCGAACATCTGGTTGGCGAAGCGGAGCGCCAGGATGTTCTGGACGGTCTCCTTGCCGAGGTAGTGGTCGATCCGGAACACCTGGTCCGGGTCGAACACCTCGTGCACGATCGCGTTCAGCTCCTGGGCGGAGGCGAGGTCGTGACCGAAGGGCTTCTCGATGACGGCGCGCCGCCAGGAGTCGTTCGAACCGTCCGCCAGGCCGTGCTTCTTGAGCTGCTGCACGACCTGCGGGAAGAACTTGGGGGGTACCGAGAGGTAGAACGCGAAGTTGCCGCCCGTGCCCTGCGACTTGTCCAGGTCGTTGATGGTCGCCTTGAGCTGCTCGAACGCGTCGTCGTCGTCGAAGTTGCCCTGGACGAAGCGCATCCCCTGGATGAGCTGCTGCCAGACCTCCTCGCGGAACGGCGTGCGCGCGTGCTGCTTGACCGCGTCGTGCACCTCCTGCGCGAAGTCCTCGTCCTGCCACTCGCGGCGGGCGAACCCGATGAGCGAGAAGCCGGGCGGGAGCAGACCCCGGTTCGCGAGGTCGTAAACCGCAGGCATCAGCTTCTTACGTGACAAATCGCCCGTAACGCCGAAAATCACCAGGCCCGACGGCCCCGCGATACGCGGGAGCCGTCGGTCGGCGGCGTCACGGAGCGGATTGCTGTTCGCTCCGTGTGCGGTCAAGGGATCAGCCCTCCGAGGGGGCGAGGCGCTTGAGCTCCGCCTCGGTCGACTTCAGCAGGTCGTTCCAGGACGCCTCGAACTTCTCGACGCCCTCGTCCTCCAGGAGCTGCACGACCTCGTCGTACGAGATCCCCAGCTTCTCGACGGCCTCGATCTCCTTGCGGGACTGGTCGTACGTGCCCGCGATCGTGTTGCCGCTGATCTCGCCGTGGTCCGCGGTCGCCTCCAGCGTGGCCTCCGGCATGGTGTTCACCGTGCCGGGAGCGACCAGGTCGTCGACGTACAGGGTGTCCTTGTACGCCTTGTCCTTGACGCCCGTCGAGGCCCACAGCGGGCGCTGCTTGTTGGCCTGCGCCTTGTCGAGCGCGGCCCAGCGGTCGCTGCCGAACACCTCTTCGTACGCCTCGTACGCGAGCCGCGCGTTGGCGAGGGCGGCCTTGCCGCGCGCCGCCTTGGCGTCGTCCGTGCCGAGCGCGTCGATCCGCTTGTCGATCTCGGCGTCCACGCGGGACACGAAGAACGAGGCGACCGAGTGGATCGTCGACAGGTCCAGGCCCTTCGCCTTGGCCTTCTCCAGGCCGGCGAGGTAGGCGTCCATGACCTCGCGGTAGCGCTCAAGGGAGAAGATCAGCGTGACGTTGACGCTGATGCCGTTGCCGATCGTCTCGGTGATCGCGGGCAGGCCCGCCTTGGTCGCCGGGATCTTGATCAGCGTGTTCGGCCGGTCCACCAGCCACGCCAGCTGGCGGGCCTCGGCGACCGTCGCCTTGGTGTTGTGCGCCAGGCGCGGGTCGACCTCGATCGACACACGGCCGTCCTGGCCGCCCGTCGCGTCGAAGACCGGGCGCAGGATGTCGGCGGCGTCACGGACGTCCGCCGTCGTGATCATGCGGATGGCCTCTTCGACGGTGACCTTGCGGGCCGCGAGGTCCGCGAGCTGCTGGTCGTAGCCGTCGCCCTGCGAGATCGCCTTCTGGAAGATCGAAGGGTTGGTCGTGACGCCCACGACGTGCTGCTCGTCGATCAGTTCGGCGAGGTTGCCGGACGTGATCCGCTTGCGCGACAGGTCGTCCAGCCAGATCGCGACGCCTTCCTCGGAGAGGCGCTTCAGTGCGTCTGTCATGGAAATTGCATCTCCTATGTCGTGTACGAAGGCGTCAGCGCTGCGCCGCGGCGAGAGATTCCTTCGCCTTGGCGGCCACGTTCTCAGGCGTGAAGCCGAACTCCTTGAAGAGGACCTTGCCGTCGGCGGACGCGCCGAAGTGCTCCAGCGAAACGATGCGTCCTGCGTCACCGACGAAGCGGTGCCAGGTCAGACCGATCCCGGCCTCGACCGCGACGCGCGCCTTGACCGACGGCGGCAGGACGCTGTCCCGGTACCCCTGCTCCTGCTCGTCGAACCACTCGACACACGGCATCGAGACGACGCGGGTGGCGATGCCCTCGGACTCCAGCTGCTCACGGGCCTCGACGGCCAGGTGCACCTCGGAACCGGTGGCGATCAGGATCAGGTCCGGCGTCGCCTTGGAGGCCTCGACCAGGACGTAGCCGCCCTTGACGGTGTCCTCGTTCGCCTCGTACGTCGGCACGCCCTGGCGGGTCAGCGACAGGCCGTGCGGGTGCGAGACGCCGTACTCCTTCTTGCCGCGCTTGAGGATCTCGCGCCAGGCGATGGCCGTCTCGTTGGCGTCCGCGGGGCGGACGACGTTGAGGCCGGGGATGGCGCGCAGCGAGGCGAGGTGCTCGACCGGCTGGTGCGTCGGGCCGTCCTCGCCGAGGCCGACGGAGTCGTGCGTCCACACGTAGGTGACCGGCAGCGACATCAGGGCGGACAGGCGCACCGCGTTGCGCATGTAGTCGGAGAACACCAGGAAGGTGCCGCCGTAGATGCGCGTGTGGCCGTGCAGCGCGATGCCGTTCATCTCCGCGGCCATCGAGTGCTCGCGGATGCCGAAGTGGATCGTGCGGCCGTACGGGTCGGCCTCCGGCAGCGGGTTGCCCTTGGGGAGGAACGACGACGTCTTGTCGATCGTCGTGTTGTTCGAGCCCGCGAGGTCGGCGGAGCCGCCCCACAGCTCGGGGATCACACCGCCGAGCGCCTGGAGGACCTTGCCGGAGGCGGCGCGGGTGGCGACACCCTTGCCGGTCTCGAAGACGGGGAGCTTCTCCTCCCAGCCCTCGGGGAGCTCGCCCGCGTTGATGCGGTCGAACTCGGCGGCGCGCTCCGGGTTGGCGGTGCGCCACTCGGCGAACTGCTTGTCCCACTCGGCCTTGGCCTGCGCGCCGCGCTCCAGGGCGCCGCGCGTGTGGCCGATGACCTCGTCGGAGACGTCGAAGGACTTCTCCGGGTCGAAGCCGAGGACGCGCTTGGTGGCGGCCACCTCGTCGTCGCCGAGCGCCGAGCCGTGCGCGGCCTCGGTGTTCTGCGCGTTCGGGGCGGGCCAGGCGATGATCGAGCGCAGCGCGATGAAGGACGGCTTGTCGGTGACGGCCTTGGCGGCCTCGATGGCGTTGTAGATCGCCTCGGGGTCCAGGTCGCCGTCCGCCTTCGGCTCCACGCGCTGGACGTGCCAGCCGTACGCCTCGTAGCGCTTGCAGGTGTCCTCGGAGACGGCGGTCTCGGTGTCGCCCTCGATCGAGATGTGGTTGTCGTCCCACAGCAGGACCAGGTTGCCGAGCTGCTGGTGGCCCGCCATGGAGGAGGCCTCCGCGGAGATGCCCTCCTGGAGGCAGCCGTCACCGGCGATGGCGAAGACGTAGTGGTCGAACGGGCTCTCGCCCGCCGCGGCCTCGGGGTCGAAGAGACCGCGCTCGTAGCGGGCGGCCATGGCCATGCCCACCGCGTTGGCGACGCCCTGGCCCAGCGGGCCCGTGGTCGTCTCCACGCCGGTGGTGTGCCCGTACTCCGGGTGGCCCGGCGTCTTGGAGCCCCAGGTGCGGAACGCCTCGAGGTCCGCCAGCTCCAGGCCGAAGCCGGCCAGGTAGAGCTGGATGTAGAGGGTCAGGGACGAGTGCCCCGCGGACAGGACGAAACGGTCCCGCCCGACCCAGTCGGCGTCCGCCGGGTCGTGCCGCATCACCTTCTGGAAGAGGGTGTACGCGGCCGGGGCCAGGCTCATCGCCGTACCGGGATGGCCGTTGCCGACCTTCTGTACGGCGTCGGCGGCCAGGACGCGGGCGGTGTCGACGGCCCGCTGGTCCACATCGGTCCACTCGAAGTCTGTGGTGGTCGGCTTGGTGCTCACCCTGGGTCAGGGCTCCTCTCCACATGTCTCATTGCCGGTGACGTCTGTCACCAGCCGTTGTCGAGCCTACCCTCGCTGGAACGTGCTTTTTTTCGACTCATTCCAGACTGCCGGGAGTCTGTCGGATCCGCCTCCTGACGCGGATCCACGCGCATTCGACACGTGAATACGCGGCCGCTCAGATGGGGGCTCATCCGTGGCCGGAATTGCTCATCCGGAGGGGCCCTCGAGGAGGGGTGCGTGGGGGCGTTACGGCATGCGGGCCAACACGACCCACCCCCACGAAGGGCTGGGTATGGGCAACGTCTAGAGTGGCGTGGTACGCGCGAGCCTTTACCGGGACTTCACATCAAGTGGTCCGCAACGGGGGCTCGCTGGAGTCTCTGTCAGGGGTGTGCGTGACGGCCGTCGAATCCCGTCCAGCGGGAGCGCTGACGAGCAATAGTCGGGGCCAGCGGCCGTTCGGGGCCAGGATCAAGGCGTTCGTGGCGCTGACCAAGCCGCGAATCATCGAGCTGCTCCTCATCACCACCGTTCCGGTGATGTTCCTCGCCGAACAAGGTGTGCCCGACCTCTGGCTCGTGCTCATCACCTGCCTCGGCGGATACCTGTCCGCGGGCGGGGCCAACGCCCTGAACATGTGGTACGACCGCGACATCGACGCGCTCATGGAGCGCACGTCGCAGCGTCCGCTGGTCACGGGCATGGTCAGCCCCACCGAGTGCCTGGTGTTCGGCATCTCCCTCGCGGTGATCTCGACGCTGCTGTTCGGCTTCGCGGTGAACTGGCTGTCGGCCTGGCTGTCGCTGGGCGCGCTGCTCTTCTACGTGGTCGTCTACACGATGATCCTGAAGCGCCGCACCGCGCAGAACATCGTGTGGGGCGGTATCGCGGGCTGCCTGCCCGTCCTCATCGGCTGGTCCTCGGTCACGAACTCCATGTCGTGGGCGCCGATCATCCTCTTCGGGGTCATGTTCTTCTGGACGCCGCCGCACTACTGGCCGCTCTCCATGAAGGTGAAGGACGACTACGCGCGCGCGGGCGTTCCGATGCTTCCGGTCCTCGCCTCCAACAAGGTCGTGGCCAAGCAGATCGTCGCCTACAGCTGGGTGATGGTGGCGGTGTCGCTGCTGCTCCAGCCGCTCGGCTACACGGGCTGGTTCTACACGGCGGTCGCGCTGCTCGCGGGCGGCTTCTGGCTGTGGGAGGCGCACGGTCTGCAGAGCCGCGCCAAGGCCGAGGTCACGGGCGGGAAGCTCAAGGAGATGCGGCTGTTCCACTGGTCGATCACCTATGTGTCGCTGGTGTTCGTGGCGATCGCGGTGGACCCCTTCTTGCGCTGATCGCGCTCTCTGCTCTTTCCTGGTGGGGTACGTGGCCCAGGCCACGTACCCCACTTGTCGCTTGTTTGGCTACTCGTCGGTAGCATCCTGTCCATGGCAGAGACTCAAGCGGTTGAGGCGCCCCGCGGGGCGGCCAAGGACGAGCGTCGCGCGGCCAAGCTGGCCAAGGAGATCGGCGTGTTCGCCAAGGCGCACGGCGGCGCCGAGGGGCAGCTCGCGTACATCGGCGAGCACGGCACGCGGATCGTGCTCGTCGGCGAGGACGGCGGCTGGGGCGACGTGGTGGCCCGCACCTACGAGATCGCGCAGAAGGCCGTCGAGAAGGCCGGCATCACCGTCCACGAGGACTTCGACGGCGACTTCGCGGCCAAGGTCGAGACGGGCCCGTACGAATGGAAGCGGATGGCGGGCATCCAGCTCGGCGGCTGAACCCGGCGGGCGGGCCCGGCCGAATTCGAGCAACACCAGACGCTTGTTCACCCGTTAGGACTGTAGGTACACGGTCCACAGACGGGGAGTCCGGATGTTCGAAACGCCGTCCCTCGTGGATCAGTACTGCCACGGGGTGCTGCGTACGGAGCTGGGCCTCGGCACCTTCGAGGCCCACCTCGGCCGGGGCGAGGGGCCGCCCGCCCCCGGCACCACCTTCTTCGACACCCAGACCGGGTTCGCGGTGCGCCGCTGGTGCCCGCCGCTGCTCGGTCTGGAACCGCACTGCCCGCCCGCCCGCTATCTGGCGAGGCGCCGCGAACTGGGCGTCGTCGAGGCGGGGCGCAGACTCCTTCGCGGCAGCGGCATCACCACGTATCTCGTGGACACGGGGCAGCGGGACGATCTGACCGGGCCCGCCGAGATGGCCTCCGCCGCCCGCGGCGAGGCCCACGAGATCGTCCGCCTCGAACTCCTCGCGGAGCAGGTCGCGGACACCTCGGGGACCGTCGAGTCCTTCCTCGCGAACCTCGCCGAATCGGTGCACGCCGCGGCCTCCGGCGCGGTCGCCTTCACCTCGGTCGCCGGCGTACGCCATGGGCTCGCGCTCGACCCGCGGCCGCCGGGCCCCGGCGAGGTGCGCGGAGCGGCGGCGCGCTGGCTGGCGGGGCGGCAGGTCGGCGGCGCCCTCACCGACCCCGTGCTGCTTCGGCACCTGCTGTGGATCGCGGTCGCCTCGGGACGGCCGCTGCAACTGCGCTGGGGACACCTCGACCCCACGGACCCGGCGGTGCTCGCCGAGTTCGCCCGCGCCACGGCGGGGCTCGGCACGGACGTGGTGCTGCTGCACGGCTACCCGTACCACCGGCACACGGCGCATCTGGCGGCCGTCTTCCCGCACGTCTACGCGGACCTGGGCCCGGCGCTCGCCCGCACGGGGGCGCGGGCGGCGGGGCTGCTCGCGGAGTTCCTGGAGCTGGCGCCGTTCGGGAAGCTGCTGTTCTCGACGGGCGCGCAGGGACTGCCGGAGCTGCACGTGGTGGGCGCGAGGCTCTTCCGGCAGGCGCTCGGGCGGGTGCTCGGGGAGTGGGTCGCCGACGGGGCCTGGTCGCTGGGCGACGCGCAGCGGGTGGCCCGGATGATCGCGTCGGGGACGGCGCGGCGGGTGTACGGGCTCGGCGTCGGCTGAGCCCGTACGCGGGGGTGTCAGACCGCCGAGAGTTCCTGGCCCGACTGGGACGGGAGGTCCGGCTCGGCCACCGGGCGTTCGCGCAGCGAGAGCACCACGCGCAGGACCCCGATCCACACCAGCGCCGAGCCCAGCATGTGCAGGCCGACCAGGACCTCGGGGAGGTCCGTGAAGTACTGGACGTAGCCGATGACGCCCTGCGCGAGCAGGATCAGGAACAGGTCGCGGGTGCGGTGCAGCGGGCCCTTCGGGGCGTCGACCGCCTTCAGGACGAACCACAGCGCGAAGGTCAGCGTCACCACGATCCACGCGAGGACCGCGTGCACCTTCGACACCATCTCCCAGTCGAGCGGCATCCGGTGCACGTCGCTGGAGTCGCCCGCGTGCGGGCCCGCGCCGGTCACCACCGTGCCGACGACGATCAGCAGCGCGGCCGTCGCCACCATGGCCCACACCAGCTGCTTGATGGCCTTGCCGACCAGCGGACGCGGCTCGGCGTCGCCCTCGCGGGTGCGCTGCCACATCACCACGGCGACGGTGAGCAGGGTGGTCGTCAGGACGAAGTGGGCGGCCACCGTGTACGGGTTGAGGCCGACCAGGACGACGATGCCGCCGAGCACCGCGTTGCCCATCACGATCCAGAACTGGGCCCAGCCGAGCCGGGTCACCGTGCGCCGCCACGGCTTCTGCGAACGCGCGGCGATGATCGCCCAGCCCACCGCGGCGCACAGCACGTACGTGAGCATGCGGTTGCCGAACTCGATGGCTCCGTGGAAGCCCATCTCGCTCGTCGCGGTCAGCGACTGGTCGGTGCACTTGGGCCAGGTCGGGCAGCCGAGGCCCGAGCCCGTCAGGCGCACGGCGCCGCCGGTGCAGACGATGAGCACCGTCATGACGACGGCGGACATGGCCGCGCGCTGGACGGTCCGCTGAGTGGGGGTCCAGTACTCGGCGATGAAGGCGAGCGGGTTGCGCAGCGCCCGCGCGGCGTCGGTGGGGGTCAGCTTTGGCACGGGCCCATCGTAGGCGTCCGCTTGTGCACGGCTTCACGAGGGGGACGTAACTGGGCCAACTGTGACGCCCGTTACTACGTTCTCTACTCCCAGCGGAAGAAGCGGCCCGCCGCGCCGAGCCCCACGACCGCCCACACGGCGAGGATCCCCAGGTCGCCCCAGGGCATCGCCGCGCCGTGCTGCAGCACGTCCCGCAGGCCGTCGGAGAGCGCCGAGATGGGCAGCAGGCCGAGGACCGACTGGGCGGCGTCGGGGAACTTGTCGAGCGGCACGATGACGCCGCCGCCGACGAGGAGGAGCAGGAAGACCAGGTTCGCCGCGGCGAGCGTGGCCTCCGCCTTGAGCGTGCCCGCCATGAGGAGGCCGAGTCCGGAGAACGCCGCCGTGCCCAGCACCAGGAGGAGCAGAACGGCGAACGGGTTCCCGTGCGGCGACCAGCCGAGCGCGAACGCGATGACCGTGAGGAGGACGACCTGGAGGATCTCCGTGACCAGGACGGAGAGCGTCTTCGCGGTCATCAGCGCCCAGCGGGGGAGCGGGGACGCGCCGAGCCGCTTCAGCACCCCGTAGCGGCGCTCGAAGCCGGTGGCGATGGCCTGGCCCGTGAAGGCCGTGGACATCACGGCGAGCGCGAGGATGCCGGGGGTGAGGAAGTCGACGGCCTTGCCGGACCCCGTGTCGACGATGTCGACGGCCGAGAACAGGACGAGCAGCAGGGTCGGGATGACGACGGTGAGCAGGAGCTGCTCGCCGTTGCGCAGCAGCATCTTGGTCTCGAGCGCGGCCTGCGTCGCGATCATGCGGGGGAGCGGGGCGGCTCCGGGGTTCGGGGCGTACGTGCCGGGGCCGCGGTCGATGTCGGTGGCGCTCATCCGCGCAGCTCCTTGCCGGTCAGTTCCAGGAATACGTCTTCGAGGGTGTGCCGCTCGACGGAGATCTTGTCCGGCATCACGCCGTGCTGGGCGCACCAGGAGGTGACCGTCGCGAGGAGCTGCGGGTCGACCTTGCCGCTCACGCGGTACGAGCCGGGGGTGAGCTCGGCGGCCGCGGCGTCGGCGGGCAGGGCCTTGAGGAGCGACGCCACGTCGAGGCCCGGCCGACCGGAGAAGCGGAGGGTGTTCTCGGCGCCGCCCTTGCACAGCTCCTCCGGGGAGCCCTGCGTGATGACCTTGCCGTTGTCGACGATCGCGACGTCGTCGGCGAGCTGCTCCGCCTCGTCCATGTAGTGCGTGGTGAGGATGACGGAGACGCCGTCGGCGCGCAGGTCCCGGACCAGGTCCCAGGTGGCGTGCCGGGCCTGCGGGTCGAGGCCGGCGGTCGGCTCGTCGAGGAAGACCAGTTCGGGGCGGCCGATCACGGCCATCGCGAGCGCGAGGCGCTGCTGCTGGCCGCCGGAGAGGCGCCGGTAGGTGGTGCGGCCGCAGCTGCCGAGGCCGAGGCGCTCGATGAGGGCGTCCACGTCGAGCGGGTGGGCGTGCAGCTTGGCGATGTGGCGGAGCATTTCGTCGGCGCGGGCGCCGGAGTAGACGCCGCCGGACTGGAGCATCACGCCGATGCGGGGGCGCAGTGCGGAGGCCTGCTTGACCGGGTCGAGGCCGAGGACGCGGACGGTGCCGGAGTCCGGCTTCCGGTAGCCCTCGCAGGTCTCGATGGTGGTGGTCTTGCCGGCGCCGTTGGGGCCGAGAACGGCCGTGATGCCGGGGGCCGCCGTGAGGTCGAGGCCGTCGACCGCGGTCTTGGTTCCGTACCGCTTCACCAGACCGGTGATGTGGACGACTGGCTCGCTTCGCATGGTGCGCAAGTCTAAGGAGGCGGCGCGCTCCGCGGGGGGCCGGGTCCCGGGGGGCACCGTGCCGCTCACCCGGGGCGGGCCCCGTCGTTTCCGTAGCGCGGCACCGGTGGCTGGGGCTCTTGCCGGTCGGCGCCCCGTGGTCATGGGTGCGCGGCACCGGGGGCCGCCTTGCCCACCCTGCCGCCCAAGGCGGCAGATTGCCCAAGGCGGGGGGGCGGCCCTCGCCGTCTCGGGTGGGGAGCCGTGGTGGGGTTGCCCAAGGCGGGGGCGGCCCCGGCCGTCTCGGGTGGGGAGCCGCGCTGCGGCAGATTGCCCAAGGCGGGGGCGGCCCCGGCCGTCTCGGGTGGGGAGCCGCGCTGCGGCAGATTGCCCAAGGCGGGGGCGGTCCTTGCCGTCTCGGGTGGGGAGTCGTGGTGGGCGGTGGGTTGTCCGGGGCGGGGGCGGCCCTTGCCGTCTCGGGTGGGGAGTCGTGGTGGGGTTGCCCAAGGCGGGGGCGGCACCCGCCGTCTCGGGTGGGGAGCCGCGCTGCGGCAGCTTGCCCAAGGCGGGGTGGCCCCTTCGGTGGGGGCGGCACGCCCGTGTCAGTCGGCGGCTGGGCGGTGGGTCCGGAGCCACCGTTCCGCGTATGTGACGGCCGTTCGGAGGGCGAAGAGGCGGGTGTTCGCTGCGCCGACGTGGCCGTGGGAGATCGGTGTGTCGCGTTCGAAGGCGGTGCCCAGCTCGGCGAACCGGTCGCTGTCGATGGCCACCTCGCGCACGTGCTGCCAGCCGTGCGGACCCGGCCGCCCGGCGTCCTCGTATCCGGCGGGCACCCGGTACTCGGCCAGGTGGAAGGCGGTGCACGCCTCGTATCCGGTGCCGAGGAGCAGTACGCGCGCGTGCAGCTCCTCCAGGCGGGCCAGCGGGCTGTGCTCGCCGAGCCGGCAGTCGGCCGCGTGCCCCTCGGTCACCTCGGCGGCGCGTGGCCCGAGCGCTGCGAAGGACGTCTGCGGGTGCGCGCTGCGCAGGGCGCCCGGCCACGTCCGCACGGTCTCCGGGACGATGCCGACGCCGCGCGTGGGCGTGATCGCCGGGTCGTACGCGGGCATGGTCGTCCGGATCGTCTCCCACCACTCCTTCGGGACCGGCGGGCGGCTCCACTCGGCCGGGTCGGAGATGTCGGCGGATTGTGTCGGGACGACGAGCGTGCCGGTCGGCCCGAGGGCGTCGAGGAGGGCCTGGACGACCGCGGGCGCCCCGCCGTTCACCCAGCCGAGGCTGCTGAGCGAGGTGTGCACGAGGAGGGTGTCGCCCGGTCGGACGCCGAGCGAACGAAGGTCCGAAGCGAGGGACGCGCGGGTGACGAGTGGGCCGGTCGGAGAGGGTGTGGGCATGGGGCGAGTGTGCGTGTGAGGGGCTTCTGGCGCCATGGAATTGAGCCCGGACCAGAAGGTCGCCGCAACCGCGCCCTGATCGATCAAAGATCGTTTTCGCAGGTCACGGCGTGTCACTACTTAGGTTCGCCTAAGTGATGCACGGCACCGTGGGGCGATCACCGCCGCGCTTGTCAGGGTCTGAGGAATTACGCAACAATGGTGTTGTGAAAAACGTCGGCGAGGCCCCAGAGGAGCTCACGACCGGGGAGCGGTCCACCCGCAACCGGGTCGCGCGCTCCATCCTGGACCACGGCCCGTCCACCGTCGCCGAGCTCGCCGGACGCCTCGGCCTCACCCAGGCCGCCGTCCGCCGCCACCTCGACGCACTCGGTGCCGACAATGTCGTGGAGCCCAGGGACCAGCGCGTCTACGGAGCCCGCACCCGCGGCCGCCCCGCCAAGGCCTTCGCGCTGACCGACTGCGGCAGGGACGCCTTCGACCAGTCCTACGACAAGCTCGCCGCGGAAGCGCTCCGCTGGATCAAGGAGCAGGCCGGCGGCGACGACGCCCTCGTCTCCTTCGCCCGCGCGCGGATCGCCGCACAGGCCGGTCCCTACAAGGCGGCGATCGAGGCGGCGGCCCCCGAAGAGCGCGCCCAGGCCCTGGCGAGGGCCTTGAGCGCGGACGGGTACGCTGCTACGGCGCGTAGCGCACCGGTCGGTGAGCAGCTCTGCCAGCACCACTGCCCAGTCGCCCACGTGGCCGAGCAGTTCCCGCAATTGTGCGAGGCCGAGACCGAAATGTTCTCGCAGCTGCTGGGCACCCACGTACAGCGACTGGCCACCATCGCCCACGGCGACGGGGTCTGCACGACGTTCATCCCCAAGAACACCCCCAACACGACCACCAACGCATCTGCAAGCACGGCCGGGAGGAACCCCGCATGACTCTCCCCATCGAGGAGACTGCCCACCCTGAGCTCGAGGGCCTGGGCAAGTACGAATACGGCTGGGCGGACTCCGACGAGGCCGGTGCCTCTGCCAAGCGCGGCATCAACGAGGACGTCGTCAAGGACATCTCCTCCAAGAAGTCCGAGCCGGAGTGGATGACCAAGCTGCGTCTCAAGGGTCTGAAGCTGTTCGGCAAGAAGCCCATGCCGAACTGGGGCTCGGACCTGTCGGGCATCGACTTCGACAACATCAAGTACTTCGTGCGCTCCACGGAGAAGCAGGCGGAGTCCTGGGAGGACCTGCCCGAGGACATCAAGGCCACGTACGACAAGCTCGGCATCCCCGAGGCGGAGAAGCAGCGCCTCGTCGCCGGTGTCGCGGCCCAGTACGAGTCCGAGGTCGTGTACCACCAGATCCGTGAGGACCTGGAGGAGCAGGGTGTCATCTTCATGGACACCGACACGGCCCTGAAGGAGCACCCGGAGCTCTTCAAGGAGTACTTCGGGACCGTCATCCCGACCGGCGACAACAAGTTCGCCGCGCTGAACACCGCCGTGTGGTCGGGTGGCTCCTTCATCTACGTGCCGAAGGGCGTGCACGTCGAGATCCCGCTCCAGGCCTACTTCCGTATCAACACGGAGAACATGGGCCAGTTCGAGCGGACGCTCATCATTGTCGATGAGGACGCCTACGTGCACTACGTAGAGGGCTGTACCGCCCCGATCTACAAGTCGGACTCCCTGCACAGCGCCGTCGTCGAGATCATCGTCAAGAAGGGCGCGCGCTGCCGCTACACGACCATCCAGAACTGGTCGAACAACGTCTACAACCTGGTCACCAAGCGCGCCGTCGCCTACGAGGGCGCGACCATGGAGTGGGTCGACGGCAACATCGGCTCCAAGGTGACCATGAAGTACCCGGCCGTCTACCTGATGGGCGAGCACGCCAAGGGCGAGACGCTGTCCATCGCCTTCGCGGGCGAGGGCCAGCACCAGGACGCCGGCGCGAAGATGGTCCACATGGCGCCGAACACGTCGTCCAACATCGTCTCGAAGTCCGTCGCGCGCGGCGGTGGCCGCACCTCCTACCGCGGCCTCATCGAGATCGGCGAGGGC
Organism: Streptomyces sp. NPDC059897; assembly: GCF_042730865.1. NCBI lineage: Bacteria > Bacillati > Actinomycetota > Actinomycetes > Kitasatosporales > Streptomycetaceae > Streptomyces > Streptomyces sp. NPDC059897. The sequence continues at coordinate 62,866 of NZ_JBHWKQ010000031.1, read as the reverse complement.
GCCCCGGGCGCGAAGTCGAACGTGCTCTGTGACGCCCTGCTCGTCGACCAGATCTCGCGCTCCGACACGTACCCGTACGTGGACGTCCGCGAGGACGACGTGTCGATGGGCCACGAGGCGACCGTCTCCAAGGTCTCCGAGGACCAGCTCTTCTACCTCATGAGCCGCGGTCTCTCCGAGTTCGAGGCCATGGCGATGATCGTGCGCGGCTTCGTCGAGCCGATCGCGAAGGAGCTGCCCATGGAGTACGCGCTCGAGCTCAACCGGCTGATCGAGCTCCAGATGGAGGGCGCGGTCGGTTAAGACCCTTCCAGGGTCGCCAACCGCCGCTCCCATCAAGCCACTTACGTAACGAAAGCGAGCACCACGACAGCCATGGCTGAGGCTCCCACCACCATCCCGGCAGGCTCGACGACCGCGGGCGCCGTCGCGGTCGCCGCCGAGTCGACCGTTGCCACGCGCATGAGCGCGCCGCCCTCCTACGACGTGCAGGACTTCCCGGTCCCGCACGGCCGCGAGGAGGAGTGGCGGTTCACGCCGCTGGAGCGGCTGCGCGGTCTGCACGACGGCACCGCCACCGCGACCGGTGACGGCGTGAAGGTCGACGTCGAGGCCCCGGAGGGCGTCACCGTCGAGCTGGTCGGCCGCGACGACGCGCGCGTCGGCAAGGCCGGCAAGCCCGTCGACCGCGTCGCCGCGCAGGCGTACTCGGCGTTCGAGAAGGCGTCCGTCGTCTCCGTGCCCAAGGAGACGGTCCTGACCGAGCCGATCCGCGTCGCGGTGCACGGCGAGGGCGGTGTCGCCTACGGCCACCAGGTCATCGAGCTGGGCGCCTTCGCCGAGGCCGTCGTGGTCATCGACCACACCGGTGACGCGGTGCTCGCCGCCAACGTCGACTACCTGCTCGGCGACGGCGCGAAGCTGACCGTCGTCTCCGTGCAGGACTGGGACGACAAGGCCGTGCACGTGGCGCAGCACAACGCGCTCGTCGGCCGCGACGCCTCCTTCAAGTCGGTCGTCGTCACCTTCGGCGGCGACGTCGTCCGACTCAACCCGCGTGTCAACTACGCGGGCACCGGTGGCGAGGCCGAGCTGTTCGGCCTGTACTTCACCGACGCGGGCCAGCACCAGGAGCACCGCCTCCTGGTCGACCACAACACCCCGCACTGCAAGTCGAACGTCGTCTACAAGGGCGCGCTCCAGGGCGACGACGCGCACGCCGTGTGGATCGGTGACGTCCTCATCGAGGCCGCGGCCGAGGGCACGGACACGTACGAGATGAACCGGAACCTGGTTCTGACCGACGGTGCCCGCGTCGACTCGGTGCCGAACCTGGAGATCGAGACCGGCGAGATCGTCGGCGCCGGTCACGCCTCCGCCACCGGCCGCTTCGACGACGAGCAGCTCTTCTACCTGATGTCCCGCGGCATCCCGGCCGAGGACGCCCGCCGCCTCGTCGTGCGCGGCTTCTTTGCCGAGCTGGTCCAGCAGATCGGTGTCCCGGACATCGAGGAGCGCCTGCTCGAGAAGATCGAGGCCGAGCTGGAGGCGTCGGTCTGATGACCCCCGCATTCGTCCGTGCCTGTGGACTCGGCGAGCTGGAGACCGACACCCCGAAGCGGGTGGAGATCGACGGCACGCCCGTGTCCATCGTGAGCACAGAGGGCGAGGTGTTCGCGATCAACGACATCTGCTCGCACGCGAACGTCTCGCTCTCCGAGGGCGAGGTGGAGGACTGCCAGATCGAGTGCTGGCTGCACGGGTCCGCGTTCGACCTGCGCACCGGCAAGCCGTCCGGCCTCCCGGCCACCCGCCCTGTGCCCGTATACCCCGTGAAGATCGAAGGGGACGACGTTCTCGTCTCCCTCACCCAGGAGAACTGAAGTCCCCATGGCAACGCTTGAAATCAAGGACCTGCACGTCACCGTCGAGGCGGACAACGCCACGAAGGAGATCCTCAAGGGCGTCGACCTGACCGTGAAGCAGGGCGAGACCCACGCGATCATGGGTCCGAACGGCTCCGGCAAGTCGACCCTCGCGTACTCCCTCGCGGGTCACCCCAAGTACACGATCACCTCCGGCACCGTCACGCTCGACGGCGAGGACGTCCTCGAGATGTCCGTCGACGAGCGCGCCCGCGCCGGCCTCTTCCTGGCCATGCAGTACCCGGTCGAGGTCCCCGGTGTCTCCGTCTCCAACTTCCTGCGCACCTCGGCCACGGCCGTGCGCGGCGAGGCCCCCAAGCTGCGCACCTGGGTGAAGGAGGTCAAGGAGGCCATGGAGAAGCTCTCCATGGACCCGTCCTTCGCCGAGCGCAACGTGAACGAGGGCTTCTCCGGCGGTGAGAAGAAGCGCCACGAGATCCTCCAGCTGGAGCTCCTCAAGCCGAAGATCGCGGTGCTCGACGAGACCGACTCCGGCCTCGACGTCGACGCCCTGCGCATCGTCTCCGAGGGCATCAACCGCGTCCGTGAGAACGGCGAGGTCGGCACCCTTCTGGTGACCCACTACACGCGCATCCTGCGCTACATCAAGCCCGACCACGTGCATGTGTTCGCGGGCGGCCGCATCGTCGAGTCCGGCGGCGCCGAGCTGGCCGACCAGCTCGAGGCCGAGGGCTACGACAAGTACGTGAAGGGTGGCGCATCCGCGTGACACAGCTGCCGGGCCTCCTCGACACCGAGGCGATCCGCAAGGACTTCCCGATCCTCGACCGGGTGCTTCACGACGGCAAGAACCTCGTGTACCTGGACAACGCGGCGACCTCGCAGACGCCGCGCCAGGTCCTCGACGCCATGACGGGGTACTACGAGCGGCACAACGCCAACGTCCACCGCGGCGTGCACGTGCTGGCCGAGGAGGCCACGGCGCTGTACGAGGGCGCGCGCGACAAGGTCGCCGCGTTCATCAACGCGCCGAGCCGCGACGAGGTCATCTTCACGAAGAACGCCTCGGAGTCGCTCAACCTCGTCGCCAACATGCTCGGCTGGGCCGACGAGCCGTACAAGGTCGATCACGAGACCGAGATCGTGATCACGGAGATGGAGCACCACTCCAACATCGTTCCGTGGCAGCTGCTCTCGCAGCGCACCGGCGCGAAGCTGAAGTGGTTCGGTCTGACGGACGACGGCCGTCTCGACCTGAGCAACATCAACGAGGTCATCACCGAGAAGACGAAGATCGTCTCCTTCGTGCTCGTGTCGAACATCCTCGGCACCCACAACCCGGTCGAGGCCATTGTGCGCCGCGCCCAGGAGGTCGGTGCCCTGGTCCTGATCGACGCCTCGCAGGCCGCCCCGCACATGCCGATCGACGTGCAGGCGCTGCAGGCCGACTTCGTGGCCTTCACCGGCCACAAGATGTGCGGCCCGACGGGCATCGGCGTCCTGTGGGGACGGCAGGAGCTCCTGGAGGACCTCCCGCCCTTCCTCGGCGGCGGCGAGATGATCGAGACGGTGTCCATGCACTCCTCGACGTACGCCCCCGCGCCGCACAAGTTCGAGGCCGGTACGCCGCCGGTCGCGGAGGCCGTCGGCCTCGGCGCGGCGATCGACTACCTCAACTCGATCGGCATGGAGCGGGTCCTCCAGCACGAGCAGGCGCTCACCGAGTACGCGGTGAAGCGGCTGCAGGAGGTCCCCGACCTGAAGATCATCGGTCCGGCCACGGCCGAGGACCGGGGCGCGGCGATCTCCTTCACGCTCGGTGACATCCACCCGCACGACGTGGGCCAGGTCCTCGACGAGCAGGGCATCGCGGTCCGGGTCGGCCACCACTGCGCACGGCCGGTCTGCCTGCGGTACGGAATTCCTGCGACCACGCGAGCGTCGTTCTATCTGTACTCCACGCCCGGCGAGATCGACGCGCTGGTCGACGGCCTGGAGCACGTACGGAACTTCTTCGGTTGAGGGGTTGGCGAGGAATCGCATGAAGCTGGATTCGATGTACCAGGAAGTCATCCTGGACCACTACAAGCACCCGCACGGCCGGGGCTTGCGGGATGGCGACGCCGAGGTGCACCACGTCAACCCGACGTGCGGTGACGAGATCACGCTGCGCGTGAAGTACGACGGCGAGAAGATCGCTGATGTGTCGTACGAGGGGCAGGGCTGTTCCATCAGCCAGGCCTCGGCGTCCGTCCTCAACGAGCTGCTGGTCGGCAAGGAGCTCTCCGACGCGCGGAAGATCCAGGAGACCTTCCTGGAACTGATGCAGTCGAAGGGCCAGATCGAGCCGGACGACTCGATGGAGGAGGTCCTGGAGGACGCGGTCGCGTTCGCCGGGGTCGCCAAGTACCCGGCCCGAGTGAAGTGCGCCCTCCTGAGCTGGATGGCGTGGAAGGACGCGACAGCACAGGCTTTCGCGGAGGAGGCGAAGACCGCATGAGTGACAGCACGGCAGTGGAGATGAAGCCGGCCTCCGAGGACGAGGTCCGCGAGGCGCTGTACGACGTCGTCGACCCCGAGCTGGGCATCGACGTCGTCAACCTGGGCCTGATCTACGGCATCCACATCGACGACGCGAACATCGCGACGATCGACATGACGCTGACGTCGGCGGCCTGTCCGCTCACCGACGTCATCGAGGACCAGGCGAAGTCCGCCACCGACGGCATCGTCAACGAGCTGCGGATCAACTGGGTCTGGATGCCGCCGTGGGGCCCGGACAAGATCACGGATGACGGCCGCGAGCAGCTGAGGGCGCTCGGCTTCAACGTGTGAGCTGATCAAGCCCCTCCGGTGGAGGGGCTTTTTCATGCCCGCCGTTATGTACACTCGTACACATGGGATACGTGCTGCTGGCCGGCGCCATAGTCGCCGAGGTGGGAGCCACCACCGCCATGAAGTACAGCGAGGGGTTCAGCAGGCTCTGGCCCTCGCTGCTCACCGTCGCCGGCTACATCGTCGCGTTCGCGCTGCTCGCGCAGACGCTGAAGACCGTGCAGATCGGCACCGCCTACGCGATCTGGGCGGGCACCGGCACGGCGGTCATCGCCGCGATCGGCATGCTGTTCCTCGGCGAGGGCCTCACCCTCGCCAAGGTCGGCGGGATCGCCCTCGTCATCGGCGGCGTCGTGCTGCTCAATCTGGGCGGGGCGCACTGATGGCCACGCGCCGCTACGACCCCGAGCGCCGCCAGCGGATCATCGACGCCGCGATCCGGGTGGTCGGCTCGAAGGGCATCGGCGGGCTCAGTCACCGCTCCGTCGCCCGCGAGGCCGATGTGCCGCTCGGCTCGACCACGTACCACTTCAAGACGCTCGACGAGCTGATGGTGGCCGGGCTGCGGCAGGCCAACGAGGGCTTCGCGAAGGTCCTCGCGGGGCACCACGCCATCGAGGACCCGGACAGCGATCTGCCCGCCGAGCTGGCCGCCGTGCTCGGCGAGTGGCTGGCCGGGGACCGGGACGGCGTGGAGCTGGAGTACGAGCTGTACCTGGCCGCGCTGCGCAGGCCGCCGCTGCGGCCCGTCGCCGCCGAGTGGTGCGAGGAGCTCGCCGAGGTCGTCGCCCGGCGCACCGACCCGGTCACCGCGCGGGCCCTGGTCGCGCTCATGGACGGGATCTCGCTCCAAGTGCTGCTGACGGGCGGCGAGTACGACGCCGGGTACACGCGGGAGATGCTGGCGCGGCTGATCCCCTGAGCGCGGCGGCGCCCGGCTGGTGAGACGGGGGCGGGCACCGGTTAGCCTCCACGGGCCCGCGCCGATTAGGTTTGGCCCCATGACCGACACCACACCCTCCCCCGCAGGTCCTCGCTCCACCGGCGCCGTCGCCGCCGGTCTCGCCACCATCACGACCGACGGCACCGTGCTCGACACCTGGTTCCCGAAGCCCGAGCTCGTCGCCGAGCCGGGTCCGGCCGGGACCGAGAAGCTCTCCGCCGAGAAGGCCGTCGAGCTGCTCGGCGCGGGCGCGGCCAAGGCCATCGGCCCCGACGCCCGCCGTGGCGTGGAGACCGTGGCCGTCCGCACGGTCATCGCGTCCCTCGACGACAAGCCGCTCGACGCGCACGACGTGTACCTGCGCCTGCACCTCCTCTCCCACCGCCTGGTGCAGCCGCACGGCCAGAACCTGGACGGCATGTTCGGCTTCCTCGCCAACGTCGCCTGGACCTCGCTCGGCCCGGTCGCCGTCGACAACCTGGAGACGGTGCGCCTGAACGCCCGCGCGGAGGGCCTGCACCTGGCCGTGACCTCGGTCGACAAGTTCCCCCGCATGACGGACTACGTCGCCCCCAAGGGCGTGCGCATCGCCGACGCGGACCGCGTCCGCCTGGGCGCGCACCTCGCCGAGGGCACCACGGTCATGCACGAGGGCTTCGTGAACTTCAACGCCGGCACGCTCGGCACGTCGATGGTCGAGGGCCGCATCTCCGCCGGCGTCGTCGTCGGCGACGGCTCGGACATCGGCGGCGGCGCCTCCACGATGGGCACCCTCTCCGGCGGCGGCAACGTCCGCATCGTCATCGGCGAGCGCTGCCTCGTCGGCGCCGAGGCGGGCGTCGGCATCGCGCTCGGCGACGAGTGCGTCGTCGAGGCCGGTCTGTACGTCACCGCGGGCACCCGCGTCACGATGCCCGACGGCGAGGTCGTCAAGGCCCGCGACCTGTCGGGTGCCTCGAACATCCTCTTCCGCCGCAACTCGGTGACCGGCACGGTCGAGGCCCGCCCGAACAACGCGGTCTGGGGCGGCCTCAACGAGGTGCTGCACAGCCACAACTGACCCGCGCCAGCCGGTACAGCCGAGCGCCCTCCCGTACGCACGGGTGGGCGCTCGTCCGATTTCAGGCGGGCCGCCCCCGCCGGATGCGTCCGCGCAGGCCCTCGTAGGTCGCGCCGAGGGCCAGCGACTGGATCAGGGCGCTCGCGGCGAGGCCCGCGCCAAGGAGCCACACGGGGGCGTCCAGGCCGCCGACCGCGCCGATGAGCCCCGCCGCGAGCAGGGACGTCGGCGCCGTGAAGAAGAAGGGCCAGACCCCGACGAAGCCCGGATCGGACGACGTCAGCACGACGACGCCGGTGAACACGACGGACGCCCCGACCAGGCCGAGGTAGACCGCCGACGCGGGATTGGTGACGCTCAGGCGCAACAGGGTGCGGGCATTCATCGGTCGTCTCCCCGTGGGTGATGGTGCCGTGCTCGCCCCCATGGTCACGCCGGGCCCGCGGTCCCGTCATGAGTATCCGTACCTGGTTCGGGCCTGTTCCAGACGAGTACGCGCATGTCCTGCGTACCGGGTTCGAGCCCGCCCAGCAGGCGCGGCGACTCCAGGCGGTCGGCCATCTCCTCCAGGTAGTCCGTCACGGACTCGTAGCGGGGTCCGCGGTCGCCGTACTTCGACCAGAAGCAGACCCGGCCCGTCTCCAGGTCCACGTACAGCAGGGGATGGACCTCGTGGCGGTCGGCGGCGCAGAAGGGGACCCACGACGCCCGCCAGTACGGCACGGCGCCCTCGTCGATGCCGGGGCCGCGGGCCACGCTCATGTGGAACTCGTACACCTTGGCGACCCGGTCCAGGGGCAGCAGCGCCATCCCGTCGAGCATGAATGCCGCCCAGGGCAACTCCTCGTACGCGCCGGGGCGCAGCGACCAGAGGGCGGTCAGGCTCGGTGAGAGGCGGACGCCGATACGCCGGGCCAGGTCCTGGACCTCGTCGGCCCGCGGGCTCGGCCGCAGCGCCGCGAGGGAGCCGGGGGCGTGCTCGCCGAGCCAGGTCTCGACCCGGCCCCACGCGGCCTGCACCTGGCGCTGCTCCGCCGTGGTCCGCTGCACCTCCATCAGCTGGCGCATCGTCTCTTCGTCGATCGGTTCTCTGCCGTTGTCCACCGGGGGAAGCTACCGGCAAGAATTCTCGCCGGGGAGGCATAGCGGCCCCCGCCCGCGCTCGTCATCACGGGTGACAGCGGGCCGGCCGGGGGAGCCCCGGGGGGAAGAGAAGGTGGCGATGGATGCGGTCGGGAAAGAGCGCGGTGCGGGGGCGGAGAGGTTCAGGGAGTTCGTGGCCGAGCGGTCGTCCGTGCTGTTGAGGACGGCGGTGCTGCTCAGCGGCGGGGACCGGCACGCGGGCGAGGATCTGCTGCAGAGCGTGCTGATCAAGGTGGCCGGGCGGTGGGACCGGATCGAGGACCCGGAGGCGTATGTGCGCCAGGCCCTCTACCGGCAGCAGATCAGCCGGTGGCGGCTGAAGTGGCCGAAGCGGGAGGTCAGTTACGGGAGGGTACCGGACGGTGCCGCGACGGGGGACGGGACGGCGGACGCGGAACTGCGCGTCGTGCTGCGTGCCGCGCTCGCCCGGCTCACCGCGCGGCAGCGCACCGTCCTCGTACTGCGGTACTTCGAGGATCTGACGGAGGGGGACGTCGCCAGGGAGCTCGGCGTCTCCGTTGGCACCGTGCGCTCCACCACCCACCGCGCGCTCGCCAAGCTGCGCGGGCTCGCTCCCGAACTCGTACAGGACGGCGACGAACGGCCGCCGTCCTCCCGTGACTACGCGCCGGCGGAGGTGCGCCCGTGAACGTCGACGCCATGCTGAAGGAGGCGCTGCGCGAGCAGGCCGACGCCGTCGGGCCCGCGCCCGCCGACCTCGCCGACCGGGTCCTGGCGGCGCGGCGCAGGCGGCGCGCCGGCACGGCCGTCGGCGCGTTCGTGGCCGGCGCGGCGGTGGTCGCCGCGGCCGTACTGGTGCCGCGGACCGACGACGGCGAGGACGCCCCGCCCGCGGAGGTGACCGGCTCCGCCGACGTCATCGCGCACCCGGACCAGTCGCCGCCCAAGGACGCCATCGCGGCGGGGCGCACGGTCCTCGCGGCCTTCGTCACGCACAAGCCGGTCAAGTACGCCGACGGGGACGGGAAGCTGACCCGGACGTACGGGGTGCTCGACCCGACGACCAAGACCTACCGGAAGACCACGGACTGGTCCTGGCTGACCGTCGCCCCGGGGGCGCGCACCGCCGCCGTCCTGGAGAAGAAGCTGCCCGCGAAGCGGGTCGGCATCCTCGACCTGGCCACGAACAAGGTGACGCGCTGGATCCCGGTGAAGCAGGGGGCGGCCGGGGTCGAGTACTCCGCGGACGGCCGCAAGCTCGTCGTGACGACGTACAAGACCGACCCGGACCACCTCTACAAGGACCGGCCCATGAGCGACGGCAGCGGTCCGGAGGAGCCGAGCCAGGGACATCCGTCCAGGACCGGGTTCTCCGTCGTCGACGTGGCGAGCGGGAAGGGGACGTGGGCGGCGGTGCCGCTCAAGGGCGGGGAGATGGAGCACAACGCCCGGGAGGACTTCCTGTTCGCGCCCGACGGCGACCACGTGGTCACGACGTCGATGACGGACGGCAGCCCCCAGACCTACGCCCTGGACGGGAGGCGGGTGCCGACGCCCGAGAAGCTGCGGCACTGGCTGATGTACGCCGAGGCGGGACTCTCGCCCGACGGGAAGCTCGCCGCCGGGGACTTCGCGGGTGGGAAGAACACGATCGCCGTCGCCGTGAACGACGCGCGGACCGGCGCACTCGTCGACAAGCTGCCCGCGCAGCAGCTGCTCGCCTGGGCCGACGACAAGCGGCTCATCGCCTGGGGCTGCGACCCCAAGAGGTGCGACGGCAAGGGCGAGTTCCGCAACCAGCTGCTGCTGGTGACGGTCGGCAGCGACAAGGTCGTCCAGCTCAGCGACTTCCGCAAGGCGTCCGCGGATTACCCGGGGCGCTGGTCGCCCCAGTTCACGACGCGCTGAGCAGCTTCTCCAGCGCCGCCCGCAGCCCGTCGGCCGCCTCCTGGCCGGCGGGCCGCAGCGGTGCGCGGACCGGGCCGCCGATGAGGGCCTTCGCGGTGACGGTGCCCGGCAGCCCCGCGTTCATCATCAACTGGGTGAGCGGGACGGTGAGTCGCTGGCGGCGGGCGGCCTCCGCCGTGTCGCCCGCGTCGTAGGCGTCGACGATGGCGCGGAAGGCGGCGGGCGCCACGTTCGCCACCGTCGAGACGTAGCCCGCGCCGCCCAGCGCGTACAGCGCCAGGACGTACTCGTCGCAGCCCGTGTAGTACGCCAAGTCCGTCTCGGCCATGACCCGTTGCGTGCCGAGGAGGTCGTACGCGCAGTCCTTCACGGCGACGATCCGGGGGTGGTCCGCGAGCCGGATCATCGTCTCCGGCTCGATGCGGGTGCCGGTGCGGCCCGGGATGTCGTAGAGCATCACGGGGAGGTCCGTGGCGTCGGCGACCGTCCGGAAGTGCGCCTCGATCGCGTCCTGCGGCGGGCGGCTGTAGTACGGGGTGACGACCAACAGGCCGTCTGCGCCCGCCTGTTGGGCCTGGCGGGCGAGGTCGACGGTGTGGCGGGTGTCGTACGTGCCGACGCCGGCGACGACCTTCGCGCGGCCGTCGACCGCCTCGCGCACCGCCCGTACGAGGTCCGCCTTCTCCGCGTCCGTCGTGGTCGGCGACTCCCCGGTCGTGCCGGACAGGACGAGGCCCTCGCAGCCCTCGGTGACGAGCCGGTCGGCCAGCTTCTGGGCGGAGGGCGCGTCGAGGGCCCCCGTCCGTGTGAAGGGCGTGACCATGGCGCACAGGGCGCGGTTGAAGGGGGAGGGGCGTGGGGTTGCGTCGGTCATGACGGGAGTGTCGGTCCGGGCGTGGCGTAGCTCCACTTAATTCTGCTACGAGGTGGTGCGAAGCACTGCTGAAGAGTCGAGGTCGAAGCGGAACGCGGGGCTTGATTTCTCCCCCGTATCATCCGATTTGGCCGAGATGGGCGCTTCAGGCGGCGCGGCGGAAACCCGATGAACCGCAGAGAAGATGCTGGTCCGTTCGCGAGGTGCGTGTGGTGCGAGACGTGGTGATGGCGCTTGCCGCGCCCGCGGTGATGTGTGCGAGTGGCCTCTACGCGGCGTGCGCCGTGTGGTGGCGGCGCCGGCACCCGGCACCCGAGCCCTGGTCGCAGGCCGGGCTGCGGCTCGCCGGGGAGCGCGCGGTGGCCGTGGCCGAGGCGCTGGTGGCCGACGAGCACGCCCTGCTCATGCAGGACGCCGAACGCACTGGTGCCAAATCGGGGCGGGTGCGCCACCATGAGAGGCCGGTGACCGGCAACCGGATCGCCGAAGGCCGTTCAGGGGAGGCACCATGAGGCTCGGCAAAGCACTCGCCACCGGAATCGCCGAAGAAGCTCCGCAGGACACCGAGCGGCCCGAAGTGGCCGAGCGGGAACCGGAGTCGACGCCCGAGGCCGTCGTGCGCGAGGCCGCGCCGGAACCCGCCGAGGTACCGGCCGCGCGATGAGGCCGCGGCTTCCTCAGGAGCGCCCGGCCCGGCCACCCACCGGTTACAAGATCGCCCACCCCGTGCTCGACGCGGACGGTGCGGGCGCCGGGTTCCTGGGCGTATCGCTCGGCGCCGCCGCGCCCTACAAGGTGCTCGACGAGGCCCGCTGCGTGTACGGGCGGCGGCACCGCGCCCCGCACCGGCGCTGCGACTGCGGATTCCACTGCGTGCACGAACGCCGGTGCGCGGAAGGGCTGTTGGTCGAGGCAGGACACCGCAGGGCGGTGCTGCTCGAGGTCTCCGTCCTCGGGCCCTACATCCGGTTCGAGCGCGGTTACCGCTACGGGCGCCAGCGGGTGCGCACCGCCACCGTCGGGCCGTGCCCGTGCGGCGCCGAGGCCGCCGTGCTCGCCGACGCCGGGTGGGGGCGGGCCGGCCGGCTGGCCCTGGAGGCGGCGTGTGCCGGGTGCGTGGGGGCGAGGCCGCGCTGGACCCTGGAGGCGTTCGCCCGCCTCGCGGGAGACGGCCTCAAGGTGTGCGCCGCACCGGCCGCGGGGCCGCGTGGGCCGGCCCCAGGAATGCCCGAACTGGCGGCGGAGGCGGCCCTCCTCCAGGCCCGACTCGACTGGTTCCAGGGGCAGTTGGCACGCCTGGGGCGGACGATGGGAGGGGAGAGGTAGCCGCGCGGGCGGCGAGCGGTTGACCTCAAGCTTGGTTGAGGGTGGAGCGTGGGGTGCGTCGACCAGCCCCGATGTGCCGCCGGAGGAACCCATGACCGTGCGCAGCTCCGTCCACCCCGACCCCGCCCGCCCCGACGCCGGGCTCGCCTTCCTGTCGACCTGGGACGTCGGCGGCCCCGACGGGCAGCGGGACGTGCTCGACGCCGTCGGGCGGGCCTGGGAGAGCCGGCCGTGGCCGCACCCCGGGCTGCTCGCGTACAGCGTGTACGCGGGCGACGACGGCGCCACGCTGCTGCACCACACGCAGTGGCGCGGCCTCGACGACTACGACGAGTTCTTCCGCGGCGCGGGCGACAGCGCGGGCAACGGGCGCGACGACCGCAACGCCGAGATCGACGCCGCCGTTCCCGGCATCCGGCGCCTCGGCCTGCACAAGACCCGGCGGCTGCGGGGCATCTGGGGGCCGGCACACGGCCGCGGGCCCGCCTTCGTGGCCGTACAGGTCAGCGCGGACGAGCCCGTTCCCACCCGCCCCTCCGGCCTGGTCTCCGCCCACCTGCACCGCACCCTCGACGGATCGGCGTACGTCACCTACGTCGAGTGGGAGAGCGAGCGCGACCACGAAGAGGCGGGTGGGGCGGGAGAGCGGTTCCGGTTCGCGTACCGGCTCGTACCGGGGGCGGGGGAGGGCGACTGAGGCCGTTCGTCTGGACGGGGAGCGGCTTCCGGGGGACCGTGGAGCCATGCGACGAAGCGGGCGGTCATGAGCGGGTCCCGTGACGGCGGAAAGCCGTTCGAGGTCCGGCGCGAGTTCGAGGTCGGCGCAGCCCCCCAGCGGGTGTGGGACGCCGTCACCCAAGGGTCCGGCGGCTGGCTGTGGCCCATGGAGTACGAGCCCAAGGAGGGCGGCGAGGGCCCCTTCCGCTCCGTGCTGACCGCGTGGGACCCGCCCCGCCGGCTCACCGTCCGCTCCGAGGACCCGGCCGCCCTGCCGCCCGGGCAGCCGCTGAATCAGGTCGACTGGGTCGTCGAGCCGCGCGACGGCGGCAGCCGCGCCCGCGTCCGGTACACCCACAGCGGCATCTTCAGCGAGCACTGGGACGAGCAGTACGACGCCTGCGACCAGCACACCGACTTCTACCTGCACACACTGCGCCAGTACGTGACGTACTTCGCGGGCCGCCCGGTCGCCTTCGCCACGCTAGACGGGCCTCCCGCCTCCGCGAACCGCGAGGCGCTCACCGCCGTGGCTCGCGCGCTCGACCTGCCCGCCGACGCGACGGAGGGCGCCCGGTTCCGCGTCCAGGGCCCGGCGGGACAGACCCTGGACGCCGTGCTCGACTACCGCGACGCCCGGTTCCTCGGCCTGCGCACCGAGGACGCCCTGTACCGCTTCTTCGGGCGCGGTCACTGGGGCGCCCCCGTGGGCGTCAGCGTCCATGACTTCGCGCCGGACGCCGACGCCGTGCAGAACGAGGTCGAGTGGGGCGACTGGCTGGCGCGGATCTTCGACTAGCCCCCCTGTGCGTGCGGTAGCCCGCCGTCAGGGGCGGAAGCGCAGCACCTGCGGGTCGTGATCGCTGATCTGGTCGTGGAACTCGCTGTTGATGTGCACGCTGTCGTACGCGAACGCGTCCTTCGCCCTGATCGACGGGCTGATCAGGATCTGGTCCAGGACCTGGCTGTTGCCCTGGTAGTCATACGTGTAACGCTCCTGCTTCGGCAGCGACTTGATCGCCGACCAGAGCGCACCGCCGTCCTCCAGGCGCTGCGTCGTGCCGGAGAACTCGAAGTCGTTGATGTCGCCGAGCGTGATCACGTCCGCGTCCGGCTGCGCCTTCAGGATGTCCTTCGTGAAGGCGTTCACCGCCGTCGCCTGCGCGTGCCGCTGCGTCTCCGAGGAGCGGGCCGGCGGCTGGTACTGGGAGGTCAGGCCCTGGTCGCCGCCCTTGGACGCGAAGTGGTTGGCGATCACGAAGACCGGCTTGCCGCGGAACGTGAACTCGCCGGCCAGCGGCTTGCGGCTGTTCGCCCAGGCGGCGTCGGCGGGCGCCACGCGGCCGGGGGAGGCGGTGAGCGCGGCCCTGCCGTTCTCGCGGGTCACGCCCACCGGAGTGGTGGCGTCGCCGCCGGGGCGGTCGGTGAAGGAGACACGGTCCGGGTTGAACAGGAAGACCTGGCGGATGTTACCGCCCGGCTCGCCGCCGTCCTTGTTGTTCTGGGGGTCGATCGAACGCCAGTCGTAGCGCGGGCCGCCCGCGGCGGCTATCGCGTCGATCAGCTTGCCCATCGTCGCGTCGGCGGCGACCGTGCCGTCGTTCTTCGCGCCGTTGTTGTCCTGGATCTCCTCCAGGGACACGATGTCGGGCGAGCGCAGATTGCCGACGATCGCGGCCGCGTGCGCGTCGAAGGTGGCGTCGGACGGGTCGAGGTTCTCGACGTTGTACGTCGCCACGGCCAGCTCGCCCGACTTCTGCGCGCGCGTCGTCTCGCGCTCCGGGCCGGACTGCTTCAGGTCCCCCAACTCCCTTGCCACCAGCGTGTATCCGCCGTACTGGTTGAAGTCGAGCGGGCCCTCTGTGGCGCCGGTCAGGGCGTCGCCGACGTCGGCCGCGGGGAAGTCCGCGAGTGCGCCGAGCGACTGGATCTGGAGCCGGCCGCTGTTCTGGTCCTCGTACGAGGCGTAACGGGTGCCGCCGCGCTTGGTGCGGTTCTCGTGCGGCTTCACCGTCACCCACAGCTCGCCGTACTCGTCGGACGCCGTGACGACCCGCGAGGAGCCGACGCGCACGTTCTGGCCCTCCAGGGACTCGTAGTAGTCGAGGGCGTACGCGCGCGGGCGCAGCGGCAGCTTGTTGACGGAGCCGTTCGCCGCCGGGTCGCCCTGCGGCGTGTACGCGGAGGGGACCGACTTGTCGCTGATGGTGGTGACCGGCACCGGGTTGCCCGACGAGTTCACGGTCACGGTCGGCTTCGTCAGCTCGGTGAGCGACTGGTTGCCGGACGAGGCGCCGCCGGGGACGTACTCGGTGACCGTGCCGGAGACGGTGACGGCGTCGCCGGTCTTCACGGTGGGCGTGGAACTCGTGAAGACGAAGACGCCCTCACTGGTGGCCGGGTCGGCGTCGGGCCGGGTGTCCTGGAACCAGAAGCCGCGGGACGAGCCGTACGTTCTGACGCCCGTCACCACCCCCGTCACGCCGGTGACCTGCTGTCCGGCGAGCGGAGACGTGCGGGTGGCGCCCTGGATGTCGTGGATGGCGACGTCGGCGGCGACCGCGTCGGACGGGATCGTGGCGAGGGTGCCGGACACCGCCGCGCAGGCGACGGCCAGCGCGGCGAGGCGCGACCGGGACAGCACGTTCTTGCTCGGCTTCATGTTCGACTCCTTGTCGGGAGAGGCGCGCGGCTTGCCGGGAGGGGCGCGCGGCGCCTTCTACGCGCGTCAATTTCCGTCCTGCGCCCGCGAGTTGTCAAGGTTCCGGGGATGTCGGGGACATGAGGGGGAGCCGACCGGTACGTGAACCCGGCAGCATGGGTGTAAATCCGTCAGAGCCTGCCCGGCGGATCAGGCTGGATGCGGGTGGCCGCGCCCGGGCGGTGCAGGCGAGCGGGGTTTGGTGCGTGCGCCTGCAAGGCGGAGGATTGAGGTATCGCGGAGCGATGGTGATTGACGACAACGCCGCAGGGGTGCGTGCCAGACCCCGCGACTCCAGCAGGATCCGCCGGGCAGGCTCTAGGCTGGGCGGTCGCAACGTAGGCCTGATGCACGTCCCTAGGAGAACCAGCCGATGTCAGACAGCTCCCCCCTGCCGCCGGTGCGGCTGCCCGCCGAAGCGGAGCTGGCGCGGGACGCCCTTGCCACCCCCCTCCTGTCCCGCGCGGTGAAGCTCGCCCGCTGGGCCGGCCCCGAGACCCGGGTCGGCGCGGGCGGTGAGCTCGTCGAGGAGCAGCTGCCCGCCGCGGCGGCCGAGCTCGGGCTCACCGGCGCCGTCGACGAGGCCGACGCCGCCGCGTACGCGAGCGAGGCCTGGCGCATCGCCGTCGACACGGGCCTCGTGGAGGTCGTGGACGAGGAGGAGGGCACCGTCACGGTCGGTGAGGAGCTGGGCACGCTCACCTCCGGCGGCCCCGCCGACGTGCTCACGGTGTGGCTGGGCGCGCTCGACACGGTGCTCGCCGACGCGAGCGTGCCCGACCTCGACGACCTGGTCGGTGCCATGGAGGAGGGCGGCGAGATCGACTTCTCGCAGCTCGACTGGGACCCCGAGGCGGAGTCCGAGTTCCTGGAGGGCGTGCTCGGCAACCTGTATCTGCTGACCGTCAGCGACGGCGGCGCCGGCGAGGAGGCCGTGCCGCTGCCCGCGCTCGCCGCGTCGATGATCGTCCCCGACGACATGGGCGAGCCGACCGACGACGTCCTGGAGCAGGTCTCGGACGCGATGATGCGGCTCGACGACCAGTTCCGGCTGCTCGACCCGATCGGCCTGGTGGAGTTCCAGCCGGTCGACGAGGCGCTGATGGCCGACGCCGAGGAGTCCGTCGCCGAGCCCGTCGACGACTCCGACGTGTCCCGCTACGGGATGGTGCGGCTCACGCCGCTGGGCCTGTACGGCGTGCGGGCGCGGATGCTCGACGCGGGCCTGGACGCCCCGGCCGTCGGCGACCTCGCCGACAAGGGCGCCGACGCGCTGCTCGACGGCACGGCCACGTTCCCGCAGGCCGCCGCGCAGGTCGAGATCGAGCAGTGGCTCGCGCGGCGCGAACCGCTCGCCGCGGCACGGGAGTTGCTGGGCGCGGCGCGCGGCGCCGACGAGTGGGCGCCGCTGCGGCGGCTGCGGTGCCAGCAGGCGCTGTCGCTGGTCGGCGCGGAGGCCGAGCCGGCGCTTCGCGAGGTGCTCGACGACGCGGAGCTGGGCGGGCTCGCCCGGGTGTGGCTGGCCGAGCACGGGTTCGGGGACGTACCGGCGCCCTCGCAGGACCTGGTGTTCTGGCTGACCGTCGACACGATCGCCGCGCAGCTGTCCATCGAGGGGAACTCGGAGGAGCTGCAGGCGCTGGTCGAGGGGCTCGCCGCGCAGCACAGTGGGTTCTTCTCGGCGGCGTGGCGGGTGGAGCATCCGGCTACCGCCGATGTGCTGGAGGCGATGGGGCGGTTGCATCCCGACAAGAAGGTGGCCAAGGAGGCGCGCAAGGCGGCGTTCAAGGCGCGGTCCGCCAACGGGAGTTGATGTTGCGCGGCGCCGTGGTTGCGGTCTCGGGGCTCTGCCCCGGACCCCGCTGCTCAAACGCCGCAGGGGCTTGATTTGCTCAATCGCCGCCGAGGGCCCTTGATGGCGCGAGCCCAGGCTTGATGGTGCGCCCGCGTGTTCAGCACGCGGGCGCACCGGTGTGCTGTCAGCAGAGATACCGCGTCGTGTGCTTGAAGGACGACGATGCCCCGTCGAAGCCGTACGTGCCCCGGTACGACGGCGGGTTCTGGAATTCGCCGACCACCGTGATCGTGGAGGCGCACGAACCCTGGCCCGCCCGCTTCGCGTCCAGGCGGATGGTGTCACCGATGAAGCCGCCCGTGATGTCCCACGGGGCGCCGCAGATGCCCGACGTGATCTGGCCGCCGGTCACCACGAAGGGATGCGTGTTCGGGTTGATCTTCGCGGTGATCGCGAAGGTGACCGAGCCGTTGTTCAGCTCCAGCTTGCAGTCGACCGTGAGCGCCTCGGCGGACACCTCGCGCTGCGCGGCGAACGCCTCGTCGCGGGTCTTGACCTCCGCGCCCTGCGGATTGTGGAAGCGGTGTTCCGAGCGGGTCTGGCCCTTGCCCTTGCGTGCCTGAGTGGTCATGGCGTCTCCGTCACCTCCTCCTATGCCAACTGCTCGGAGACCTCGACGCGCAGCAGCGCGCGTACGTTCTCGATGTGGTTCTCGACCGTGACCGTCGAGGAGCCGGCGAACAGCAGGCCGACCGCGACGTTGTCGTAGGACGTCACGAGCGAGCCGGAGTCGCCGCCCGCGGACATGTTCGTGGTGAGGATCTGGTCCTTGAAGCGGGCCGTGCCCGCCGTGCCGTAGTTGACGTCGATCGTGGCGTCGACCGAGACGATCCGGCCGAAGGACACGTTCGTCGTACGGCCCGTCTTCTTCACCAGGTCGCCGACCGCGACGTTCGCCTTGCGGCGCCAGGCGCGCGGCGCCCCGCTGAAGTACTGCTCGCGCGTGGCGTCCTGGAACTGGACCTCGGCGAGCGCGGCGTCGACCACGTTGTTCTGCCGCTCCAGCGGCGTCTGCGGGGCGAACTGGATGGTGATGAAGCGGGACAGCGTGGCGATGCGGTCCGCGGGGTCCGTGCCGCCGTCGAACCGGCCGGGCTGCACGATGGCGCTGCCCAGCTGGGCCCGGTTGGAGTCGGCGAGGACGTGGTTGTTGGAGAGGATGTAGAACTTCGCCGGGGTGCCGAGCCCTGGCCCCGGCGGGTCCACCGTGGCGCCCGGCAGGAAGTCGTAGACGACGCTGCCGAGGGTGCCCGCGGTGATGGACACGTTGCCCACGGAGAAGCCGGAGGGGCACGGCCGCATCCGGCGTACGAGCTGCTGCGGCTCGAACGCGCCGAGCCCGCCGAGCTCCTCGAGGAGCGGCTGGCCGACGCCGGACAGCTGCTGGGAGATGCCGCCGTCGGGGCCGTACGTGACCTCTTCGGAGCGGGCCCCCGAGGGGCGGCTCTGCCGGCGCTGGGCGGAGATGTGGCCGACGGCCACGATGTCGGTCGGGGTGCCGTCGTCCATCTGACGCGGAATCACATCCCGTTCGGGGAGCAGTGATTCGGGCACCTTCTGGGTCACGAAGACGAGGACGGCCTCCTCGCCCGTCGGCTCGCCGTTCGACCATTTCACGCCGTGGCCGAAGCCGACCACATTGGCGAGGGGCGCCTCGCGCCGCAGGAAGTCGCTGGTCGCTTGCTGCCGGGAGCTGTCGCTGAGCTGCCCGCCGGCCGGTCCGCGCATCAATTCGGGCTGGCGCACGCCAGACCACCTCTATTCCCCTGACTTGCCGCTGAAGTGCGGGGGACCCCTCACGACTCGTCGTTCTGGGCGTGCACGTCGCCGATCGCGAGCACACGCACCGGTACCCCGTCGAGCGTTTCGGGGACGACGTCCTCCGCACGGAGCCGGTCGCGGGGCACTTTGCGGGTCACGAAGACGACGATGACGTCCTCGCCCGAGTGCTCGTCCTTCCCGGTCCCGACTCCGGTGACATTGGCCAGCCTCATCAGCCGGCTCTCATGGAGGCCGCGTGCCTGGCGTACGTCCATCGGCTCGCCACCCTCCGACCTTCGAACGGTCTGCTGCCGTCTGTCTATTGCGGCACGGCAGGCCGGTCAAGGAGCTCCGCGCGAAATCATGGGTTTGGGGGTGAGGTGTGCCTGTTGACCTTCTTTACGAAGATTGCGCCGGGCCCGCCGAAGGGACGCGGGCCCGCGCCGCCTCACGTGCGCAGGTACGAGGCGCCGTTCAGGTCGAGGACCGTGCCGGAGGACCACTGCGCGGCCGGCGAGGCGAGCCACAGGACGGCCCCGGCGATCTCCTCGGCCGATGCCACCCGGCCGAACGGGCTCTGTGCGCGCACCTCGTCGGTCAGCCGGTGCGCCACCCGCTCCGTCTCGATGAAGCCGGGCGCGACCGAGGCCACCCCGATCCCGTGCGGCGCGAGCGCCACCGCGAGGGACTGGCCGAGCGCGTGCACGGCCGCCTTCGTCGCCCCGTACGCCGGGTGGTCCGGCTCGCCCTTGAAGGCGCCGCGCGAGCCGATGTTGACGATCCGGCCCGC
The DNA here is from genome assembly GCF_042730865.1 of Streptomyces sp. NPDC059897. Classification (NCBI taxonomy): domain Bacteria; kingdom Bacillati; phylum Actinomycetota; class Actinomycetes; order Kitasatosporales; family Streptomycetaceae; genus Streptomyces; species Streptomyces sp. NPDC059897. Next base: position 43,106 of record NZ_JBHWKQ010000031.1, on the reverse strand, counting down.
CGTGCCCTGCCCGATCATCCGGTGGGCGGCGAGGTGGCTGAGGTGCGCGGTGCCGAGCAGGTTCACGCTGACGTGGCTCTGCCACTGCCGCACCCACTCCTCGTACGGGGTGCCGGCAGGGGGATGCGGGGTGTTCACGGCCGCGTTGTTGACCAGCACGTCGAGGCCGCCGAGGCCGTCGGCGGCGCGCTCGACGACGTCCGCGGCGCCGTCGGGCGTGGAGATGTCGCCGCCGACGAGGACGTGTCCCGCACCGTCGAGCGAGTCGAGCGTGGCCCGCGCCTCGTCCTCCCGCGAGCCGTAGTGCACGGCCACCCGGTCGCCGTTCGCCGCGAAGGCGCGGGCCAGCGCCCGGCCGAGGCCGCGCGAGGCCCCGGAGACGAGGACGCGGCGGTCGGACGGTTCCAGGTTCACGGAAGTCATGTAAGCGGGCCCCTCGGCGTTGGACGGTGTTCAACCGCCGTTTATACGCGAGCGAGAACGTATGGCCGAAAACAGGGCCCGTTCACTCTCATCGATCATCACGGGAGACAGCCAGCATGTCGCTCACTCGCAGGGACTTCACCAGACGATCCGCGGCCACCGGCGCCGGCATCGCACTCGCCGGGTCCGTCGGCTCCCTGGCCACCGCGCCGAACGCCCTCGCGGCCACCGACGACGCCTCCGTCGACGTCCTCAAGGGCAAGGACAAGGGCATCGGCTACGGCCCGCTGGTCGACGACCCCGACGGAATCCTCGCGCTGCCCGAGGGCTTCTCGTACGCGATCATCACCTACTGCGGGAAGACCAAGCTGGAGTCCGGCGAGTTCACGCCCTCCAACCACGACGGCACCGCCACCTTCGCGGGCCCGCGCGGCGCCACGCTGCTCGTCAACAACCACGAGCTGGCGGGCGCCCGCGCCGACTGGCCGCACCCGGTGCCGCTGACCGAGGGCCTCGTCTACGACCCGATGGCGGCCGGCGGCTGCACCGTCGTCGAGGTGCGCCGCGGCGGCGAGGTCGCCGAGTGGGTCGGCATCGCCGGTACCGCCACCAACTGCGCGGGTGGCCACACCCCGTGGAACACGTGGCTGACCTGCGAGGAGACCGAGGACAAGGCCGGCAAGAACGGCTTCACCAAGGACCACGGCTACGTCTTCGAGGTCGACCCCGCCGACCGCCGCGCCAACCGTTCGCCGAAGCCGATCAAGGCGTTCGGCCGGTACGCGCACGAGGCCGTCGTCATCGACCCCAAGCGCGGCCACGCCTACCTCACCGAGGACGCCTCCGGCCCCAACGGCCTGTTCTACCGCTGGGTTCCGCCGAAGGGCTTCGAGCACGGCCGCGGCAAGCTGCGCACCCTCGCCGACGACGCGGGCGAGCTCCAGGCCGCCAAGTGCTTCGACTCCGGCGGCCGGTTCGTCGACGACCTGGCGCGCGCCACGAAGATCGGCACGACGTACGGCGTCGACTGGGCGGACGTCCCGGACCGCGACGCCAAGTCGGTGTCCACGCGCAAGCAGTTCAAGGACGGCGAGATCACCCGCGCCCGCAAGCTGGAGGGCATGTGGTGGGGCGACGGCGGCGCCTACCTCGTCTCCTCGTTCGCCCGTGAGGAGAGCCCCTCCGCGCACGACGGCCAGGTCTGGTTCTACGACCCCAAGCGCCGCACCCTCACCCTGAAGGTGCTGCTCGGCGTGAACCCGGACCCGTCGAAGGACGGTGCCCTCGACGGCCCGGACAACATCACCGTCTCCCCGTACGGCGGTCTGGTCATCTCCGAGGACGGCGAGGGCATCCAGCACCTGTTCGGGGCGACCGAGAACGGCCGTACGTACCCGATCGCGCGCAACGACCTCAACATCGGCACCGAGGCGGAGCCGGAGTACAGCGAGATGACGGGCGTGACCTTCTCGCCCGACGGCTCGACCCTCTACGCCAACATCCAGAACCCCGGCATCCTGCTGGCCATCAAGGGCCCCTGGAAGCGCCAGCGCTGAGCGGTGGTCACTGGAGCGGGTCCACCGGCGGCGCCTCGCGCTCCGCGGCGATCCGGTGGACCCGCCCCCGCACCGCGTACCAGCCGATCGTCAGGCACACGGCGATCGGGATCAGCATCAGCACCGTGTTGCGGCCCGCACCGTCCTTGTCGAACCACATCATCACGACCACGGCGAGCAGGAACGCGATCGTCGTCAGCTCGATCCACGGCGAGGCCCACAGCCGGAACGCGGGCCGGTGCACGACGCCCTCCCGCGCGCGCCGCACGAACACCAGATGACAGAGCATGATCATCACCCAGGTGGAGATGACGCCGAGCGAGGAGACGTTCGTGACGATGGCGAACGCGTCCTCCGGCAGCCAGGCGTTGAGCGCGACCCCGAACAGCGCCACCGTCGCCGTCAGCATGATCCCGCCGTACGGGACGTGGCTGCCGCTCATCCGGGCCGTGAACGACGGGGCCGAACCTGCCATCGACATCGAGCGCAGGATGCGGCCCGTGGTGTAGAGCCCGGAGTTGAGCGAGGACATCGCGGCGGTCAGCACCACCAGGTTCATGATGCCGCCGGCCGCCGGCACCCCGATCTTCGACAGGACCGTCACGAAGGGGCTCTCGCCCTCCGAGTACGCCGTCCACGGCAGCAGCAGCGTCAGCATCACGACCGAGCCGACGTAGAAGATGCCGACACGCCACATGATCGAGTTCACGGCCTTCGGCACGACCTTCTCCGGCTCCGCGGTCTCGCCCGCCGTCACACCGACCATCTCGACCGCCGCGTAGGCGAAGACCACGGTCTGCGTGATGAGGACGACGGGCAGCACGCCGAGCGGGAAGAAGCCGCCGTTGTCGCTGATGAGCGAGATGCCCGGGTCGTAATTCCCGTCGACGGGCTTGCCCGTCACCAGGAAGAAGATCCCGATCAGCAGGAACAGCACCAGGGCCGCGACCTTCACGATGGCGAACCAGAACTCCATCTCACCGAAGCTCTTCACGGAGATGAGGTTGATGGTCAGCACGATCGCGAGGGCGACCGCGGCGAGCACCCACTGCGGGATCGTCGTGAACATCGACCAGTAGTGCACGTACAGGGCGACGGCGGTGATGTCGGCCATCCCGGCGGACGACCAGTTCAGTACGTACATCCAGCCGGCCACGAACGCGCCCCGCTCGCCGAGGAACTCGCGCGCGTAGCTCACGAAGGAGCCGGAGGACGGCCGGTGCACGACCAGTTCGCCCAGGGCCCGCACCACGAAGAAGGCGAACACGCCGCAGATCGCGTACGCGAACGCGAGGGCGGGGCCCGCCTTGGCGAGGTTGCCGCCGGCGCCGAGGAACAGCCCCGTGCCGATCGCCCCGCCGATCGCGATCATGCTGATGTGGCGTGGCTGGAGACTCTTGGCGTACCCGAGGTCACCGGCGTCGGTGACCCCCTCGGCGGTGATCGGGTCGTCCAGGTGGGGGTCTTCCCCGGCCGGTCCGGTTTGGTGCCCTTTGTGCATGTTCACGACGGGCACTCTCGCAAATTAAATGCCTGGCGTCGCAGCTACGCGCCGCAGGCGTGCGGGGCGAGAAAAGTCCTCTGCAAAAGTGCCGGGTAAGGGAACGGTAAAGCGGAGTCGCTCGTTACCCCAGGCATGACCGCAATGACTCCCGGCTCGAACATCCCGCTCACCGCGCAGCGCGTGGCGGTGGACGTCACGGCGCCCGTGCGGCTCGACGTATCGGGCCTGCTGCTCACCGCCGACGGCAAGGTGCGCTCGGACGACGACTTCATCTTCTACAACCAGCCCTCGGGGCCCGGCGTGACGTACACGTCGGGCGGCGGCACCTCGCCGGACTCCATCACGGTGGACACGGCCGCAGTGCCGCCGGGCATCGAGAAGATCGTCGTCACCGCGAGTCCGGACGCCGAGGGCCAGTCGTTCCAGGGCGTCGAGCCGACGGCCACGATCCGCAGCGCGGACGACGGCTCGGTGCTCGCCACGTTCACGCCGCCGCAGCTCGGCGCGGAGACGGCGCTGGTGGTCATGGAGGTGTACCTGAGGAACGGCGCGTGGAAGGCCCGCGCGGTGGGCCAGGGGTATGCGAACGGGCTTGCGGGTATCGCCACGGACTTCGGGGTGTCGGTGGAGGAGCCGGCGGCCCCGGCCGCGGCGCCCGCCCCCGCCCCGCAGGCCCCGCCGGCCTCGATGCCCGCTCCGACGACGCCTCCGGTCGACCCGCGGACGGCCCCGCCCGCGCCGACCGCTGCCGCACCCGCCGCCGCCGCACCCGCCCCGGCGCCCGGCTCCGGCAAGATCAACCTCGACAAGGGGCGCGTCTCCCTCCAGAAGAACCAGACGGTGTCCCTGGTCAAGGGCGGCAAGCCGCTGCTCTCGCAGGTCAAGATGGGCCTCGGCTGGGAGCCCGCCTACCGCGGCAAGGACATCGACCTCGACGCGTCGGTCATCGCGTACGGGCCGCAGCGCAACCACGTCGACAGCTGCTACTTCGGCAAGCTCTCGATCGTGGGTGGCGCGATCAAGCACTCCGGCGACAACCTCACGGGCGAGGGCGGCGGTGACGACGAGGTGATCGTCGTGGACCTGGGCCGCATCCCGCAGGAGGTCACGGGCCTGGTCTTCACCGTGAACTCGTTCACGGGCCAGAAGTTCACCGAGGTCGCCAAGGCGTACTGCCGGCTCATCGACGCGGCGACGGGCGAGGAACTGGTCCGCTTCGACCTCACGAACGCGGAGGCGCAGACGGGCGTGATGATGGCCAAGCTCATCAAGCAGTTCTCCGGCGAGTGGGAGATGACGGCGATGGGCGAGTTCGTGAAGTCACGGACGGTGCGCGGAATGGTGAAGCCGGCGGCCAAGGCGCTGTAGGGGCGCGCGGGCAGTTGTAGCCGTCAACCGTTCACCCGGATGGCGGCAATCGGGGTATCCGGCAGAGTCGGGCTCCGCGGCCCTCCATGGAGCCGCGGAGCCCCTCCCACCAGGCATGTCGGCTACGCCCAGTGAAGTTCCTTGTTGCGAACTCCCCGGGACCGGCGCGCGATGGACCCGAGGCACATGGCCCAAGCGGCGGCCACCAGCCGCCTCCATGTCCCGAAGGGAGTGATCACGCATGACGCAGAGCGGGATCAACAACCCCGATGCCCTTGTGGGGCTCACCGCCTATGACCGCACTGGGGAAAAGATCGGCAGCGTCGAGCGGGTCTACCTCGATGACAGGACCGGCAACGCCGACTGGGTGACCGTCAAGACGGGCCTCTTCGGCATGAAGGAGACCTTCGTGCCGCTGGCGGGGGCCACGCACGACAGTGACCGGCTCACCGTGCGGTACACGAAGGAAGCGGTCAAGGACGCGCCGCGGGTCGACGCCGACCAGCACCTCGACGAGTCCGAGAAGAACGAGCTGTACACCCACTACGGCATGACCCGCCCCACGGCGGGCGCCGCCGGCAACCAGCCCCAGCGACCGGGCCAGGCCGACACCGGCCGGATGGGCACGGCGGGCACCGCGGGCACGGCGGGCGCGGCCGGCACAGTGGGCGCCGCGGGTGCCGCCGGTGCCATGGGCGCCGGCGCCAGGGGCGGCGACGCACGGTCGGACGCCGGGCGGCACGCGGGTGCCGGCGCACGCGAACCTGCCATGCGCTCCGGAGCCGGCGCCGACGGCGACCGCAAGGCCGACGAGATGATCCGCTCCGAGGAGCGCCTGCGGGTGGGCGTCGAGGAGCAGGAGGTCGGCCACGCGCACCTGCGCAAGACCGTGGAGACGGAGAACGTCACCACGTCGGTGCCCATCTCCCACGAGGAGGTTCGCGTCGTGCGCGAACCGATCCGCGAGGGCGACGGCGGGAAGGCCACGATCAGCGAGGGCGAGACCGAGGTGACGCTGCACGCGGAGCGTGCGGTCGTCCGCAAGGAGACGGTTCCGGTCGAGCGGGTCCGCCTCGAGACCGAGAAGGTCACGGAGACGCAGGAGGTCTCCGACACCGTCCGCAAGGAGAAGATCGAGTTCGACAACCCGAAGGACGACGGCGGCATGCCCGGCGAGGGCAAGCACGGCCGTCGCGGTCCGCGCCACTGACGCGAGCGGTATCGCGCACCAGGCGTCGTGCGGGCCCGGCTCCCGGCCGGGCCCGCACTGCCGTCTGTCAGGGCACCACGACGATCTTCCGGCCCACGCCGGACGCGAACTGGTCGAGAGCCTGCGGGTAGCTGTCGAGCGGCAGCCGGTCGCTGATGAAGACGGACGGGTCGAGGACGCCGCCCGCGAAGAGCTCCGCCGCCCGCTCGTAGCTGTGCAGGACCGCCATCGAGCCGGTGATGGTGATCTCCTGGTTGTAGATGCGGTACGGGTCGATCTCCACGCGTGTCGCGTAGTCCGCGACGCCGAACTGGAGGAACGTGCCCGCCTTCGCGACGCGGCCGAGGCCGTCCTGGATCGCCGCCGCGTTGCCGGTCGCGTCGATGACGACGTCCCAGCCCGTCGGGCGGTCCAGCTCGTCCGGGTTCGCCGCGGACGCCGAGACGCCGAGGCGCTGGGCGGTCGCAAGGCGGTCCGGGTTGAGGTCGACGACATCGACCGAGGCGGCGCCGGTCTTCTTGGCCAGCTCCAGCATCATCAGGCCCATGGTCCCCGAGCCGTAGATCAGCACGTGCGAGCCGAGCCGTGACTGGAGGACGTCGTAGCCGCGCACCGCGCAGGACAGCGGCTCGATGAGCGCCGCGTCCTGGGTCTGTACGTGGTCGGGCAGCGGCACGCAGTTGGCGACCGGCGCGACGGCGTACTGGGCGGCGCCGCCCGCCGTCGACACCCCGATCGCCGCCCACCGCTCGCACAGATTGCCCCGCCCGACTCGGCAGTAGCGGCACTCGTGACAGTGCAGGGAGGGGTCCACCGCCACGCGGTCACCGACCCGCAACTCCGTGACCTGCGAGCCGACTTCGGCGATCGTGCCCGCGAACTCGTGGCCCGGCACCACCGGCAGGGTGGGGGCGAACTCGCCCTGCAGGATGTGCAGATCGGTGCCGCAGAGCCCGCAGGCGGCGACCTCGACGATCACGTCGCGGGGGCCCGGTGTCGGGTCCGGCACCTCGCCGACGACGACCTTGCCCACCGATTCGACGATCGCGGCCTTCATGGACAACCTCCAAAGCACGTACGGGAGTTGTGGCAGCTGCTCGCTTCGTTCACTTCACCGCGCCGAGGGACAGGCCCTGGACGAGCTTGTCCTGGGCGGCGAACCCTGCCGCGAGCACCGGCAGGGAGATCACGAGGGACGCGGCGCACACCTTCGCCAGGAACAGGCCCTGGCTCGTGATGAAGCCGGTCAGGAAGACGGGTGCGGTCTGGGCGACGACGCCGGTCAGCACCCGTGCGAAGAGGAGTTCGTTCCAGCTGAAGATGAAGCAGATGAGGGCGGTCGCGGCGATCCCCGGCAGGGCGATCGGGGCCACCACCCGGGTCAGGACCGTCGGAAGGCGTGCCCCGTCGATCTGCGCCGCCTCGATCACCGCGACCGGCACCTCGGCCAGGAACGACTGCATCATCCACACCGCGATCGGCAGGTTCATCGACGTGTAGAGGATGACGAGCAGCCAGATGTTGTCGAGGAAGCCGGTGTTCTTCGCGAAGAGGTAGATCGGCAGCAGGCCCGCCACCACCGGCAGCATCTTCGTGGACAGGAAGAAGAACAGGACGTCCGTCCACTTGCGGACCCGGCGGATCGACAGCGCGTACGCCGCCGGGAGCGCGAGCACAAGCACGAACAGCGTCGCGACGAGCGAGGCCACCGTCGAGTTGATGAGCGCGGGCCAGGGGCTCGCGCCGCCGTCCGCGCCGAAGAAGTCGCGGTAGCCGTCGAGGGTGAGCGAGGCGGCGAAGGACGGCGGGTTGGTGGCCGCGTCCGCCTCCGAGTGGAAGGAGGTCAGCGCCATCCAGGCGATGGGCAGGAAGAAGACGATGCCGGCCAGCCACGCGAGCAGCCCGAGTCCCTTGCTGCGCAGGAACGTTGAGAACGTCATCAGCGTGACACCTCCTCGCGGAACAGGGACGACACGACGCGCAGGGCGAAGGTCGCGATGATGATCGAGCCGATGACGACCAGGACACCGGCCGCCGAGGCGAGACCGTTCTCGTGGGCCTGGTAGAAGGACTGGTAGACGGTGTACGGCAGATTCGCGGTGCCGAGGCCGCCGGACGTGATGGTGAAGACGGCGTCGAAGTTCTGCACGATGTAGATCGAGCCGAGCAGCGCGCCCAGCTCCAGATACCTGCGCAGGTGCGGCAGCGTGAGATGGCGGAAGATCTGCCAGGCGCCCGCGCCGTCCACGCGGGCGGCCTCGATCTGTTCGGCGGAGCGCGACTGCAGGCCCGCGAGCAGGATCAGCATCATGAACGGGGTCCACTGCCAGACGAGCGAGAGCTCCACCGCGAGCAGCGGAGTGTTCGAGATCCAGTCGGGCTGGGGCCCGCCCACGTAGTGCAACAGGCCGTTGAACAGCCCGTATTCGGGGTTGTAGAGGACGTGCTTCCACAGCAGTGCCGCGGCGACCGGGACGACGAGGAACGGCGCGATCAGCAGCGTACGGACCAGGCCGCGGCCCTTGAAGCGGCGGTCGAGCAGCAGCGCGAGGGCGAGGCCGAGAACCAGGCTGGCCACGACCACCGACACCGTCAGGACGATCGTGGTCAGGACGGACTTGCTCAGGTCCGGGTCGGTGAGGACCTCGGAGTAGTTGCCGAGCCCGGTGAAGTGCCGGGCGTCCGGGTACAGCGCGTTCCAGTCGAAGAACGAGATGACGAGGGTGGCCACGAACGGGAGCTGGGTGACCACGATCATGAAGACCAGGGCGGGAAGCAGCGGCGCGCGGGTCGCCCAGGCGCGCAGCCTGCTCGGGGTGTTCGGGGCGACCGGCGCGCGGGAGGCAGGGGGCGCCGGAGCGGTCGTCGTGGTCATCGGCCCTCGTACTCCTTCGCGATCTCGGCGGCGAGCTTCTGCGACTTGGCGAGCGCCGTGTCGACTGACTGGCGTCCGGCGACGGCCGCGCTGATCTCCCGCGAGACCTTGGTGCCGAGGTCGGTGAACTCGGGGATGCCGACGAACTGGATGCCGGGCGCGGGCCGCGGCTGCACGCCCGGATCGCCCGGCCGCGCGTTCTCGATGGCGGCCTGCGTCTGCGCCTGGAACGGCGCGGCCTCCTCGCGGTACTGCGGGATGTCGTACGTGGAGGCGCGCTTGCCGGCCGGCACGTTGGCCCAGCCGAACTTCTCGCCGACGAGCTTCTCGTACTCCTTGCCGGACGCCCAGGAGATGAACTTCCAGGCCTTGTCCGGGTTCGGGGAGGCCTTCTGCAGGCCCCACGCCCAGGTGTAGAGCCAGCCGCTCGACTTCGTCCTCTCGACGGGTGCCGATACGTAGCCGATCTTGCCCTTGACGGGGGACTTCGACGCTTCGAGGGAGCCCGCCGCGGAGGTCGCGTCGTACCACATGGCCGTCTTGCCCTGGGTGAGGTTGTTGAGGCACTCGGCGAAGCCGGACTGGGCGGCGCCGGACTGACCGTGCTTGCGGACCAGATCGACGTAGAACTTGGTCGCTTCCTTGAAGCCCGTGTCGTCGAGGCGGGCCTTCCAGTCCTTGTCGAACCAGGTGCCGCCGAAGGTGTTCACGACCGTCGTCAGCGGCGCCATCGACTCGCCCCAGCCGGGCAGGCCGCGCAGGCAGATGCCCTTCATGCCCTGCTCCGCGCCGTCGACCTTCGCCGACAGGTCCGCGACCTGCCGCCAGGTCGGGTGCTCGGGCATCTTCAGGCCCTTCTTGGCGAAGACGTCCTTGCGGTACATCAGGAAGGACGACTCGCCGTAGAACGGTTCGCCGTAGAGCTTGCCGTCGTCGCCGGTCAAGGACTCGCGCATGGGGGCGAGGATGTCCTTCTGGTCGAAGGCCTCGTCCTTGCTGACGTACGGGCCGAGCGAGCGGAGCCAGCCGTTGCGGGCGTAGATCGGGATCTCGTAGTTGGAGAGCGTCGCGACGTCGTACTGGCCCGCCTGGTTGGCGAAGTCCTGGCTGATCTTGTCGCGGACGTCGTTCTCCGGCAGCACCGTGAAGTTCACCTTGATGCCGGTCTCCCGCGTGAAGTGCTTCGCGGTGAGCTTCTGCAGCTCGACCATCTGCGGGTTGTTGACCATCAGGACGTTGAGGGAGTCACCGCCGCTGCCGAGCCCGCCGGCGCCGGCCCAGCAGCCGGACAGGAGGGGGGTGAGCAGCGTCCCTGCGGCGGCCATCACGAGCAGGGGGCCCGGTGGCCTGCGTCGGCTCTGGGTTCGCATCGATGCTCCTGGACGTAAGGGGTGAAAGGGATTTACCTGGATGAAGCGGTACGGCGACGGGTGTGCGGAACCCGCCTCCGTGCCAGGGGAGTGGTGCGTGGGTGGATCAGACGCGGATGACCTGCGGCCCCATCAGCGAGTAGCGGTGGGCCTCGGACGCGGGCAGCTGGGTGCTCGTGACGATCGCCTCCAGGGCGCCCACCGGGGCGAAGCGGCAGAAGCTGACCGCGCCGAACTTGGTGTGCACGCCCGCGAAGACGGTGCGCCGCGACGCCCGGATGGCCTGCGACTTCACCTCGCTGACGGCCGGGTCGGGGGTGGTCAGGCCGTGCTCGCGGGAGATGCCGTTGGCGCCGATGTAGGCGAGGTCGACGACGAAGCCGGCGAGCATCTTCGACGTCCAGTGGTCGACGGTCGCGAGGGTGCCCGCGCGGACCCGGCCGCCGAGCAGGATCACCGTCGTGTCGTCGTTCTCCGCGAGCGCGCCCGCGGTGGCGAGCGACGCGGTGACGACGGTCAACGGCCGATCGCGTGGCAGCGCCTCGGCGATCAGCTGCGGCGTGAACCCCTCGTCGACGAAGACCGTCTCGGCGTCGCCGAGCAGCTCGGCGGCGGCCGAGGCGATCCGCCGCTTCTCCGGTACGTGCATCGTCGTGCGGAACGCCAGTGTCGTCTCGAACCCGGCGCTCTCCACCGGATACGCCCCGCCGTGCGTGCGCCGCACCAGGCCGTGGTCCTCAAGGGCCCGCAGGTCACGGCGCACGGTCTCCTTCGCGACACCGAGCGCGTGCGCGAGCTCGGTGACGTCGACGGACCCGGAGTGCCGCGCCGCCCGCACGATCTCCCGCTGTCGTTCCTCCGCGCTCATGCCCGCCGACCTCCTTCGTACCCGTCCCTGCCCGTTCGGGCCCGGAAGGGCCCGCACCGGAAGTTGTACCGGGGGTACGCCGAGGTGAACAGGCCTGGAGCGGGCCCGATGCCGCCCGTTCCTGTCCGTTTCGCGGGGCGGGCGGTCCGGCGCGGACCTGCGGGGGAGCGTGGGATCATGTGGGTTCGGGCGGGGCGGATGCCCGAACAAGGCGACGGGCGGGCCCGTTCGGTGCCCGCCCGCCTGGAAGTGCCGCCCTCAGTGGGGCCTCGGCAGTGCTCAGTGGGGCCAGATCGGCGGGTCGTTGACGAAGCGGCCGCCCATGTACTGGTGCGCCGGGTTGTCGTCGCTGAGCGGGCCGTGCTCGGCCAGCAGCTTCTCCGCGTACACCTCCGAGTCGTCCTGCGGCTCGTAGCCGAGGGCGCGGGCGCTGGAGAGGTCCCACCAGACGCGGGTGTTGGCGGAGGAGCCGTAGACGACGGTGTGGCCGACCTTCTCGGCGGACAGCGCCGCGTGGAAGAGGCGGGCGCCGTCCGCGGGGCTCATCCACACCGACATCATGCGGACGTCCGTGGGCTCCTTGAAGCACGAGCCGATGCGCACGGAGACGGTCTCGATGCCGTGCTTGTCCCAGGCGAACTGGGCGAGGTCCTCGCCGAACGACTTCGACAGGCCGTAGTGCGTGTCGGGGCGGCGCGGCGTCTCCACCGGGACCAGCGGATCGCCGTCCGCCACGCGCGGGCGCGGCGTGTAGCCGATCGCGTGGTTGGAGGAGGCGAAGACGACGCGGGGCGCGCTGCCGTCCGCGCGGCACGCGGCCTCCTCGCGCACGGCCTCGTACAGGTGGTACGTGCCCCTGATGTTGGAGTCGAGGATCTTGTCGAAGGTCGACTCCAGGGAGATCCCGGCGAGGTGCAGCACGCCGTCGACGCCGCGCACGGCCTCGCGCAGGGCGCCCGTGTCATTGAGGTCGGCGACGATGGCGTCGGGCGCGTCCTCGATCGGGCGCACGTCGAGCAGGCGGAGCTCGTAGCCGTACTGGGGCAGCAGCTCCCGCATCAGGGTGCCGAGTCCGCCGGCCGCGCCGGTGAGCAGGATGGTGCGGGAACGGGAGGGGACTGGCATGCGTGTGATCTCCGGTTGCGTGAGCGGCATTCACATTCATGGACACGCTATGAAGCGCTCCCACGGCCAGTCAAGGGGCGTGCGTGCACAGTGAGTTCGCGTGTTTTGGGTGCTTGACCGGCCACTGAAGGCCGTCCTACCGTGGCATTGTTCAGAAATGTAAACGCGAATCACAAACGTGCACACCGTGCGGTGTGCACGTCCAGGGAGAGCTCGTGACCTCAGTCCCTCTCGCCGCTCGCCTCAGCATTCCCAGCGGGCCGCTGTTCTTCCCCGTCACCGCCTACGGATCCGACGGGACCGTGGACCTCGACACCTACCGCACCCATGTGGCGCGCGGCGTCGAGGCCGGGGCCGCCGCCGTGTTCGCCTGCTGCGGCACCGGGGAGTTCCATGCCCTCACGCCCGAGGAGTTCGAGGACTGCGTCGCCGCCGCGGTCGAGGCGACGGCGGGCCGGGTGCCCGTCGTCGCGGGCGCCGGATACGGCACCGCGCTCGCCGTCCGGTACGCGCGCGCGGCCGAACGGGCGGGCGCGGACGGCCTGTTGGCGATGCCGCCCTACCTCGTCGTCGCGGGGCAGGAGGGGCTGCTCCGGCACTACACGGAGCTGGCCGACGCGACCTCCCTCGACACCGTCGTCTACCAGCGCGACAACGCGGTCTTCACCCCGGAGACCGTCGTCGCGCTCTCCCGGCACCCCAAGGTGATCGGGCTCAAGGACGGGCTCGGCGACCTGGACCTGATGCAGCGGATCGTCAGCGCTGTGCGGACCGAGGGCGCGGCGGACTTCCTCTACTTCAACGGGCTGCCCACCGCCGAACTCACCGGCCTCGCCTACCGCGGCATCGGCATCACCCTCTACTCCTCCGCCGCCTTCGCCTTCGCCCCCGAACTCGCGCAGGCCTTCCACAAGGCGCTGAACGCGGGCGACGACACCACGGTGAACCGGCTCATCGACGGCTTCTACCGGCCCCTCGTCGAACTCCGCAACCAGGGGCGGGGATACGCCGTCTCGCTCGTGAAGGCGGGGGTGCGGCTCGGCGGGCTCGACGTCGGCGGGGTGCGGCCACCACTGCACGAACCGCGCGCGGAACACATCGAGCGCCTCGTCGAACTCATCGAGCGGGGCACCAAGTTGCTGGAAGGAGCCGACGCGTGAGGACCTCGGCCTTCGTATACCCCTGGGACGTCAACGGCGACCCGGACGCCGCCCGCCGCATCGCCGACCTCGGCGTCCAACAGGTCACCCTCGCCGCCGCGTACCACTCCACGCGCGCGCTGACGCCCCGCCATCCGCGCCACCGCATCGTGACGGCCGAGCACGCGGCCGTCCTCTACCCACCCGATCAACAGCGCTGGCAGGGTCGGGAGTTGGTGCCGTACGAGGCCGGGGACTGGGCCCCCGGCGACGCCTTCGGGGAAGCGGCCGAGGCTCTCGCGGGCGCCGGGCTCGACGTCCACACCTGGGTCGTGCTCGCCCACAACTCCCGGATGGGCGCCGAACACCCGGACACCTCCGTCGTCAACGCCTACGGCGACCGCTACCCCTGGGCGCCGTGCATCGCGCAGCCCGCCACGCGCGCGTACCTCGTCGACCTGGCGGCGGAGGCCGCCACACGGCCGGGCGCCCGCGGCACCGAACTGGAATCGCTCGGCTGGTACGGCCTCGCCCACCTGCACGCCCACGACAAGACCGGCGGCGTCGGACTCGGCGAGGCCGGGCAGTACCTGATGTCGCTTTGCTTCTGCCCCTCGTGCCGCGACGGGTACGCCGAACACGGTCTGGATCCTGTCGAGTTGGCGGTTGCCGTCCGCTCGGCCCTGGATCCCGTGTGGCGGGGAAGCGGAACGGACGACGGCTGGGCGACGGTCGAGAAGCTGCTCGGCGCCGGGGCCGCGGCCGCCACGCGCGCGTACCGCGACGCCACGGCCCGCACCCTCCAGGAGGCGGCCGTCGCGGCGGTACGGGCCGCGGCCCCCGCCGGCTTCCAGGTGCTGCTGCACGCCGACCCCGTCCCGTACCACTGCGGCGCCAACGCCGGTGTCGACCCGGAGCACATCCTCTCCGTCGCCGACGGAGTCGTCGTGCCCTGCACGGGCGGGGCGGGCCAGGTGCGGCCGTTCGCGGAGCGGGGGAGGGGTGTCGTCGCCGCGAACCTCACCGTCGTACGCGGCATGGGCGGCAGCCCGGACACCCTCGGGGAGGACGTGCGCGCGGCGCGCGACCTGGGCGCCACGCAGCTGCGGCTGTACCACGCGGGGCTGGCCTCGGACGGGGACCTCGCGGCGGTGGCAGGGGCGCTCGCGGGGCTCTGACCGGCGGCGGGGCTCCGGCCGGCGGTGGCGGCGAGGCCTTGCGGATGATCAACTTCCGGAAGATTCATGGAAGTTGTGTGAACTTCTTTTGCCGGAAGCGTTGACGAAACAAGGCCCCGCTTCTAGCTTCAACGCGTCGTACTTCGTACGTCATATATGAGACGCGATACGCCATACGAGAGGCCCGCATGACCTCTGTGCCCACGCCGATCCCCTCCCGCACCCAGTACGTCCTGGAGGAGATCAAGCACCGCATCCTGACCGGGCAGCTGCGGCCCGGTCAGGCCCTGGTGGAGACCGACGTCGCCGCCCAGTTCGGGGTCTCCAAGACCCCGGTGCGCGAGGCCCTCAAGACCCTCGCCGGGACCGGACTCGTCGTGATGAGCCAGTACAAGGGCGTCACGGTGCGCATGGTGGACGCCGACATGGCCCGCGAGGTCTACGACGTGCGGCTGCTGCTCGAACCGGAGGCGCTGCGCCGCACGGTGCGCCGCCGCGCCTCCCTCGACGCCGCCCGCGACGCCCTGCACAGCGCCGCCACCGCGAGCGACACCGCCCAGCGTTCGCTGGCCAACCGGGAGTTCCATCGCGCCCTCTACCTCCCCTGCGGCAACCCGCTGCTCGGCAGGATGCTCGACGAGGTCCGCGACCAGGCCGCCCTGGTGTCCGCGGTGGCGTGGGCGGCCGACCCCTCGTGGGACCGGGAGGCCGCCGAGCACCGGGAGATCCTGGAGCTCGCCCTCGCCGGTGACGCCCAGGGGGCCTCGCGCGCCCTGCGGAACCACATCGCGTCGTTCGTCGAGCGGGCCTTCCCCGAAACGCGGGAGGACCGGGAAGAGAAGGGTGAGCACCACTCATGACTGCCACATCGGTCACGCCGGCCGCGTTCGAGACCCAGCGCGCCGCGCTCGCGGACGTGGTCGCGATCCCGGTGACCCCGTTCGCCGAGGACGGATCCGTCGACGAGGGCCAGTACCGGGCCCTGCTGCGGCGGCTGCTCGACAGCGGGGTGCGCACCCTCACGCCGAACGGGAACACCGGAGAGTTCTACGCCCTCACCCCCGAGGAGCGCCGCCTCGTCACGGAACTGACCCTCGAAGAGGTGGGGGAGCGGGGCATCGTCCTCGTCGGCGTCGGCCATGACGTGCCGACCGCGATCGAGGCCGCCCGGCACGCCCGCGAGCACGGCGCCCACATGGTGATGGTCCACCAGCCCGTTCACCCCTACGTCTCCGAGGTCGGCTGGGTCGACTACCACCGGGCCATCGCGCGGGCCGTCCCCGAGCTCGGCGTCGTCCCCTACCTCAGGAACGCGGCGCTGCCCGGCGCCCGGCTCGCCGAGCTCGGCGCCGCCTGTCCGAACGTGATCGGCGTGAAGTACGCCGTCCCGGACGCCGCGCGGTTCGCCGGCTTCGCCCGGGACGCGGGCCTCGACCGGTTCGTCTGGGTGGCCGGGCTCGCCGAGCCGTACGCGCCCTCCTACTTCTCCGCGGGCGCCACCGGCTTCACCTCGGGCCTCGTGAACGTCGCGCCGAGCGTCTCCCTGTCCATGATCGAAGCGCTTCGATCCGGCGATCACGCCGCCGCCATGAAGGTGTGGGAGCAGATCCGCCGCTTCGAGGAACTGCGCGGCGCCGACGCCTCCGCCAACAACGTCACCGTCGTCAAGGAGGCCCTGGCATCCCTCGGCCTGTGCCGCCGCGACGTCCGCCCGCCGAGCAAGGAACTCCCCGAGGCGGCCCGCGCCGAGGTCGCCGAGATCGCCGCGGGGTGGTCCATATGACCGACGCGCCCAGAGCCCGTCTGGCCCCCGAGCAGCTCCGCTCCCACCAGTGGTACGGCACCGAGGGGCAGCTGCGCACCTGGTCGCACAACGCCCGGATGCGCCAACTCGGCTACGAGGCCGAGGAGTACCAGGGCCGCCCCGTCGTCGCCGTCCTCAACACCTGGTCCGACATCAACCCCTGCCACGTGCACCTGCGCGAGCGCGCGGAGGCCGTGAAGCGGGGCGTGTGGCAGGCGGGCGGCTTCCCGCTCGAATTTCCCGTCTCCACGCTCTCGGAGACGTACCAGAAGCCGACCCCGATGCTCTACCGCAACCTCCTTGCGATGGAGACCGAGGAGCTGCTGCGCTCCTACCCGGTCGACGCGGCGGTGCTGCTCGGCGGCTGCGACAAGTCGACCCCGGCCCTGCTCATGGGCGCGGCCTCCGCCGACGTACCGGCGCTCTTCGTGCCGGCCGGGCCGATGCTGCCCGGCCACTGGCGCGGCGAGACCCTCGGCTCCGGCACCGACATGTGGAAGTACTGGGACGAGCACCGCGCGGGCAACCTCACCGACTGCGAACTCCGGGAACTCCAGGGCGGGTTGGCGCGATCTCCCGGTCACTGCATGACCATGGGGACCGCGTCCACCATGACCGCGGCGGCCGAGACCCTCGGCATGACCCTGCCCGGCGCCTCGTCCATCCCGGCCGTCGACTCCGCGCACGAGCGGATGGCCGCCGCCTCCGGGCGCCGCGCCGTCGACCTCGCCTGGACCGGGCTCAAGCCCTCCGAGATCCTCACCCCCGAGGCCTTCGAGGACGCCGTCACCACGGTGCTCGGACTCGGCGGCTCCACCAACGCCGTCATCCACCTCATCGCCATGGCCGGGCGGGCCGGAGTGCCGCTCACGCTCGACGACTTCGACCGGATCGCACGCACCGTTCCCGTGCTCGCGAACGTACGGCCGGGCGGGCAGACGTATCTGATGGAGGACTTCCACTTCGCGGGCGGCCTGCCCGCGTTCCACTCCCGGATCGCCGACCTGCTGCACCTCGAACGGCCCACGGTCAACGGCCGGTTCGGCGAGCGGATCGAGGACGCCGAGGTCCACGACGACGACGTGATCCGCACCCGTACGAACCCGGTCGCGGCCGAGGGCGGCGTCGCCGTCCTGCGCGGCAACCTCTGCCCCGACGGCGCCGTCATCAAGCACATCGCCGCCGACCCGCGACTGCTCAAGCACACCGGCACGGCCGTGGTCTTCGACGACTACAAGACCATGCAACGCACCATCGACGACCCGGAGTTGGGCATCACCGCCGACAGCGTCCTGGTGCTGCGCGGCTCGGGCCCCAAGGGCGGCCCCGGCATGCCCGAGTACGGAATGCTGCCCATCCCCGACCACCTGCTCAAGCAGGGCGTGCGCGACATGGTGCGGCTCTCCGACGCCCGGATGAGCGGCACCAGTTACGGGGCGTGCGTCCTGCACATCGCCCCCGAGTCGCACGTCGGAGGCCCGCTCGCGCTCATCCGCAGCGGCGACACCGTCACCCTCGACGTCGCCGCCCGCTCCCTCCAACTCAACGTCCGTGACGAGGAGTTGGAGCGGCGCAGGGCCGAGTGGACGCCGCCCGCCGAGCGTCACCAGCGCGGCTACGGCGTGCTCTACGACGAGCAGATCACCCAGGCCGACACCGGCTGCGACTTCGCCTTCCTGGCACGGTCCGGCACGGTCCAGGACCCGTACGCGAGCTGAACCACCCCGCACCACCGCCGGCCTTCATGGCCGACACCCCGAACACCGTCTGCGAAGCGTTTCGATACGTGCCTCGTGCAAGCGCTTTCTACGGACCCGTGAAGAGCAAGAAGCACCGACCTGAGCCACCGAGAACGGAGTTCCCGTCATGGCCCAAGCCGCAGCCGTGGCCAAAGCACCGCCGGGCGCGTCGCCGCCCCGGCGCCGCAAGTCAGCCACCCCGCGCAGGCTCCCGTATCTGCTGATCGCGCCCGCCGGGCTGCTGATGCTGGGCTTCATCGCGTATCCCGTCATCAGCGTCTTCTACTACAGCGTGCAGCACTTCAACCCGACCAAGCCGTGGCGCAACGGGTTCGCGGGGCTCGACAACTTCGTCACCGCGTTCACCAACGACCCGGACTTCTGGCGGACCTTGGGCTTCAGCCTCCAATGGGTCGTCGTCCAGGTGGTGCTGCAGCTGCTGCTCGGCCTCGGACTCGCGCTCGTCGTCAACCAGACCTTCGTCGGCCGCGGCATGGCCCGCGCCCTCGTCTTCTCGCCGTGGGCCGTCTCCGGCGTGCTGACTTCGGCCGTCTGGATGCTGCTCTACAACTCGCAGACCGGCATCACGCGCTACCTCGCCGAGATCGGGATCGGCTCGTACGGCACGTCCTGGCTCTCCGACACCGCGACCGTCTTCCCCGCCGTCGTCACCGCCGAACTCTGGCGCGGCGTCCCCTTCTTCGCGATCCTCATCCTCGCCGACCTGCAGTCCGTGTCGAAGGACCTGTACGAGGCCGCCGAGGTCGACGGGGCGAGCCGGATCCGGCAGTTCTTCCACATCACGCTGCCGCACCTCAAGGACGCCATCATCCTGTCCACGCTGCTGCGCGCGGTCTGGGAGTTCAACAACGTCGACCTGCTCTACACCCTCACCGGCGGCGGACCCGCGGGTGAGACGACCACTCTGCCGCTGCGCATCGCCTCCATCGCCGTCGACAGCCACGACTTCGGCTACGCGTCCGCGCTGACGTCCATCGCCTTCGTGATCCTCCTGTTCTGCTCGATGATCTATCTCCGCCTGAGCAAGTTCGGGGGCGAGGACAAGTGACCGTCAAGGAAGCCGAATTGACCGCCACCACGACCGCGCCCGCCCCCACGACCCGCGGCGGCAAGCACCGCGCCGCCCTCCGGCCCTCCAAGAAGGGGAGCGACGGCCCGTCCTGGGAGCACGTGCCGCGCTGGCAGATCTACCTCCCGCTCGGCGTCTACCTCCTCTTCACGCTCGTCCCCTTCTACTGGATGCTGCTCTTCGCGTTCCGGCCCGCCGGGTCGACCTCCCTCGTGCCGTGGCCGCTCACCTTCGAGCACTTCGACAAGGTGTGGAACGAGCGGTCCTTCGCGGTCTTCTTTCAGAACAGCCTGCTCGTCGGCCTCGCCTCGATGCTGATGACGACGGTCGTGGCGCTGGCCGGCGGCTACGCGCTCGCCCGCTTCAACTTCCGGATCAAGCGGGGCTTCATGCTCGCCCTGCTGTGCTCGCAGTTCATTCCGGGCGCCCTGATGCTGGTCCCGCTGTTCCAGATCTTCGCGAACCTGCGGATGATCAACTCGCTCGGCAGCGTCATCATCGCCGAGACCGTCTTCCAGCTGCCGCTCACGATGATCCTCATCAGCGGCTTCATCAAGAACGTCCCGTACTCGCTCGAAGAGGCCGCCTGGGTCGACGGCTGCGGACGCTTCCGAGCCTTCTGTGCCGTCGTGCTTCCCCTTCTGCGGCCGGGGCTTATCGCGGTCGGCTCCTTCGCCTTCGTGCACAGCTGGAACCACTTCCTGTTCGCCCTGATGTTCCTCTCCAACCAGGACAAGCAGACGATCCCGGTCGGGCTCGCCACCCTCATGGGCGCGGACTCCGTCGACCTGGGCGCGCTCGCCGCCGGTGGCGTCGTGGCCGCGCTGCCCGTGGTGATCGTCTTCGCCTTCATTCAGAAATGGCTCGTCACGGGGTTCAGCGCGGGGGCGGTGAAGGGATGACAAGCACCATGAAGATCAAGTCGATCATGCGGACAGGCAACAGCGGCCCGATGCACGAACCCGTTCCCGTCGTCCTCGCGGGCGCACGCGGACACGGCCGCTGGCACCTCAACAATCTGCGGGGCCTCGCGCAGGCGGGCCGGGTGCGGCTCGTCGGAGTGTGCGAGCTGCGGCCGCTGGACGGGGCGGAACTCGACGGGTTCGACGCCGGAGACCTCGTGCAGAGCGCCGACTTCGGGGAGCTGCTCGACCGCACCGGCGCCCGGATCGCGATCATCTGCACGCCGATCCCCACGCACACGGACCTGGCCCTGGTCGCCGCCGAGCGGGGCGTGCACCTGCTCCTGGAAAAGCCGCCCGCGCCGTCATATACGGAGTACGAGCGGATGGCGGCCGGGGTCGCCGCGGCGGGGATCGCCTGCCAGGTCGGCTTCCAGTCGCTCGGCTCGCATGCGATGTCTCATATACGAGATCTCGTGCGCGACGGCGCCATCGGCGAGCCCCTCGGCATCGGCGCCGCCGGAGCCTGGGCCCGCGACGAGGCCTACTACCGGCGCGCCCCCTGGGCCGGGCGCCGTCGCCTCCCCGCCACCGACGACACCGGCTCCGGCTCCGGCACCGGCACCGGCTCCGGCTCCGGCCGGACGGTCGACGTCGTCGACGGCGTGCTCACCAACCCGCTCGCCCACGCCGTCGCCACCTCCCTCGCCCTCGACGGCGCGACCGGCGGCGCCGACCTCGCCACCATCCGCACCGAGCTGTACCGCGCCAACGACATCGAGGCCGACGACACCTCGTACGTCGAGCTGACCACCCGCACCGGATCGCGCGTCACCGTCGCCGCGACGTTGTGCGCCGAGCGGCCCGACGAGCCGTACGTCGTCGTGCACGGGAGCCGCGGCCGGATCACGTTCTGGTACAAGCAGGACCGCGTCCTCGTGCAGCGCGCGGGCCACGGCCCCGAGGAGTCGGTGCACGGGCGCACCGACCTCCTGGCCAACCTCGTCGACCACCTCGCGACCGACGGGGAGACGCCGCTGCTCGTGCCGCCTGCCGCCACCGGCGCGTTTATGCGCGTGGTCGAGGCGATCCGGGTGGCCCCCGATCCGCTGGCGCTGCCCGCCGACGCGTGGAGCGAGGTGCCCGCCGACCGGCCGGGCACCGTACGGCGGGTGGTGCACGGCGCCGACGGGCTCGTCGCCGCGAGCGCCGACGGCCTCACGGGCTTCGCCGGACTCGGCGCGTCCTGGGCCCGCCCCGGAACGGAGGCTTCGTCATGACCCGGACCCTGCACGGGCTGGCCACCGCCCCGCTGACGCTGAGCTGCGCGGGCCGCCCCGTCGCCCGCTACGAGATCCGCCCCGACGTCGGGCGCCGCCTCTCGCCGCGCCCCTTCCTGCACCCGGTGACCACGCTCGCCGGCACCCCCGTCACCGAGTTCGCGCCCGCCGACCACCCGCACCACCTCGGGGTGGGCGTCGCCGTGCCGGACGTCGCGGGGCGCAACTTCTGGGGTGGGCGCACCTACGTCGAGGGCCGGGGGCCGACCGAGCTCGACAATCACGGCGAGCAGCGGCACCGCGCGTTCAAGCTGTGCGACCCGGACGGGTTCGTGGAGGACCTGGACTGGATCGCGGACGGCTGCGTGCCGCTCCTGCGCGAGCGCCGCACCGTCGCCGTCACCCAACTGTGCGACGACGCCTGGGCGTTGGACTTCACGTTCTCGCTCACCAACCCGTCGGACGCCGCTCTGAGCATCGGCAGCCCCGCGACCAATGGCCGCCCGGGCGCCGCGTATGGAGGCTTCTTCTGGCGGGCGCCGAAGGAGGCCGCGGCCCCGGCGGTGTTCACCGCGGACGGCGAGGGCGAATCGGCTGTCCACGCCCGCCCCGCCGACTGGCTGGCCATGGCGGGCGACGGCTGGACCCTCGTCTTCGCCGGCGCCACCGCGGAGACCCGCCGCGACCCGTGGTTCGTCCGCACCGACGAGTACCCGGGCGTCGGCTCCTCGCTCGCCGCCACCGCCCGGCTGCCCATCGGCCCCGGTGACACCGCCGTACGCCGCGTGGTCACGGTCGTCGCCGACGGGGCGCTCGACCGGAAACGGGCCGCGACGCTCGTCCGGAAGGCGGTGGCCGCATGAGCCGCGCGCCGCGCAGAACCGGTGACCTGGGCGACGGCACGTACCGCAACCCGGTGCTCGCCGCCGACTGGTCCGACCCCGACGTGGTCCGCGTCGGCGACGACTTCTACCTGACGGCGTCCAGCTTCGGCCGCGTCCCGGGCCTGCCGCTGCTGCACTCCCGCGACCTCGTCAACTGGACGCTTCTCGGGCACGCCCTCGACCGCCTCGAACCCGCCGAGGCGTTCACCACTCCACGTCACGACTGCGGCGTGTGGGCCCCGTCGATCCGCCACCACGACGGCCGCTTCTGGATCTTCTGGGGCGACCCGGACCACGGCGTGTACCAGGTCAACTCGCCGTCCATCGAGGGGTCTTGGACGGCCCCGCACCTGATCAAGGCGGGCAAGGGTTTCATCGACGCCTGCCCGCTGTGGGACGAGGAGACCGGCGAGGCGTACCTCGTGCACGCCTACGCGAAGTCCCGCGCCGGCATCAAGAACCGCCTCACCGGCCACCGCATGGCACCCGACGGCAGCGAACTCCTCGACGAGGGACGGGTGTTGATCGACGGGGACCGCATCCCCGGCTGGTTCACCCTCGAGGGCCCCAAGGCCTACCGGCGCGACGGCTGGTACTGGATCCTCGCCCCCGCGGGCAGCGTCGAGACCGGCTGGCAGGGTGCCTTCCGCTCCCGCTCGTTCTTCGGGCCCTACGAGGAACGGGTCGTGCTCGAACAGGGCGACACCGACGTCAACGGCCCCCACCAGGGCGGCTGGGTGCGCACCACGGCGGGCGAGGACTGGTTCCTGCACTTCCAGCAGCGCGGCCCCTACGGGCGGGTGGTGCACTTGCAGCCGATGCGCTGGGACGCCTCCGGGTGGCCCGTGATCGGCGACGACGGCGCCCCCGTCGACGTACACGAGAAGCCGAAGCTGCCGCCGCGGCCAGTGACGGCGCCCGCGACGGACGACGACTTCCCCGGCGGCCGCTTCGGTCCGCAGTGGCAGTGGACGGCCAACTCCGAGGCGGACTGGACGAGTTCGCACGACGGAGACGGGCTGCTGCTGACCTGCGTGCGCTCCGCCGACGGGGTGCGCGACCTGCGCCGCGTACCGCATCTGCTGACCCAGCGGCTGCCACTCCTGCCGAGCCAGGTGGAGGTCGACCTCCACCTCGACGCCACAACTCCCGGCGCCCGCGCCGGACTTGCCGTGCTCGGCGACGCGTACACGTGGATCGGCCTCGAACGCGGGGCGGACGGCACGGTCCACGTCGTGCACCGGTTCGCCGAGACCACCGCCGACGCGGAGCGGGACGCCGCGCATCCCCGCGCGGCGCCCGACGCGACGGCGCGGCTGCGCGTCGACATCGCCGACGGGGCCCGCTGCCGCTTCTTTGTCGACACCGGGGACGGCTTCCGGCGCTCCGGCCAGGTTTTCGCCGCGCAGCCCTGGCGCTGGGTCGGCGCCCTGCTCGGCCTGTTCGCGGCGGCGCCGCCCGGTGGTCAGGCCGCCGGCGCCGCACGGTTCACGCACTTTTGCAGCACCACCCTCCAGTTGGATCCAGAAGAAGAGAGCCGACCATGACCATCAGTGCACGCAGAGGAACCCGCAGCGGCATCCGCAGATCCGCGCTGCGCACCGGCACCGCCGTCGCCATCAGCACCGTCCTCGCCCTGACCGCCACGGCCTGCGGCGACGACGGCAGCGGCGCGGGCGGCGACAAGGGCAACGAGGGTTCGGGCAAGGGCGAGATCACCTTCTGGGACAACAACACGGCCGTGCGCCGCGACGTCTGGATGGTGATCATCAAGGACTTCGAGAAGAAGTACCCGAACATCAAGGTCAAGTACGTCGGCATCCCCGCCGAGAACGTGCAGTCCAAGTACGACACCGCCATCCAGGGCGGCGGACTGCCCGACGTCGGCGGCGTGGGCACCGCGATGCTCGCCGGGATCGCCGCTCAGGGTGCCCTCGAACCGCTCGACGAGCGGATAGCGACCAGCTCGCTCAACGGGAAGCTCAACGACGCCTTCATGGAGTCCGTGAAGGCCGCGGGCGCGGGCGACAAGCTGTACGAGCTGCCGACCTCCGCCAACAACGGCGTCCTCTACTACCGCACCGACCTGTTCAAGAAGGCGGGCCTGGGTGCGCCGACGACCTGGGACAAGTTCTTCGAGGCGGCGGCCGAACTCACCGACACGGGCAAGAACGAGTTCGGTTACACCATCCGCGGCGGCGAGGGCTCCATCGCACAGGCCCTCGACGCGACGTACGGGCAGAGCGGCATCACGTCGTTCTGGGACGCGGACAACGAGAAGACGACGGTCAACGACCCGAAGAACGTGGCCGCGCTCCAGAAGTACGCCGACCTCTACAAGAAGGCGACGCCGGCCGCCGACGTCAACAACGACTTCACGAAGATGGTCGCGCAGTACGACAGCGGCAAGATCGGCATGCTGAGCCACAACCTCGGCTCGTACGGCGACCACGTGAAGGCCTTCGGCACCAAGTTCCGCGGCATCCCCAACCCGACGAGCCCCGACGGCACCCGCGTCCAGGTCTCCAACCCGGTCGACGGGCTCGGCCTGTTCAAGGCGAGCAAGAACAAGAAGGCCGCCTGGAAGTTCATGGAGTTCGCCGCCTCGCACGCGGAGAACAGCAAGTGGAACGAGTCGGCCAAGCAGATCCCGGCCAACACCGACGCCGCCAAGGACGACTGGGTGCAGAAGTCCGAGCCGACGAAGCTCGCCGCCGAGGCGCTGCAATCCGGCAGCACCAAGATCGTGCAGCTGCCGTACTACCTGCCCGACTGGAACACCATCTCCAAGGCCGACAACGAGGACGACTTCCAGAAGGTCATGCTCGGCAAGACCACGGCGAAGACCTTCCTGGACCACCTCGCCGAGCAGCTCAACAAGGCGCAGGCCGAATGGAAGCAGCAGGCCAACTAGCGGTCACCGCTTGCCTGTTCACCTCTGACCGGGCCGGCGGCGGGACGCCTCGTGCCCCGCTGCTCCCGCCGCCGGCCCCACCACACCCCGGTCCCGAAAGGACGGCACCTCGACGTGTCGACCACCCGAAGAACCGCCCTGGCCGCCTTCGCCGCCCTGCCGCTCGCCGCGGCCCTCGCCCCTCCCGTGTCGGCCGCCACCGCCCGCCGCGGCGACCGGCGGACCCTCTTCATCGCCGGTGACTCCACCGCCGCCCAGAAGTACCTCGACGCCAAGCCCGAGACCGGCTGGGGCACGGCCCTCCCGATCTTCCTCTCCGACCGCGTCCGGGTCGCCAACCACGCCGTCAACGGCCGCAGTTCGAAGAGCTTCGCCGACGAGGGCCGCCTCGACACGGTCCTCGCCGCGATCCGCCCCGGCGACCTCCTCCTGATCCAGTTCGCGCACAACGACGAGAAGAGCGCCGACCCCACCCGCTACACCGAGCCCTGGTCGACGTACCAGGAGCACCTGAAGCTGTACGTCGACGGGGCGCGGGCCAGGGGTGCCCGCCCGGTGCTCGCCACCGCCGTCGAGCGCAGAAAGTTCGACGCGGGCGGCAACCCCCTGCCCACCCACGGCGACTACCCGGCGGCGATGCGCGCCCTCGCCGAACGGGAGGGCGTCGCGCTCCTCGACCTCCAGGCGCTGTCTCTGGCCCTGTGGCGGAAGCTCGGTGTCGAGGCCACGAAGACGTACTTCAACTGGACCGCGACCGAGCAGGACAACACGCACTTCAACCCCGCGGGGGCGATCGCGGTCGCCCGCCTGGCCGCCACCGAACTGCTCGGCCGCAAGGTGCTGCCCGCCCGCGACGTGCGCCGCACCGGCGACGGGCCCGACACCGTCGACGAACTGGACCCGGCCTGGCAGTCCCGTCTGACCTGGCTCGCCGGAACCACCCCCGCCTGACATCCGCCGCCCGACAACTCCCGCCCGCCATCCCCCGACCCCGTCCTCCAGGAGCCGCACAGTGAGCGCACACAGGAAGAGCAAGCAGAGATACGCGGTCGTCGCCGCCGGCTGCACCGCCGTCGTCCTCGCCGTCACCGGCACGGTCACCGCCGCGGGCGCGGCGGAACCGGGCGCCCGCGACCTCGCCCGCCAGACCCTCACCAAGGGCGACGGCTGGGGCTCGGCCACCACCGGCACCACGGGCGGCGCCACCGCCGACGCCGCACACGTCTACACCGTCACCACGTGGGCCGAACTGAAGGCCGCCTTCGCCGCAGGCGGCACCGCACCCAAGATCGTCAAGGTCAGGGGAACGCTCGACGCGGACGGCGCCACCTGCGCGGACTTCGCCGCCGACGGCTACGACTTCGACCAGTACCTCGCCGATTACGACCCGAAGGTCTGGGGCTACGACAAGGAGGTGACCGGCGAGCAGGAGGACCTGCGCGCCGCGTCGGCCGCCGCCCAGGCCAAGGCCATCAAGGCGACCGTCCCCGCCAACACCACGCTCATCGGCGTCGGCAGGAACCCCGGCATCGTCGGCGGCAGCCTCCAGATCAACGGCGTCGACAACGTCATCGTGCGCGGCCTCACCCTGGAGTCCCCGCTCGACTGCTTCCCGCAGTGGGACCCGACGGACGGCGACACCGGCAACTGGAACTCCGAGTACGACGCGGCCGTCGTCTACAACTCCACGCACGTCTGGCTCGACCACAACGAGTTCACCGACGGCGCCCACCCCGACTCCACGCTGCCGACCTACTTCGGCCGCCTCTACCAGCAGCACGACGGCCAGCTCGACATCGTGCGCGGCGCCGACTACGTGACCGCCTCCTGGAACGTCTTCGCCGACCACGACAAGACCCTGATGATCGGCAACAGCGACGGCGCGGCCGCCACCGACCGCGGCAAACTGCGCGTGACGCTGCACCACAACCTCTTCAAGAACCTCGTCGAACGGGCCCCGCGCGTCCGCTTCGGGCAGGTCGACGCCTACAACAACTCGTATGTGGGCAACGCCGATTACTCCTACTCCTTCGGCATCGGCTTCGAGTCACAGCTCTACGCGGAGAAGAACGCGTTCACGCTGCCCAAGGGAACCTCGGCCGGTGCCGTCCTGCACCGCTGGAACGACTATCCCCTGACGGCCACCGGCAACCAGGTCAACGGCAGGCCGACCGACCTCGTGGCGGCCTACAACGCGGACCACGCGGACGCTCCGCTCCGCGAGGGGGTGGGCTGGAAGCCGACCCTGCGGGGGCACGTGGACCCGGCGAAGTCGGTGCCGCGGGTGGTCGCGAAGGGCGCAGGTCCCAATTGAGCCCCGCCGGCGATTGAGGCGCGGGGCCCGGGGCAGAGCCCCGCGACGTGCGCCCCGATCGCCGGCCACATTCCCAGGAGCCGCACCATGCCCACCCGTATCCCCAGACGGAGCGTCATCGTTGGCGCGGCGCTCGCCTTGAGCGCCGCCGCCACCACACCGTCACACGCCACACCACTCCGCAGAAACCCCTTCGGCCGCTACGGCTCACCCAGATCCCGCCTCACCCCGACCACCCTCTACGTCGACCCCCGCGGCGCCGGCGACCACCTCACCGTCCAAGCCGCCGCATCCGCCGCGACCACCCCCGGCCACACCCTCGTCCTCGCCCCCGGCACCTACCGGGAAACGGTGACCGTCCCGGCCACGGCCACCGGCACGACCTGGATCGGCGCCACCGGCGACCCCCGCGACACGGTCGTCGTGTACGACAACGCCGCCGGCACCCCGAAGCCCGACGGCTCCGGCACGTACGGCACCACCGGCAGCGCCACCGTCACCCTGCGCCCCGACGGCTTCACGGCGCACCACGTCACCTTCGCCAACGACTGGCTGCGCGCGGACCACCCGGGGATCACCGGAACGCAGGCCGTCGCGGTCAAGGTGACGGGCGACCGCTCGGCGTTCCACCGGTGCCGCTTCCTCGGCCACCAGGACACGCTGTACGCCGACTCGCCCGCGCTCACCGCCTTCTCCCGCCAGTACTTCCGCGACTGCTACGTCGAGGGCGACGTCGACTTCGTCTTCGGGCGCGGCACCGCGGTCTTCGAACGCTGCGACTTCCGCACGCTCGACCGCACCGACCTGGCCTCCGCCCCGTACGGCTTCGTGTTCGCGCCGTCCACGGCGGGCGCCAACCCGCTCGGCTTCCTGGTCACCCGCGGCCGGATCGGCTCGACGGCCCCGGACGCGTACTACAAGCTGGCCCGCCCCTGGGTGCCCAGCTCCGACACGACCGCGAGGCCCGCCCTCGTCGTCCGTGAGTCGCGGCTCGGCCGGGGCATCGACGCGGGCGAGCCCTACGCCAATATGTCGGCGAGCTTCCCGTGGCAGGACCAGCGGTTCGCCGAGTACCGGAACACCGGCCCCGGCGCCGCGTCGCCGGTCCCCGGGAACCGCCCGCAGCTCACCGGAGAGCAGGCGGCGGGGCACACCCGGGAGGCGTATCTGGGGGAGTGGCGGCCGTGGGTGTGAGCGGCGCCGGCCGTCAGCCCAGGTGCCACAGGGCGCAGGTGACGAACAGCAGCACCAGGCCCGCGAGGGTCAGAGCCGCGCCCAGGACGCGGAGGTAGCCGACGGGCGCCAGGCCGCGGAGGTCGAACGCCCAGCTCAGGCCGGCCGATATGGCGACGACCCCGCCCACGGCGAAGAAGCCGAGGAGGACCGGCGAGGTGGCGCGGTCGCCGGCGGCGAGGGGGAGAAGACTCGTCGGGGTCACGGTCACGGTGGGGCCCTGCATTCTGTGGGTCGAAGCGCTTCCTCCGACCCTAGAAGGGGCCCCTTCAAGGCTCGGTCAACAAGGTGCCATGCCGGAGCAATGGTGCGGCCATATCGGCGTCGGGTATCGATCGGGTAAAGCCGGTCGCGGGACTCATGTGATGCGCGTAGACATGCATTCACCTGCACGAATCCCCCCGTCCCCGACGGCTCTCGCAGCCGTCACGGCCAGAATTGGATCTACGTCACCGATGCGCAAGCGCCATCTCGCCGCCGCCACAGCGACGGTCGCTTCCCTCGTACTCGCCGGCGTCGTCACCGCCGGGTCCGCCGACGCGGGCTCCACCGGCGACAAGGCCACGGCCGAGCCGCACAACATCGGCCTCCTCACCAAGGAGATCGACTCCTACTACGGCGCGAAGCAGGACGCCGACGGCGTCTGGCAGGCCTCGCCCGACAGCCCCTACGCCGATGACCTCGGCCGGATACAGAAGGGCGCGAAGCGGCAGATCGCCGCGGCGGCCCGGCAGCAGCACGACAAGGGCGACAAGCCCGCGATCGTCTTCGACATCGACGACACGCTGCTGCTCAGCCTCGACTACGAGAAGAAGACCAACTACGTCTACAACGACGCCAGTTGGAAGGAGTACGTGGGCAGGGCGAACCGCCCCGCCGTCTTCGGCACGCCCGCGCTCATCCAGTACGCCGAGTCCAAGGGCGTCGAGGTCTTCTACAACTCCGGGCTCGGCGAGACGCAGCGCGCCGCCGCCGTGGAGAACCTGAAGAAGGTCGGCATCGACGTCAACCTCGACGCGGACCACGTCTACCTCAAGGACAAGGCGAACCCGCCCGCATACCTGGCCGACTGCGCCACGGCCGCCGCCTGGAACTGCACGACGGTGCAGTACAAGTCGGCGACGCGCAAGCACATCGAGGCCCAGGGCTACGACATCGTCGGCAACTTCGGCGACCAGTACTCGGACCTGGAGGGCGGGTACGCGAACAAGACGTACAAGTTCCCGAACCCGACGTACTACGTGGGCTGATACCGATGGGCCCGTGGGGTGCGGCCGCCCGGCGGCGGCCGCACCCCACGGCCGCCGGGGCTCAGTCGTACGTCAGGTCGGACGCCGTGTACCGGCAGTACGTGCCGTCGGGGCCGCTGCCCAGTTCCTTGGGCTCGGCGCCGGTGTTGTTGCCCTCGAACCGGACGCACGGCTTGATCTTCTTGCTGCTGTCGCCGTGGATGCGGACGTTGCGCAGGGCCGCCGTGTCCCCGTAGTTCGAGTTGATGCCGACGATCGACTTGCCGGGCGCCGTCACGTCGACGTCGTTGATGGTGATGCTGCGGTTCTTGTACTGCGTCGAGCAGTTGCCGCAGGAGCGGACCAGCTTGCCGAAGTCGGAGACCTGGAACTTGGTGACGACGAGCTTGCCCGCGCCGTTGAACTGGAACACCTTGTCGTCGGCCTTCTTCGCGCCGCCGCCGTACACCGTGTAGACGGACGACGTCGACTTGCCCTTGAAGGTGGCCGCGTCCTCGCCGACGTCCTCCCACCACACGTTCTGCAGCGTGCAACTGCCCGCGCAGTGCACGCCGTCGGCGGCCGGCGAGCCGATGATCACGTTCTTGAGGATGGCGCCGTCCTTCAGGTTGAAGACCGGGTCCTGCCCCTCCTCCTGCCCGTCGCCGCCGAGCTCCCCGGAGCCGTAGTGGCGCTTGAGCCCGCCGTCGTACGTGCCCGAGACGGAG
Organism: Streptomyces sp. NPDC059897; assembly: GCF_042730865.1. Taxonomy (NCBI): domain Bacteria; kingdom Bacillati; phylum Actinomycetota; class Actinomycetes; order Kitasatosporales; family Streptomycetaceae; genus Streptomyces; species Streptomyces sp. NPDC059897. The sequence continues at coordinate 12,373 of NZ_JBHWKQ010000031.1, read as the reverse complement.
ATCGTGCTGCTGACGGCCTTGGTGCCGGTGGGCGAGGGCCAGGCGGCCGCGGCCCCCGCCGTACCGAGCATGCCGCTCGCCATGAGCGCGCCCCCGGTGAGCGTCAGCGCCCCGAGGCCCCCGAGGAGCGCTCTGCGGCGGGTGGTGCGGCGGCGATGAGTGTGTCGTGGTGTGTTGGTCATGCCCTTCAGTGGTCACCGACGGAGGAAGGGTTGCCGCCTTCGTCAGGCGAAGTCGCCGTCCACGTACACGTGTTGGCCCGAGCCGGTCCGGCCGCTGACGGAGTACCTGTCCGCGCCCGCGTCCCGGCCGCCCTCCGCGTGGTTGTACTGCCCGGCGAACACATGCTGACCCACCGGCACCGTGCGCCCCGGCCTCAGCACCCACCGGTACACGAGGAACCCGTCCCGCTCGGTGACGGACTCCTTGAAGTCGGTGGCGGGCAGCGAGCGCCAGTCGCCGGTGCTGTTGACCTTCCCGGTCTGCGCCACCCGCAACTCGACGGTCAGCGCGGCCAGTTCGGCCTTTGTCTTGAACGTGACGTTGGACTGCGCCCAGTACGCGTTGGACCCCGGGTCCACCGAACCGTCGGCCCACAGCGGGTCCGCCGCGGGCGACACCGCGACCTGCCGCTGCTGCGGCCCCGGATCGGTGCGCAGCGCCGAACCGACCGCGAAGCCGCCCACCGCGAGCGCCCCCGCGGCACCCGCCGTGAGCGCGGCGATCCGCACCCAGCCCACCGCGGGCCGCCGCTCCGGTTCGTGCCGCTCCGGCTCGCGCATCCCGCGCTCGATACGGGCGAGCATCCGCGCACGGTCGGGACGGTGGGCGTCGGCAGCCGCGCGCAGCCGCTGCCGCACGTCCTCCTCGCTCATCGACGGCCTCCTTCCGTGGCGTCCAGCGGAGCGCCCACCGACCGGACGCGCCCGGACGCCGGCTCGCCGGACCCGAGCCGCCGTTCCAGCTCGGCCATGCCCTTCGATGTCTGGCTCTTCACCGTACCGACGGACACGCCGAGCGTGAGCGCGGTGTCCTTCTCCGACAGGTCGAAGGCGTGCCGCAGCACCACGCAGGCCCGCTTGCGGAACGGGAGTTCACGCAGCGCGCCCTGCACATCGACGACCGCCGGAACGTCCGGCCCGTCCGTACGGTCCTGCCGTCCGGACCAGAAGAGGGCCACGCGCCGCCGCTCGCGCACCGCGCTGCGGATCCGGGTGCGCGCGAGGTTGGCGACGACGCCGCGCGCGTACGCCACCGGATGCTCGGCGTCCCGCACCCGGTCCCAGCGGTGCCAGAGCGCGAGCAGGGCGTCCGCCGCGAGATCGTCCGCGGCGTCCGCCTCGCCCGTCAACAGGTGCGCGAGGCGGGCGAGTTCGCGGTGGTGCCGTTCGAAGAAGGCATGGAACTCGGCAGAAGCGGAATCGTCCCCGGCGTCCACGACCGTGCTCACGCGACCCCTCCCTCACAGTGGCGGCCCGATGGGGGAGGCGTGAGCGTACCAGCGTTGTGTACGACGCACCGAAGGGTGTCCGTGATACCGGACACCCTTCGGTGGAACTGGGATTGAGGAGGCGTCAGTTCTTGAGCGCCGCCTGCATCATCGCCTTGGCGACAGGGCCCGCGAGGCCGCTGCCGCTGACCTCGGAGCGGGCCGCGTCCGACTGCTCGACGAGCACCGCCACGGCGACCTTCTTGCCGGTCGAGTCGTCCTTCGCGTACGAGGTGAACCAGGCGTACGGGGTCTCGCTGTTGTTCTCGCCGTGCTGCGCCGTTCCGGTCTTGCCGCCGACCGTCTTGCCGTCCATCTGCGCGACCGTACCGGTGCCCTTGGAGACCACGGTCTGCATCGCGGACTGCAACTGCGTGGCGGTCCCCTCGCTGATCACCCGGGTGCTGTCGTCGTCCGCGAACTCCTTGACCGCGTCGCCGTCGGCGTCCGTCACCTGGGACACCATGTGCGGGGACGCCTGCTCGCCGCCGTTCGCGATCGTCGCGGAGACCATCGCGATCTGCAGCGGCGTGGCCGTCACGTCGAACTGGCCGATGCCGGACAGGGCCGTCTGCGCGTCGTCCATCTTCGACGGGTAGTTGCTCTTGGCGGCCCGCACCGGAACGTCGGTCTTCTCGTCGTTGAAGCCGAACTTCTCGGCCATCGCCCGGACCTTGTCCCCGCCCAGTTCGGCGGCGAGCTTTCCGAAGACGGTGTTGCAGGAGTACTGCAGCGCCGTGCGGACCGAGGCGTTCTCGCAGGGCATCGAGGTCGTCTCGTTCTTCAGGTACGTGCTCGTACCCGGCAGCCTGTACGGGTTCGGCGTGTCCGTCTTGTCGTCGATCGACGACACCAGACCGTCCTCCAGGGCCGCGGCGGCGACCACCAGTTTGAACGTCGAACCGGGCGGCAGCGCCTGCTTGAGCGCCCGGTTCACGGTCGGCGACTCCTCGTCCTTGGAGAGCTTCTTCCAGGCGGCCGCGTCCTCGGAACCGGAACCGCTGATCTTCGACGGGTCGAAGGACGGCGTCGACACCATGCCGAGGATCCTGCCGGTGTCCGGGTCGATCGCGACGGCCGCGCCCTTCTTGTCGCCGAGCGCGCCGTACGCGGCCTTCTGCACGGCCGGGTCGATCGTCGTGATCACGTCACCCGGGCTGCCGCTCTTGCCGGTGAGCGTGTCCATGGGGCTCTTCAGTTGCGTGTCGGTTCCGTCGAGCACGCCCTGGTAGATCCCCTCCAGCTGGGTGGCGCCGTACACCTGCGAGGTGAAGCCGGTCACCGCCGAGTACAGCGAACCGTCCGTGTACGTCCGCTTGTACTTCAGGTCGCTGGAATCGCCCGTCTTCGTCGAGCCGGTCACCGCCTTTCCGCCCACGATGATGTCGCCGAGCGGGTTCGCGTACTGCGAGATGGTCTTCCGCCGGTTGTCGTCGCTGTTGGCGAGGGCCTGGCCGTCGTAGAACTGCACCCACGTCGCCCTGACCAGCAGGGCGAACACGAGGAGCAGCGTAAAGACGGAGGCGCGCCTGATCGTCTTGTTCATCGCGTACGGAAGACGAGCGGGGCGGCGCGATTCGTTCCTGGTGGTGCGATTTCTCACCGTACGTTCATGTGGGCCGGGGCGGAGCCCCGCGACCGCGTCAGAGCCTGCGCGTCGCCAGGATCAGACGGTCGCGGGCGTCGAACAGCGCGTCCTTGACCATCTGCTCGTGCGCGGGTGTGAGCCGGGCCACCGGGACCGAGCAGGAGATCGCGTCGCGGGCCGGGGTGCGGTACGGGATCGCCACGCCGAAGCAGCGCAGGCCCAGCGTGTTCTCCTCGCGGTCCACCGCGAAGCCCTGCTCGCGGATCTGGTGCAGCTCCTCGATGAGCTTCTCGCGGTCCGTGGTCGTGTGCTCGGTCAGCGAGGGCAGCGTCTCCGGGAGCAGCTTGCGCACCTGCTCGTCGGTGTGGGTGGCGAGCAGCGCCTTGCCGAGCGACGTGGAGTGCGCGGGCAGCCGGCGGCCGACGCGGGTGAAGGGGCGCAGATAGTGCTGCGACTGGCGGGTGGCGAGGTAGACGACGTTCGTGCCGTCGAGCCGGGCCAGGTGGATGGTCTCCGTCGTGTCGTCGGAGAGCCGGTCGAGCGTGGGGCGGGCCGCCGCCACGACCTCGTCCCCGTCGATGTACGAGGTGCCGACGAGGAGGGCGCGCACCCCGATGCCGTACCGCGTGCCCGTCGCGTCCGTCTCCACCCAGCCGAGGTCGACGAGCGTGCGCAGCAGCATGTACAGGCTGGACTTCGGGTACCCGACGGCCTCCTGCACCGCGGCCAGGGAGTGCATCCCGGGGCGGCCCGCGAAGTACTCGAGCAACTCCACGGTCCGCACCGCGGACTTCACCTGCCCGCCGCCTGCCGCGGCCCCCGTCTCGTCTGCCGACATCGCCCTTGACCCCTTCGTTCGACGAGAAATAGTCTCGGTGAGTAGTTCATCATCAGAGACAGCGTTCAGTATATCGAACGATCCTCGTCGCTCACCCTGGTGCGCGGCGAGAAAAGCTGGAGGAATGTGCCGTGGCAGCAACACCAGTCTGGAGTGTCGACCCCCGAACCGGGAAGCAGCGGGAGCAGGTCGCGGACGAGGCCACGGCGCAGGAAGTGGACGAGGCGGTCCGCGCCGCGCAGGACGCCCGCGCCGCCCTCGCCGACCGCACCGTCCGCGCCGCGTTCCTGCGCACCGCGGCCGACCGCCTCGAAGAGGCCAAGGACCACCTCGTCGAGGCGGCGGACGCGGAGACCGCGCTCGGCCCCGTCCGGCTCACCGGTGAACTCGCCCGCAGCTGCTTCCAGTTGAGGAAGTTCGCCGACATCGTCGACGAGGGCGCCTTCCTCGGCGTCGTCATCGACCACCCCGACAACACGGCGACGCCGCCCATCCCGGACCTGCGCCGCTACAAGATCCCGCTGGGCGTCGTCGCCGTCTACGCGGCCTCGAACTTCCCGTTCGCCTTCTCCGTGCCCGGCGGCGACACGGCGAGCGCGCTCGCCGCCGGCTGCCCGGTCGTCGTCAAGGCGCACCCCGACCACCCGGCCACCTCCGAGCTGGTCGCCGCCACCATCCGGCGGGCCGCCGCCGAGCACAGCGTCCCCGAGGGCGTGCTCGGGCTCGTGCACGGCTTCGACGCGGGCGTCGAGCTGGTCAAGCACCCGCTGGTGTCCGCGGCCGGCTTCACCGGTTCCGTACGCGGCGGGCGTGCGCTCTTCGACGCCGCGGCCGCGCGTCCCGTGCCGATCCCGTTCCACGGCGAGCTGGGATCCCTGAACCCGGTCGTGATCACCGAGGCCGCCGCCGCCGAGCGCGCCGACCAGATCGGCACCGGGCTCGCCGGTTCCATGACGCTGGGCGTCGGCCAGTTCTGCGTGAAGCCCGGCCTCGTCTTCGCGCCGAAGGGCGAGGCGGGCGACACGCTCGTCAAGTCCCTGACGGCCGCCGTCAGCGACACCGCCTCCGGCGTGCTGCTCGACCACCGCATGCGCGACAACTTCGTCGCCGGTGTCGCCGCGCGGGCCGAGCTTCCCGACGTGGAGGCGCCCGTGACGCCCGGCGCGGGCAGCGAGCACACGGTGGCGCCCGGCTTCCTCACGGTCCCGGCCGGCCGGCTCGCGACCGAGGGCGGCGCGCACGACCTGCTCCTGGAGGAGTGCTTCGGCCCCGTGACGGTCGTCGCCCGCTACGAGACGGCCGACGAGATCACGGCGGTCCTCAACCGCCTCCCCGGCAACCTCACGGCGACGGTCCAGCTGTCCTCGGGCGAGGCCGCCGGAGAGGGCCGCGGCGCCGAGATCCTCGCCGAGCTGACGCCCATCGCGGGCCGCGTCCTCGTCAACGGCTGGCCGACCGGTGTCGCGGTCGCGCCCGCGCAGCACCACGGCGGCCCGTACCCGGCGACGACGTCGACGTCCACGTCCGTGGGCGGCACCGCGATCGAGCGCTGGCTGCGCCCGGTCTCGTACCAGACGACGCCCGAGGCGCTCCTCCCGCAGGAGCTGCGCGACGACAACCCGCTGGGGCTGCCGCGCCGCTTCAACGGCCGCCTGGAGAACTGACCGGACGGGGCCCGCGGAGCTGCGGGCCCCTGCGAGACTGGCGGCATGGATCTCGAAATACCGCCCCTGCCCTTCCCGTTGCGCACGTACGGACCCGACGGCCACTGGTCGTACGAGGACGGGGTGCTCACCGGGTGGGCGGGGCCGCGCCAGGACCGGTTCGTGCCGCCGACCGGTTCCTCGCTGGAACCGGCGTCGGACGCGCCGCGTCTCCTCGGCGCGCCCGAGGGCGACTTCCAGCTGATCGCCCGCGTGACGGTCGGCTTCGAGGCCGCCTTCGACGCGGGAGTCCTCTACGTTCATGTGGGCGACTGGGAGTGGGCCAAGCTCTGCTTCGAGCGGTCCCCGGACGAGCCCACGATCTGTACGGTCGTCACCCGCGGTCACTCCGACGACGCGAACGCCTTCGTGGTGCCGGGCTCCTCGGTGTGGCTCCGCGTCAGCCGCACGGGTTCGGCCTTCGCCTTCCACGCCTCGACCGACGGTTCGCGCTGGACCTTCATCCGCATCTTCTCCCTCGGCGACGAGAAGTCCGCGTCCTCGGCCCTGGTCGGCTTCCTGGCCCAGTCCCCGGTGGGCGAGGGCTGCGTCGTCACCTACGACCACATCGAACACCGGCCGACGTGGCCGAAGGGTCTACGGGACGGTTCGTAACGGGCGGCTCCGCCGGGGGCGGGGTGGCTCCGCCGGGATACGGGTGGCGGGGGCTCGCGACCCCGCCCACTCGGCCTGCGCCATGGCCCGGCGCCCGGCGCTCGGTGCTCGACCTCCGAGCCTCGCCCACCTCCCACCCTCCCGCCCCCTCCGGGGGCTTCGGCCCGGATTGGTTTCGGTCCCGGTGAGATCGGTCCCGTCCGGAGTTGGGCGCGGCCTCCGACCCCCAAGGGGACTGTCTACCCGTCCCGTTCGTCCGCCTGCGACTCGGTCCAGTTGCCGTTCTTGGCTTGCTTCCCGCCGTGGGCTTGGGCCCGGACCGGCCCGGTGCCTGTTCCCCGCCCACTTCCCACCCTCCCGCCCCCTCCGGGGGCTTGGGTCCGGGGTGCTTCGGTCCCGGTGAGATCGGTCCGGCCCGGAGTCGGGCGCAGCCTCCGTCCGTCAAGAGGACTGCCCACCCGCCCCGTCCGTCCGCCAGCGGTTCGGCTCGGCCCGGTCCCCGTTCCTGGCTTGCCTCCCGCTCCTGCCGCCCGCCGGGGTCTTGGGCCGGGATCGGCTCGGTCGGGGTGAGAGGCATGGCCCGCGTTCCAGGTCGGCGAGGCCCCCGGGAACTGTTCCGGCTGCCGCTCGGTGGCGGACGGCCGGGCTTCACGGGCCCGGCCGCTGGGGCCATCCGGACCCACCTCACCCGTTCACCGGCCTGCGGCGCGGCTCCTGCCTGCCAGGGGACCGACCCCGGTTCGCCCGCCCGCGGCGGGGTCCGGTTCCCGTACCTGGTTCCCCTCCGGGGCCCGGGTTGGTTCGGCGCAGGCGAGATGGTCCGGCCGGGCGGCCGGGCCGCGCTCGCCTCCCGCCTCCTCTGGGGCTTCGGCCCGGACGTCCCGGTCGGCGCGGGGTGTGGCTGTCTGCTTGATGTGGCCGAGGTTCCGGCCTGTTGAAGCCGGCGTCAGGTGTGGCCGCGGGTGCCCGGCCAGGTCGCTCAGAGCCGGGGCGGGCCACCCCACCCGTCCCCCTGTCTCGCGGCCGGCCAGCCCTCTCTGCTCGCGCCGCTCGTGCCCGCGAGGTGCCCGCTCCCGGTCGTCGACGGCCCCGGCCGTCGGTGCCCGTGGGGCAGGGGACGGTCCGGGGACCGTTCGGGTTTCGGCCGGGACGGCCGGGCTCGGGGGCTCCGACCGGAGCCCCCGGAGGGGGCGGGTGGGTGGGAGGTGGGCGGGGAACGGCCCGGAGGGCGGGACGGCGTGCACGACCGTCTCGGCGGCTCGTACGGTGCCATGGGGCAGCCGCAACGGTAGACGCCGCATGCCGACCGTTGCGGCCGGCCAGACCTCGCCGGGGCGGTCGGCCGCCTCGGGCGCAGGGCCGGCCCTGCCCCAACCCCGCCGCAGCAATCAGCCCCCTCCGACGTACGGCTGCCGCCCCCGGTCCAACCCCCGTCGCAGCAATCAGCCCCCCGACGTACGGCCGCCGCCCCGGTCCAACCCCGCCGCAGCGACCAGCCACCTCCGGGGTGCGCCCACCCCGCCCCCCCCGGCGACACCCCCGTCACCCCACCTCCCCGCCCCCACCACCACACCCACCCGCACACATCACGCCGCCCGACCACCCACCCCGAAACCCCGAGGGCGTCGAACCGCGTCCTGAGGGGCATGATCCGTACCGCCGTTCCCGCCGACGCCCCCGTCCTCGCCGCCCTGCACCGCAGGGCGCGTGCCACGTACTACCGGGAGGGGCTCCCGGACGACGGGGACCCGGGCGCGTGGGTCGAGCGGTGGGAGGTGGCCATAGCCCGGCCGCACGGGCACGTACTCGTCTGTGTCAGGGACGGCGCCGTCGTCGGCCTCGCCTCCTTCCGGCGGCCCGACGAGGCCCCGGCCGACGCCTCCGTGCTGTACCAGTTCCAGGTCGACCCCGATCACTGGAACCGCGGCATCGGCACGGAACTGCACACCGCCTGCGTCGAGCAGTGGCGGGTCGACGGCGTCGCCGAGGTCCACCTCATCGTGCACGGGGACAACACCCGCGCCCAGGCCTTCTACGCCCGCCACGGCTGGGTCGACGAGGGCCAGGAGGGCCGCGGCGGCTCGCACCGCCGGATGCGGTTCACACCGGGCGGGGAATGACCGGAGGCCCCGTCCGGTTGTAGCGGAGCGCAGGGCACCACCCCGCCCTGCGCGGCCGCACACCCCGCGACCGCCCACACCCTCCCCGTACACGTATACGGATACGTGCACGCTCCGCATCCCCGGAACGAGAGACCGAGAGAACCCCATGCGCGTCGAGATCTGGACCGACATCAACTGCCCGTTCTGCTACATCGGCAAGGCCCGCTTCGAGGAGGCGCTCGACGGGTTCGCGCACAAGGACGACGTAGAGGTCGTGCACCGGTCCTTCGAGCTCGACCCGAACGCCAAGCCGGGGGAGACCGGCCTCGTCGTGCCGTACATCGCCAAGAAGTACGGCATCAGCGAGGCCCAGGCCGCCGCCAACGAGCAGGGCCTCGGCCAGCAGGCCGCCACCCTCGGCCTGCCGTACCTCACCGAGGGCCGCGACTTCGGCAACAGCTTCGACCTGCACCGGCTGCTCCACCTCGCCCTGGACAAGGGTGTGCAGGACCAGATGATCGACGCCCTGTACCGGGGCAACTTCGCCGAGCAGGACTCCGTCTTCGGCGACACCGAGAACGTCGTGCGGCTCGCCGTCGAGGCCGGTCTCGACGAGGCGGAGGTCCGGGCGATGCTCGCCGACCCCGAGGCGTACGCGGACGCGGTGCGCGCCGACGAGCGCGAGGCCGCCGAGCTCGGCGCGAACGGCGTGCCGTTCTTCGTCCTCGACCGCAAGTTCGGCGTCTCCGGCGCCCAGCCCGCCGAGGTGTTCACCCAGGCGCTGACCCAGGCGTGGGCCGACCGCTCCCCGCTCACCGTCATCGACAGCGCGGACGGCGGCGACGCCTGCGGCCCCGACGGCTGCGCCGTCCCGCAGGCCTGACTTCGCTCCTGAGTCCGCTCCTGACTCCACTCCCGGCCTCGCCACCCGCCTGACCTGCACGCAGAAGGGTTGCTTAGATGTACCCGGCAAATATTCGCAATGGACGGGTAGTTGGTGGCGCGGCACAGTGGTGCCATGGAGACTTCCGGTGAGCACCGGGCCCGGGCCACGGCCGCCCAGGTCCTCGACGCGGAGCTGGTCCGCGCGCAGTACGCCCCCGCCACCACCTACCTGAACACCGCGAGTTCCGGGCTGCTCCCGGCACGGGCCGCGGCCGCGATGCGGTCCGCGATCGACGACATGGCCGCGGGCCGTTCCCCCGACTCGCTCTTCGCCGACGTCGAGGAGGCCCGCGCGGCCTTCGCCCGGATCGCCGGCGTCCCGGTGGGCCGGGTCGCGACCGGCGGGTCCGTTGCCGTCTACAGCGGTCTCATCGCCGCGTCCCTGCCCGCGGGGGCCGAAGTCCTCACGGCGGAAAGCGACTTCAGCTCGACCGTCAACCCCTTCCACGTACGCGGTGACCTCAAGGTCCGTGCCGTACCGCTCGACGCGCTCCCCGACGCCGTACGCCCCGGCACCGCGCTCGTCGCGGTGAGCGCGGCCCAGTCGGCCGACGGCCGGATCGCCGACGTGCCCGCACTGCGCGCCGCCACGCGTGCGCACGGCGCCCGGCTCTACGTCGACGTCTCGCAGGGGGCCGGCTGGTACCCGCTCGCGGCGCACGCGGCCGACGCCGACTATCTGGCCTCCGTCGCCTTCAAGTGGCTGACCTGCCCGCGCGGCGCCGTCTTCTTCGTCGGCCCGGCCGACACCGAGGGCTTCGACGCGCTCACGCCCGTCTTCGGCGGCTGGGTCTCGGGGGAGAACCCCTGGGACAGCTGCTACGGGCCCGTCACCGAACCCGCCCGCTCCGCCCGCCGCTTCGACGAGACCCAGAGCCTCGTCGCGTACACCGGGGCCCGCCAATCCCTCGCCGTCATCGAGGAGTTGGGGCCGGAAGCGATCCACGCCCACGACCTGGCGCTCGCGGACCGGTTCCGTACGGGCCTCGCACGGATCGGGCACGAACCGGTGCCCTCGCCAGGCTCGCCGATCGTGTCCGTACCCGAACTCGGTGTGCGGCAGGGCGAGTTGCAGCGTGCGGGTATCGAAGTCTCCAACCGGGCAGGGAACTTGCGGGCCTCCTTCCATCTGTACAACACGCCCGCCGACGTCGACCGCCTCCTCGACGCGCTCTCCGCCTGAAGTCCTGCCGCCCTCTGGCGTCCCGCTCCCCAGAACGCTAGGAAGGCAGTACGAGGTGGTGGTGCCGGTGGCCCGTACGGAGCGTTGCGACCCCAAGGACCGGGCCGCGGCCGACGCCGAACTGCACCGACGTCTCGTCTACGGCGACGAGGCCGCGCTCTCCGAGGCGTACGACGCGTACAGCGGGCTCGTCCGTGGTGTCGCCGTGCGCGTGACCCGCTCGGTGGGGGCGGCGGACGACGTCGCGCAGGAGGTCTTCGCGCAGCTGTGGGCGCGGCCCTACGCCTTCGACGCACGGCGCGGCTCGCTGCGTACCTGGCTCACCATGCTGGCGCACCGCCGCGCCGTCGACTGGGTGCGCAGCGAGGCCCGCCACCGCAAGGCCCGTGTCGCGGACGACGCGGCGCTGCACGCCATCCCGGCCTCCGAACCGGGTCCCGACGAACGGGTCGTCGACCGCGAGCGCTCGCTGCTCCTGCACTCGGCCGTGGCCCAACTGCCGCTGCCGCAGCGGCAAGTGGTGCATCTGGCGTACTTCGCCGGCCGGACGTACCGTCAGGCGGCGGCGGAACTCGGCATCCCGGAAGGGACCGCCAAGACCCGCCTGCGCACCGCACTGCACCGCCTGGCGGAAACGCTGGCGGACCCGGCGGAGCCGGACTACGAGGCCCACGAAAGGGGTGCCTGATGGCCACGGACGCGCGCGACCACGCGACAGTGAGCGAACTCCTGGGCGCCTGGGCCCTGCGGGCCCTGCCCACCGACGAACAGCGCGCCGTCCCCGCGCACCTGGCGGACTGCGAGGAGTGCGCGGCCGAGGCGGAACGGCTGACAGCGACGATACGGGCCCTGGACGGGCCGAACGGGAACGCGAACGGGGACGGGAACGGGAACGGGAACGGGAACGGGCATGGCGCGGCCGGCGTGCCGCCCGACGACGCGGCCGGCCGCCCGTTCCGCACCACCGGCACGGGCCCCCTCGCCGCGGCTTTGGCACGCCGCCCGCCCGTACCCCGGGCCTCGTCCGCCGCCCCGCACGCCCAGCCCTACGCGGCGACCGTCGCCGCCCTCCAGGCGCTGCTCGCCGAGGCCGACGAGGCGTGGTCCACGGAGGTGGTGCACGGCTGGACGGTGCGGGACACGGTCGCGCACCTCATCGCCGCCGACGAGCCGCTGGCCGTCCACCTCGGTCTGCCGGGCCACGAACCGCCCGCCGACGTGCCGCTCGACGGCGACTGGCGCACGGAGTGGGAGGCCCGCACCCGTACCGTCATCGCCCACGAACGCGCGCGTGACCCGCATGACACCGTGGCCGTCTGGCGGGACCGCGCCGCTGAACTGCTCGCGGCCCCGGCCGCCCGTGACACCGAACTCGCCGCGCAGGCCGCGACGTTGATGGGCGCGCGGCTGCCCGTCGCCGAGCACTTCCTGGTCCGTGCCTTCGAGACGTGGATCCACAGCCACGACATCGGCCGCGCCCTGGGCCGCCCCGTGCCCCCGCCGCCCGCGGGCCACCTGTGGCGCCTGGTCCGCCTCGCCGTGCGCATCCTCGGCCAGGCGCTCGGCCCGCGGGCCACGCCCGTGGCCCTGACCGTGGCGGACGCGAGCCGCTCCACGGAGTGGGTGCTCGGCTCGGAGGACGAACCGGTCCGCGCCGAACTGGCCCTCGACCCGGTCGACTTCTGCCTCCTCGTCGGCGGCCGCGCGGCCCCCGACACCCTCCCGCCGGGCACCGGCGACCCAAGGGCGGCCCGCACCCTCCTGGACCGGGCGGCCCGACTGGCCTGGCTGTGAGCGGAGGCGGGCTTTAGGGGCCTAGTGTCCTGGTCTTGAGTTCTGCGGTCTGATGGTGGTGTGCCTGGACCGCGGTTGGACCCGCTCGTTTTGTCCGAGGACGAGCGGAAGACGCT
>NZ_JBHWKQ010000030.1:0-93719 GCF_042730865.1 Streptomyces sp. NPDC059897 | reverse complement strand
GGGCTCGCGGCCGTCGCCGTCTGTGGGGGTGCGGGGGTCACGACGCCGCGGAAGGAGGCGGCGGCGGGGTGTTCCCGCCGTCCGTGTCCCTGGGTTTCCGGGCGCTCTCGCCCTCTGTCGCGGACATCCGGTCGACGGCGTCCTTCGCCTTGTCCGTGCCCATCCGGATCTTGTCGCTGTACTTGCCCTTGGTCTTCTGGTCGACCAGCCTGCCGGCCTTGTCCAAGCCCTGGTCGATCTTGTCCCCGTGCTGCTGCGCGAGGTCCGAGACCTTGTTCTTGGCGGGGCCGAACTTGGCCTTCAACGAGTCCAAGATGCCCATCGCTGCACCCTTCCGTCGCACCGAACTCTCTGGAGCTACTTGCGGGCGCCCTCGCCGGCCTCGTTGTCCGCGGCCTGCTCCGCGGACTGCTGCTTCGGGATCTCCACGGCCTCCACCGCGGCGGCCTCGGTGCCCTCGCCGTCGGCCGGGGCCTGCGTGGCCTCCTGCTCCGCGCTGGGGGCCACGGCGGCCTCGGTGGGCTCCTCGGTGTCCTCCGCCTCGGGAGCGGCCGTCAGAGTGGCGGCCTGGGCCTCGGCGGTTGACGCCTCGTCCGCAGCGTTGGTCTTCCGGCGAAACCTGGCAAAAACGCCCATTTCAACTCCATACGTTACTCGTGTGGGCGAAATCCCGCCCTACCCGGTGCGTCCCATTGCGGCGACCGGGGCGCCGGCTCTCGAAACCGGCGGCTGGAACCTCGCAACAGGCAACGAACCCGGACCTGTGGCGTCACGTAGCTCATTCGTGAACAGGTGCCCGGGTTTGCGAGACTGGGGCGGTGAGTAGCGCACCTCCCGCCCCGCGGGTCATCGCCGTCGTCGGGCCGACCGCGGCAGGAAAGTCAGATCTAGGCGTGTTCCTCGCCAAGGAACTCGGCGGCGAGGTGGTCAACGCCGACTCCATGCAGCTGTACCGGGGGATGGACATCGGCACCGCCAAGCTGACGCCCGAGGAGCGCGACGGGGTGCCGCACCACCTCCTGGACATCTGGGACGTCACCGAGGCCGCCAGCGTCGCGGAGTACCAGCGCCTCGCCCGCGCGGAGATCGACCGGCTGCTCGCGGCGGGCCGCTGGCCCGTCCTCGTCGGCGGATCGGGGCTCTACGTAAGGGGCGCCGTCGACAAGATGGAGTTCCCCGGCACCGACCCCGAGGTCCGCGCCCGACTGGAGGACGAGCTCAGGCTGCGCGGATCCGGCGCCCTGCACGCGCGCCTCGCCGCCGCCAACCCGGAGGCCGCCACGGCGATCCTGCCGAGCAACGGTCGGCGCATCGTCCGTGCCCTCGAGGTCATCGAGATCACCGGCAAGCCCTTCACGGCCAACCTGCCGGGACACGACTCCGTCTACGACACCGTCCAGATCGGCGTGGACGTGGCGCGGCCCGAACTCGACGAACGCATCGCCACGCGCGTGGACCGCATGTGGGAGGCCGGTCTGGTCGACGAGGTGCGCGCGCTGGAGGCCCAGGGGCTGCGCGAGGGACGCACGGCATCGCGCGCCCTCGGCTACCAGCAGGTGCTCGCGGCGCTCGCGGGCGAGTGCACGCTCGACGAGGCGCGCGCGGAGACCGTCCGCGCCACCAAGCGCTTCGCGCGCCGTCAGGACTCGTGGTTCCGGCGCGACCCGCGGGTGCATTGGCTCAGTGGGGCCGTGACGGACCGCGGGGAACTCCCGGCCCGCGCAATGTCGTTGGTCGAACGACCGGTTACAGCCTGATCACGTGATGGCATCGGGACGCTCCGGCCGTCATCCCGGCCTCTGTGGGCGTGCCATCATCGACCATCGATCGACCAGTGGAGTCCGGAGTGGGAGGGCGCGTGGCGATGGAGGCCGGCCCTCGTGACACCGCACCAGGCGGAGAGCAGCTCAGTACCGATGGCCCTGAGGCGGGCGCCGACGGCGTGATCGCCGACGGACCGACCCCGGAGGAACTCGCGGCGCAGGACGAGGGCCAAGAGGTCGAGGTCGAGCTGCGCCCGCAGCGCAGGCTCCGCATCTGGCAGCTGGCACCCATCGTGATGCTGGCCGCGATCGGCTCCCTGATGTTCGCGTTCCCGCTGTTCTTCGAGTTCGGCGACGGCGGAGCGGTCGTCGCGATGCTCGGCCTCCTGATCAGCTCCTGCGCCGCGGGCTGGGGCATGATGGCCGCCCGCCGGGTGGGCTACACGCTGCCGGGGCTGCCGCCGCGCGGCTCGGGCAGCTGGCCGGACTGGCGGGTCGTGGGGGCGTACGTGGTCGTGGTCGCGGCAGTGGCCGTGCTCGCCGTGTGGCGCGTCGCACGGTTGCGCTGACCACACCGCCGACCGCGTTGTCGGTCCCATCTCGTACGATCGAGAAATGACCACCTTCCTCAAGGGCCACGGGACCGAGAACGACTTCGTGATCATCCCGGACCCGGAGAACGCCATCGCGCTCTCGCCGACCGCCGTCGCCGCCCTGTGCGACCGCCGGGCCGGCATCGGGGGCGACGGTGTGCTCCACGTGGTGCGCACCGCCGCGCACCCCGAGGCGCGGCACATGGCCGACGAGGCGGAGTGGTTCATGGACTACCGCAACGGCGACGGCTCGGTGGCCGAGATGTGCGGCAACGGAGTGCGGGTCTTCGCCCGCTACCTCCAGCACGCGGGGCACGTCGGCGAGGGCGACCTCTCCGTGGCCACGCGGGGCGGCGTCAAGGTGGTCCACATCGACAAGGAAGGCCTGATCACGGTCGGCATGGGCAAGGCGGCGCTCCCCGAGGGCGACGTCACGGTCAGTGTCGACGAGCGGACCTGGCCCGCGACGAACGTGAACATGGGGAACCCGCACGCGGTCGCCTTCGTGGCCGACCTCGCGCACGCGGGCTCGCTGTACGAGGCACCCCCCTTCGCTCCGGCGAACGCATACCCGGAGGGTGTGAACGTCGAGTTCGTCGTCGACCGCGGCCCGCGGCACGTCGCCATGCGCGTGCACGAGCGGGGCTCCGGCGAGACCCGCTCCTGCGGCACCGGCGCCTGCGCCGTGGCCGTCGCGGCCGCCCGCAGGGACGGCCTGGACCCGGCGGTGACCGGGGCTCCTGTCACGTACGAGATCGATCTGCCCGGAGGCAGGCTGACGATCACCGAGCGTGCGGACGGCGAGATCGAGATGACCGGTCCCGCCGTGATCGTCGCGGAAGGTCGGCTCGACACCGACTGGTTCGCGGCAGTCGAAACCGTAAACCAGTGAACCTTCGCTCGAATGGGTGATCCGTTTCACGCTCGGCGAGAGCGGGACTGCGCCACGTGATGGGCTCGGTAGCATCAAGCACCGGTCCGGACGGGTGCCGCCGCCAGCCCGCCGCCGGTCGACAAAGCCGGAGGTGCTCATGAGTGCGGAGGCGACCAACCCCGCGAACCCGGGACCGATCACGCCCGGAGCGCACCGTCGGCGTGGCCGCCCCCGGATCGACCTGCGACGTCTCGGCCGGGCCGCCCTCCTCGGCCCCACCGCCCGCGGCCGCCTCCCGGACGCGATCGGGCACGTGGCGGAGGCCCACCGGGCCCACTACCCCGAGGCCGTCCTCGAGCCGCTGCACCGTGCCTACGTCCTGGCCGAGTCCTCGCACCGCGGCCAGATGCGCAAGAGCGGCGAGCCGTACATCACACACCCGCTCGCGGTGACGCTGATCCTGGCCGAGCTGGGCGCGGAGACCACGACGCTGACGGCCTCCCTGCTCCACGACACGGTCGAGGACACCGAGGTCACGCTCGACCAGGTGCGCGAGGAGTTCGGCGCGGAGGTCGCCTATCTCGTCGACGGCGTGACCAAGCTGGAGAAGGTCGACTACGGGGCGGCGGCCGAACCCGAGACCTTCCGCAAGATGCTGGTCGCGACCGGGAACGACGTGCGCGTCATGTCGATCAAACTCGCCGACCGCCTGCACAACATGCGCACCCTCGGCGTCATGCGCCAGGAGAAGCAGGAACGGATCGCCAAGGTCACCCGCGACGTCCTGATCCCGCTCGCCGAGCGCCTGGGCGTGCAGGCGCTGAAGACCGAGCTCGAGGACCTCGTCTTCGCGATCCTGCGCCCCGAGGAGTACCGGCAGACGCGCGAGCTGATGACGGCCTACGCCCGGCGCACCGAGGACTCCCTCGCCGGGTTCGCCACCGAGCTGCGCTCGGTGCTGCGCGAGGCGGGCCTGAGCGCCGAAGTCCTCATCAGGCCGCGGCACTTCGTCTCCGTCCACCGGGTGCGGCGCAAGCGCGGCGAGATGCGCGGGGCCGACTTCGGGCGCCTCCTCGTGCTCGTGAACGAGGACGCGGACTGCTACGGCGTCCTCGGCGAACTGCACACGTGTTTCACGCCGGTGGTCTCGGAGTTCAAGGACTTCATCGCGGTACCGAAGTTCAACCTGTACCAGTCGCTGCACACCGCGGTCGCCCGCAAGGACGGCGAGGTCGCCGAAGTCCTCATCCGCACGCACCAGATGCACAAGGTCGCGGAGGCGGGCGTCGTGGCGCTGGGCAATCCGTACGCGCCCTCCGCCGAGGAGCACCTGGACACCGTGGGCGAGCGCTCCGACCCCACGCGCCCCGGCTGGCTGAACCGGCTGCTCGACTGGCAGCAGTCCGCCCCGGACACCGACACTTTCTGGTCGACGCTGCGCGAGGACCTCGCCCAGGACCGGGAGATCACCGTGTTCCGCCCCGACGGTGGCACCATCGGCCTTCCCGCGGGCGCCAGTTGCGTCGACGCCGCGTACGCGCAGTACGGCGAGGACGCCCACGCCGTCATCGGCGCGCGGGTCAACGGCCGCCTGGCGACGCTCAGTACGGTCCTCGGTGACGGGGACACGGTCCAGCTGCTGATGGCGGGGGTGGAGGGCAGCGCCGCGTCCGAGCCGTCGGTCGCCTGGCTGGACCACGCCCGTACGCCCGCCGCCCGCATCGCCATCCGCCGCTGGCTCGCCACCCACCCGGAGGGGCCGAGCGCGCCCCAGTCGCCGCCCAGAGCCCCGTACAGCGGCCCCTCGGCGCGGCCCTCCGCGGCGAACGCCGTGGTCGACCAGCCGGGTGCCACGGTGCGCCTCGCGGGCTGTTGTACGCCCGTGCCGCCCGACGAGGTGACCGGGTTCTCCGTGCGCGGCGGTGTCGTGACCGTGCACCGTGTCGCCTGCTCCGGAGTGGCGCGGATGAAGGACGCGGGGCGCGCGGAGGTCGGTGTGCGCTGGGCAGACGCGGCGGCCGCCGAGTACCGGGTCACCCTGATCGCCGAGTCGTTCAGCCGTCCCCACCTGCTCGCCGACCTGACCGAGGCCATAGCGCTGGAGGGCGTCGCCATCATCTCGGCGACCGTCGACCCGCCCGACCAGGGCCGCGTCCGGCACACGTACACGCTTCAACTCCCGGACGCCGCGCACCTCCAGGGCCTCATGCGCGCGATGCGGAACGTGCCGGGCGTGTACGACGTGGGGCGCACGCGGCACGCGGCGGCGGGCGCCCTGTAGACCTACCTGAAACCCTCGTTCGGGTGGTGCGGCGCGTGCCGCGCCGTGCACCGGGGTGCGCGCTGATAGCCGTAGTTCATGCTGCTCAGTTCCCGAACGCCCCGCGTCGCCGCGCTCCTCGCCGCCGGCGCCTCGCTCGCCCTTGTCGCCGCGGCCGCGCCCGCCGAGCCGCTCGGCATCGGCGACCGGCTCTTCCCGCACCTGGGCAACCCCGGCTACGACGTCACCGACTACGACATCTCCTTCACGTACGGCGGTGACAACAAAAAGCCCCTCGACGCCGTCACCAGGATCAACGCGCGGGCGACCGCCCCGCTCGACCGGATCAACCTCGACTTCTCGCACGGCACCGTCCGTTCGGTGACGGTCAACGGGGCGCGGGCGCAGTACGTCACCAAGGGCGAGGACCTGGTCGTCACACCCGCCGCGGCCGTGACGCCGGGGCAACCGCTGAAGATCGCCGTGCAGCACACCAGCGACCCCAGGCCCGGCAAGAAGGAGATCGGCTGGCTGCGCACCAAGGACGGTCTCGCGATGGCCAACCAGGCGGACGCGGCGCACCGCGTGTTCCCGTCCAACGACCACCCCTCCGACAAGGCGTACTTCACCTTCCGGGTCACCGCCCCCAAGGGCTACACGGCGGTCGCCAATGGTCTCCCTGTCGCGAAGAACGCCCTTCCTGCCGCGAAAAAGCGACAAGGAGGAGCCACGCAGTGGGTCTACCGCACCGCCCATCCGATGGCCACGGAGCTGGCCCAGGTCTCCATCGGCCGCTCCGCCGTGCTGCACCAGGACGGGCCGGACGGGCTCCCCGTGCGCGATGTCGTGCCCGCCAAGGACGTCAAGGCCCTGAAGCCGTGGCTCAAGAAGACACCCGGCCAGATCGCCTGGATGGAGGGGAAGGTCGGCGACTACCCCTTCGAGAACTACGGGCTGCTGATCGCCCACGCGTCCACCGGCTTCGAACTCGAGACGCAAACGCTCTCTCTCTTCGAGAGAGACCTGTTCACGCGCTCCGAGTACCCGAAGTGGTACGTCGAGTCGATCATGGTCCATGAGCTGGCACACCAGTGGTTCGGCAACAGTGTCAGCCCCCGTTCCTGGTCCGACCTGTGGCTGAACGAGGGCCACGCCACCTGGTACGAGTCCCTGTACGCCGAGGAGCAGGCGGACCGGCCCATGGTGCAGCGGATGCGCGCCGCCTACCGCGCCTCAGACGCCATGCGCGCCGACGGCGGGCCGCCCGCCGCGCCCAAGAAGCCCACGAGCGACGGGAAGATCAGCATCTTCCGGCCGGTCGTCTACGACGGCAGCGCCCTGGTCCTCTACGCCCTGCGCCAGGAGATCGGCGCGGACGCCTTCCAGCGCCTGGAGCGCACCTGGACGGCCACGCACCGTGACTCCACCGCCACCACCGCGGACTTCGTGAAGCTGGCCTCGCAGCTGGCCGGACGCGACCTGAGCGGCTTCTTCGACGCCTGGCTCTACGGGAAGAAGACGCCTCCCATGCCGGGCCACCCGGACTGGAAGACCGACCCGGTGTCGAAGCCCTGACACGGGGAAACAATCCAGATGACGAGACGGCCCGTACCGTGCGAATATCGTCCACGTCGACGGCGCGGGCCACCTGATAGGCGCTCTCGGGAATCCCCGGGGCAGGCCGGGCGTTGTCAGAGATGACGGGTGGGACACCCGTCACGTATCCCGAATCCCACAGACGTAAGGACCCAATGACCTCCTCTTCTTCCCCTTCCCAGGACGCGCAGAACATGGTGCAGAACCACACCGAGAGCCTTCGGGCCGATGCCCTGATGGAAGAGGACGTCGCCTGGAGCCACGAGATCGACGGAGAGCGGGACGGCCAGCAGTTCGACCGCTCCGAGCGCGCGGCTCTGCGCCGCGTCGCGGGCCTCTCCACCGAGCTCGAGGACGTCACCGAGGTCGAGTACCGACAGCTCCGCCTGGAGCGCGTGGTCCTCGTCGGCGTGTGGACGTCGGGAACGGTTCATGACGCGGAGAACTCCCTCGCGGAGCTCGCCGCCCTCGCCGAGACGGCCGGCGCGCTCGTGCTCGACGGCGTGATCCAGCGCCGCGACAAGCCGGACGCGGCGACGTACATCGGCTCCGGCAAGGCCATGGAGCTGCGCGACATCGTGCTCGAGACCGGAGCGGACACCGTCGTGTGCGACGGTGAGCTCAGCCCCGGCCAGCTGATCCACCTCGAGGACGTCGTCAAGGTCAAGGTGGTCGACAGGACCGCCCTGATCCTCGACATCTTCGCCCAGCACGCCAAGTCCCGAGAGGGCAAGGCGCAGGTCGCGCTCGCGCAGATGCAGTACATGCTGCCGCGCCTGCGTGGTTGGGGTCAGTCGCTGTCCCGGCAGATGGGTGGCGGTGGCTCCGGCTCCTCGGGCGGCGGCATGGCCACCCGTGGTCCCGGTGAGACCAAGATCGAGACGGACCGGCGTCGGATCCGCGAGAAGATGGCGAAGATGCGCCGTGAGATCGCGGAGATGAAGACCGGCCGCGACATCAAGCGCCAGGAGCGCCGCAGGCACAAGGTGCCCTCGGTGGCCATCGCCGGGTACACGAACGCAGGCAAGTCCTCGCTCCTCAACCGCCTCACCGGCGCGGGCGTCCTGGTGGAGAACTCGCTGTTCGCCACTCTGGACCCGACCGTGCGCCGGGCCGAGACCCCGAGCGGCCGGCTCTACACGCTGGCCGACACGGTCGGTTTCGTACGGCACCTGCCGCACCACCTCGTCGAGGCGTTCCGCTCGACCATGGAGGAGGTCGGCGACTCCGACCTGATCCTCCATGTGGTCGACGGCTCGCATCCGGTGCCGGAGGAGCAGCTCGCCTCCGTACGCGAGGTCATCCGCGACGTCGGGGCGACGAACGTGCCCGAGATCGTGGTGATCAACAAGGCGGACGCGGCCGACCCGTTGGTGCTGCAGCGGCTGCTGCGCGTGGAGAAGCGCGCGATCGCCGTCTCGGCCCGCTCGGGTCAGGGCATCGAGGAGCTGCTCGAGCTCATCGACGCCGAACTGCCGCGCCCCGCGGTCGAGATCGAGGCCCTCGTGCCGTACACGCACGGCCAGCTGGTCGCGCGGGCGCACGCCGACGGCGAGGTGATCTCCGAGGAGCACACCCCGGAGGGCACGCTCCTCAAGGCACGCGTCCACGAGGAACTCGCGGCGGAATTCGCGCCGTACGTTCCGGCGGCGGTCGCGGGCTGACGGCTCGTACCGAAGTACGAAGTACCGAAGTACCGAAGTACCGAACATGGCTGAGCCCCTCTCCGGTCGACCGGAGAGGGGCTCAGCCATGAGACCGGCCGCCTGCGCGGCACGTGCTTACTGCCCGGCGAACTTCCTGCTCACCGAGTCGTAGATGCCCTTGGCCTCCTTGCCGAGCCGCGGGCCCGCGAGCCAGCCCGCGGTCACCGGGCCGATCGAGGTGTTGGACACCAGGGCCGGCTTGCCGTCGGAGCCCTCGGCGACCCAGCCGCCGCCGGACGAACCGCCCGTCATGGTGCAGCCGATGCGGTACATCGTCGGGTCCGCGTCGCTCAGCGAAAGACGGCCCGGCCTGTCCGCGCACTGGTACAGCTTCTGCCCGTCGAACGGGGCCGACGCCGGGTAGCCCTTCGCGGTGATCTGCGCGACCTCCGGCACCGCCGGAGCGTTGAAGTTTACCGGGAGCGCCGCACCCACCGTCTCCTCGAGGGACTTCGTGGAGCCGCCCTTCTCCGGCGTCACATGGATCGCCGCGAAGTCGTACGAAGCACCCGCCCCGCCGCTCGGACCGCCCTGCGCGATCCACTGGTCGGACGTCAGCGCCGCGTCACCCCACCACACGCCGTACGGAGCGACCTCGTTCCGCGGCGTGTTCTGCAGCTCCTGCGTGGACTTGCCGCTGTCGTTGTACGAGGGCACGAACGCGATGTTGCGGTACCAGCCGCCGTTCTTGCCCGCGTGCACACAGTGGCCCGCGGTCCAGAGCATGTTGGACTTGCCGGGGTGCGCCGGGTCGGTGACCACGGTCGCCGAGCAGACCATCGAGCCCTTGGGTCCGTCGAAGAACAGCTTGCCCGCGTACGGGGCGTTGGCGTGGTACGGGGTGGACACGCCCGCTGCCGCCACCGGCTTCGGCTCTGGGTCCGTCACACCCTGGTCGCCGGAGAGGTCGTTCTCGTCGACCTCGCCACCGGTGGGCTTGTCGGCGTCCCGCATCCGGTTGGAGTCCCACAGGCCCGCGATGATCGGGTTGACGAAGTCCTGCGCCTCACGCAGCCACTTGTCCTTGTCCCAGTTCTTCCACTCCCCGTCCTTCCACTTGTCCGGGTCGATCCCGTGCTCCTTGAGCCGGTCCCCGAGGTCGTCCGGGATCTTGAACTTGCCCTCGCCCGCGGATGCCGAGGCGGTCGGCTTGTCGTTCGCGTTGTTCTCGCCCGGACCGCACGCCGTGGCGGTCAGAGCGACCACGGCACCGAGCGCGACCGCCGCCGCCACGGGGGACGTTCTGCTTCGCGCGCCTCGAGCGCGGCGCGCGGCGAACTGCGGGCGTATGGGTCGCATGTCGTGAATCCCCCTGGGCTTCGAAAGGTTGAACTGTCGTACGCGTGCGGTGGAGACGGGGCGAACCCCGCTGCCTCCGAACGGCACACCACCCTATGCCGGTGCCGTCGGGGACGGCCGACGGAACAGCAACGGTTCCGTCACGGAGGGATCTTGCGGCCGGTACGGGGCGTTACGTGGTGGCGCGCCTCGGATCCACGGTGCGGGAGAGCCGGCTGCGGTGGCCGGCCGACGGCGCGGAACGCGGGCAAAGGTCTGCTCATGAGTCCCGTACGAGCCGTGTTCCTCCGCCCGTCCTCTCGTTGGTACGTACGGGGGAATCGCAGTCGGCGTTCAGAGCGCGCCGGCTCGCCCTGCCGATCGGTGAGTCGAGGGGCCTTTTCGGCCGTATATCCAGCGGGAGGACCAACAGCCGTGGCGGTGACCGATCCTGTGCCTGTGACCGATCTTGAGACCCTGGCGGTGCCGGCCCCGCCTGGCGGGGGGACACCGGGGACCCCTGCCCGCGACCCCGTCGCGCACGAGGGGATTCTGCGACGCCAGGGCGCGCGGGAGTCCGCGGCGCGCACCTATGCGCGCGCCTTGCCGATCGTCCCGGTGCGGGCCCGCGGGCTCACCATCGAGGGCGCCGACGGTCGCCGCTATCTGGACTGCCTGTCCGGCGCGGGGACCCTCGCCCTCGGCCACAACCACCCGGTGGTGCTGGAGGCCATCCGCAAGGTGCTCGACTCGGGCGCACCGCTGCACGTCCTCGACCTGGCCACCCCGGTCAAGGACGCGTTCACCACGGAGCTGTTCCGCACGCTGCCGCCGGGCCTTGCCGAGCGGGCCCGCATCCAGTTCTGCGGCCCCGCGGGCACCGACGCCGTCGAGGCCGCCCTGAAGCTGGTCCGCACCGCCACCGGCCGCTCGGGCCTGCTCTCCTTCGCGGGCGCGTATCACGGGATGACCGCGGGGGCGCTCGAAGCGTCCGGCGGGGCGCAGGACGTCCGCGTCACACGCCTGCCGTATCCGCAGGACTACCGCTGCCCCTTCGGCATCGGAGGCGCGCGCGGCGCCGAACTCGCCGCCCGCTGGACCGAATCGCTCCTCGACGACACCAAGTCCGGGGTGCCGCGGCCCGCGGGCATGATCCTCGAACCGGTGCAGGGGGAGGGCGGCGTCATCCCGGCGCCCGACGCCTGGCTGCGCCGGATGCGAGCCGTCACCGAGCAGCGCTCGATCCCCCTGGTCGTCGACGAGGTGCAGACCGGCGTCGGCCGCACCGGCGCCTTCTGGGCGGTGGAACACAGCGGTGTCGTGCCCGACGTCATGGTCCTGTCCAAGGCCATCGGGGGCAGTCTGCCGCTCGCAGTGGTCGTCTACCGGGAGGACCTCGACGTCTGGCCCCCGGGGGCGCACGCTGGCACCTTC
Organism: Streptomyces sp. NPDC059897; assembly: GCF_042730865.1. Lineage (NCBI taxonomy): Bacteria > Bacillati > Actinomycetota > Actinomycetes > Kitasatosporales > Streptomycetaceae > Streptomyces > Streptomyces sp. NPDC059897. The sequence goes on along the minus strand of NZ_JBHWKQ010000030.1, from coordinate 82,215 downwards.
CGCGGCAATCAGCTCGCCATGGCCGCGGGCGCGGCCACCCTCTCGTACGTCCGCGAGAACGCCCTCGCCGAACGCGCGGCCGACCTCGGGGCGCGCATGCTCGGCCAACTCCAGCGCCTTTCCGACGAGTTCACCTGCATCGGTGAGGTCCGCGGACGTGGCCTCATGATCGGTGTGGAACTCGTCGACCCGGACGGCGCCGCCCCCGCGCCCGCCGCCGCGGAACTCGCCGACGACCCGCTGCTCGCCGGGCCCACCCCGCTCCCGGCCGCGCCCCACCTCGCCGCCGCCGTTCGCGACGCCTGCCTGCACCGCGGCCTGATCGTCGAACTCGGCGGCCGTCACTCCAGCGTCGTACGCCTGCTGCCTCCCCTCACCATCACCGACGAGCAGGCCGCGGCCGTCGTGGACCGGCTCGCCGACGCCCTGGCGGCCGTCTCCCGCGCCCGCCGTCACGAGTCGTAGGAGCGCCCGACGACACACCGCCACCAGCGACGGCAGTGACACGCCGGACCGGCCGGACCACCGCCTCATGGAGCCCACCACCCCACGCTAGGAAGCCAGTTGAACGCCACCCCCGCATCCGACGGTCGTTCCCGTCCCACCGCCGGCGGATCCTGTGACACGCAAGCCCCGCGCGCCCAGGAGCGCGAGGCGATCCCACGGCAGCAGGGCGGCGACCAGGAGGCCGGTCGCCCCCGCACCGCCGAGGCCGATCTCCTGGAGCACCCGGACCCCGCGACCGCCGCCCAGCTGGCGGCGGTCGAGAATCTGCTGCGCTGCTGGGTGCGTGAGAACAACATCGCTCCTTCTTCCTACAGCGCGCTCCGCATCCCGCTGCCCGCGAGCGGCACCGTCCTGCTCGTCCCGGTCCACTACTGGTCGCCCTCCGGCTGGCACCGATTCGGCCTGCCACGCCTGGAGAACGCACCGACGCACGCCCCCGGCGTCGACGCCGTCGCGCTCGCCGCCCTCCTGAGCAGGGAGTCGGCCCACGACGAAGCCGACGCCCCCACCGCCTCCGGTGACTCCGGTGACTCCGGTGACTCCGCCCAGGGAGCCCCCGCTCCCGCCCCCGGCGGCGACGGCGGTGAGCTGGTGGTCCGCGTCGCCGACTCGCTGCGCCGCACCACCGACTTCATCGCGGACCGCCGCCACCGCCCCGAGGACCCGGCCGACCCCTTCCTCGCCGCGGAGCAGGCGCTCCTCCTCGGGCATCCGCTGCACCCCACCCCGAAGAGCCGCGAAGGCCTCTCCGACGCCGAAGCGGGGGCCTACTCACCGGAGTTGCGCGGCTCCTTCCCCCTGCACTGGATCTCCGTGGCCCCGGACGTCCTCGCCCACGACTCGGCCTGGACCGAGGACGGCCACGCCCGCACCGCCGCCGAGCTCACCTCCCGCCTGGCGGGCCCCGGGCTACCGCTGCCCGCAGGGCACGCCGCGCTGCCCGTGCACCCGTGGCAGCTGCGTGAGCTGCGAGACCGCCCCGCGACCGCCGCCCTCCTGGACGCCGGACTGCTGCGCGACCTGGGCCCGCACGGCGAGCCCTGGTTCCCCACCTCCTCCGTCCGCACTCTGTACCGGCCCGGCGCGCCGGCCATGCTCAAGCTCTCCCTCGGCCTGCGCATCACCAACTCCCGCCGGGAGAACCTCCGCAAGGAACTCCACCGCGGCGTCGAGGTCCACCGGCTCCTCGGCACGGGTCTTGCCGAGCAGTGGCAGGCCGCGCACCCCGGCTTCGACGTCGTCCGCGACCCGGCCTGGCTCGCCGTCGACGGCCCGGACGGCGAACCCGTGCCGGGTCTGGACGTGATGATCCGCGCCAACCCCTTCCGCTCCCACGACGACGCGGCATGCGTCGCCGGCTTCGTCTCGCCCCGGCCGACCGCCGACCAGGGCGACCGCACCGGCCACCCGGCCATGAGCTCCCGCCTCGCCGACACCGTGACCCGCCTCGCGGCCCGCACCGGGCGAACCCGCGGAGCCGTGTCCGCCGAGTGGTTCCTGCGGTACCTGGAACACGTCGTACGCCCCGTGCTCTGGCTCGACGGCGAAGCCGGCGTCGCCCTGGAGGCCCATCAGCAGAACACTGTGCTGCTCCTGGACCCCGAAGGCTGGCCCGCCGGCGGACGCTCCCGTGACAACCAGGGCTACTACTTCCGCGAATCCCGCCGCACGGAACTGGAACAGCGCCTGCCGGGCATCGGCACACACAGCGACACCTTCGTCGACGACGACGTCACCGACGAGCGATTCGCCTACTACCTCGCCATCAACAACGTCCTCGGCCTGATCGGAGCCTTCGGTTCCCAACGGCTCGCCGACGAGCAGCTGTTGATCGCCGCCTTCCGCCGCTTCCTCGGCGAGGCCGCCAGGGGCCCGAAGCAGCGGCGCAGCACACTGCCGAGCCTGCTGCTCGACTCGCCGACCCTGCGCTGCAAGGCCAACATGCTCACCCGGCTCCACGGCCTCGACGAACTCGTCGGTCCCGTCGACACCCAGTCCGTCTACGTCACCATCGCCAACCCCTTTCATTCCCGTCGTACCTGAGAGAGGAGCGTCGCCTTGCCTCCCACCGATGCGAGCACCGACGCCGACACCACTCCCACCACCGACCGCGACGCACCCGCGTCACCCGCTTCACCCGCCGAGACCCCCGAGAACGCCGAGACCCCCGAGAACGCGGAGGGTGCAAAGGGCGCGCACGGTGCTGAGAGCGCGGAGCACACGTCGAGCGCGACCGGTGCGGACAGCGCCGACTTCCAGGACACCCTGGACCTGAGACTCCCCGACGAACTGCTCGCGCTCTTCGTAAAGGCGGAGCAGGACGGCGGACGCCGAGTCACCGCCGATCCCACGGCGGTGACCAAGCACGGCCTGCTGGACGACGTGGGGGAGTGGGGACCGGTCACCACTCCCTCAGGCGTGTTCCAGCTCGTCCCGGTGCGCGTCGAGCGGGACCTGGCACTGATCAGCCGCTGGATGAACGACCCCGCCGTGGCCGCCTTCTGGGAGCTCGCGGGACCCGACACCGTCACCGCGGACCACCTGGCGCCCCAACTCGACGGGGACGGACGCAGCGTGCCCTGCCTCGGCGTTCTCGACGGCGTGCCCATGAGCTACTGGGAGATCTACCGCGCCGACCTCGACCCACTGGCCCGTCACTACCCCGCCCGCCCGCACGACACCGGAATCCACCTCCTCATCGGTGGCGTCGCCAACCGCGGACGAGGACTCGGCACCACGCTGCTCCAAGCCGTCGCCGACCTCGTACTCGATCATCGCCCGCGCTGCGCGCGCGTCATCGCTGAACCCGACCTTCGCAATACCCCCTCCGTCTCCGCCTTCCTGGGCGCGGGATTCCGCTTCTTCGCCGAGGTGGACCTCCCCGACAAACGGGCCGCGCTCATGGTCCGTGACCGCGCCCTGCGCAACGTACTCCAGGCCAGTCACTCTCAGTAACGAACCTCGACCCGATCCGGTTCCCGTCCGAGGAGTCCCCGTGCCGAATCCGTCCGTCGCCCCGAGTTCCGAAGAGCCGACCGAGCTGTACGACCCGCCCGAGCTCACGTCCGGGAACTGGGACAGGGCGGGCGCCCGGCTGCTGGCCAAGCTGATCGGCGAGTTCGCCTACGAGGACATCCTGCGACCGACGGCCCTCGCCCCGGACGGCCCCGGCGCCAGTCGTTACGCTCTGTCCCTCCCCGCCGGCCGGCCCGGCGGGGAGGGCGCGCCCGAGGCCGACGCAAGGGAGGTCGGCGGCACCGTCCATTTCCGTGCCCGCCGCGGCGCGTACGGCAGTTGGCAGGTCGACCCGGCGAGCATGGAGTGGGAACCCGAGCCGGCCGGAACCGCGGGAACGGTCCAGGGGGAAGGCGGACGTGAGCGGCGCGAGCCCTTCACCGACCCGCTCGCCTTCCTCCTCCGCGCCAAGCACGCCCTCGGCCTCGACGGCAGCACCCTCGGGCACCTCATCCGCGAACTCACCGTGACCCTCGCCGCCGACGCCCACCTCGACCACACCGCACTCACCGCGGCGCAACTGGCGGAGCTCGGATACGCCGAGCTCGAAGGGCACCAGACCGGCCACCCCTGGCTCGTACTGAACAAGGGGCGTCTCGGATTCTCCGCGACCGACACCTCCCGCTGGGCGCCGGAATCGCGTCGCCCCACCCGCCTCCCGTGGATCGCCGTGCACTCCGGGCTCGCCACGTACCGGGGCGTCGCCGGACTGGAGGACCCCGCCTCCCTCTACGACGGCGAACTCGACGCGCCGACCCGGACGTTGTTCGAGCAGGTGCTCCGCTCGCGCGGCCTGGACCCGGCTGAGTATGTCTATCTTCCGGTGCACCCCTGGCAGTGGGACGACATCGTGCTGCCGCTCTTCGCGCCGTCCATCGCCACGAACGACATCGTTCCGCTGCCCACGGACGGCGATCTGCGCCTGCCCCAGCAGTCCATCCGTACGTTCCTCAATACGGCGCGCCCCGACCGGCACACCGTCAAGTTGCCGCTCTCCATCTTCAACACCCTTGTCTGGCGCGGACTTCCGACGGAGCGCACGTGGGCCGCGCCCGCCGTCACCACATGGGTGCACGCTCTGCGTGATGCCGACTCCTTCTTGAGCGAGGAATGCGGGGTCGTCCTCCTGGGCGAGGTCGCATCCGTGACCGTGGAACACCCGCTGTACGACGGACTCGAAGAAGTCCCCTACCAGTACAAGGAACTGCTGGGCGCGATCTGGCGCGAGCCCCTCTCGCGGCACCTCGCCCCTGGAGAGCGAGCCCGAACGCTCGCCTCCTTGTTGCACATCGACACTGAAGGGCGCGCGTTCGTCGCGGAGCTGGTCGCACGGTCGGGCCTGGACCCGAAGACCTGGCTCCGCAGGCTCTTCGCCGCCCTGCTGCCCCCACTGCTGCGCTTTCTCTACCGCTACGGAACCGTCTTCTCTCCTCACGGAGAGAACGCCATCGTCGTCTTCGACGACCAGGACGTGCCCGTGCGGCTCGCGGTGAAGGACTTCGTGGACGACGTGAACATCAGCTCGGAGGCACTGCCCGAGCACGACTCCATGCCCGACGACGTGCGCGAGGTCCTGCTCACGGAGGACCCCGCGTTCCTGACGCAGTTCATCCACTCGGGACTGTTCGTCGGCGTCTTCCGCTACCTGGCTCCGCTGTACGAGGAGCAACTGGGCCTCCCTGAGGACGAGTTCTGGGCCCTGCTGCGCGCCGAGATCCTGCGCCATCACGCGCGCTTCCCGGAGCTCAAGGAGCGGTACGAGATGTTCGACCTGCTCACGCCGGAGATCGAGCGCCTGTGCCTCAATCGCAATCGGCTGCACCTCGACGGCTACCGTGACCGCGCCGACCGCCCGCACGCCGCCGTGCACGGCACCGTGCCCAATCCGCTGCACCAGCCGTGATCGCGGGATTGTCAGTGGGTCCGTTTAGGGTGGTCGAGCTATGACGAAGCCCTCACTCCCCGAGCTCCTGCACGCCGCCGTCACCGCTGTCGGCGGCACGGAGCGCCCTGGCCAGGTCACCATGGCCGAGACCGTCGCCGAGGCGATCGACGACGGTTCCCATCTGCTCGTCCAGGCGGGCACCGGCACAGGCAAGTCGCTGGGCTACCTCGTGCCGGCCCTGGCGCACGGGGAGCGCGTCGTCGTGGCGACCGCCACACTGGCGCTGCAGCGCCAGCTCGTGGAGCGGGACCTGCCGCGCACCGTCGAGTCGCTGCACCCGCTGCTGCGACGCAGACCGAATTTCGCGATGCTCAAGGGCCGGTCGAACTATCTGTGCCTGCACCGCCTCCACGAGGGCGTCCCGCAGGAGGAGGAAGAGGGCCTCTTCGACCAGTTCGAGGCGGCCGCGCCCACCAGCAAGCTCGGCCAGGACCTGCTGCGCATGCGCGACTGGGCGGACGAGACGGAGACGGGCGACCGGGACGACCTCACGCCCGGCGTCTCGGACAAGGCCTGGTCGCAGGTCTCGGTCTCCTCGCGCGAGTGCCTGGGCGCGTCGAAGTGTGCCTACGGCCAGGAGTGCTTCGCCGAGATGTCGCGGGAGCGCGCCAAGCTCGCCGACGTCATCGTGACCAACCACGCACTGCTCGCGATCGACGCCATCGAAGGCGCTCCGGTCCTGCCGCAGCACGAGGTGCTGATCGTGGACGAGGCGCACGAACTGGTCTCGCGAGTGACCGGGGTGGCGACGGGGGAGCTGACTCCCGGCCAGGTCAACCGGGCGGTGAAGCGGGCGGCGAAGCTCGTCAACGAGAAGGCGGCGGACCAGCTGCAGACCGCCTCGGAGGGCTTCGAGCGGGTCATGGAGCTGGCCCTGCCCGGCAGACTCGAGGAAGTACCTGAGGACCTCGGCTACGCACTGATGGCCCTGCGTGACGCGGCTCGTACGGTGATCACCGCGATCGGCACCACCCGCGACAAGTCGGTCCAGGACGAGGACGCCGTCCGCAAGCAGGCCCTCGCCGCCGTGGAGAACATCCACGACGTGGCGGAGCGGATCTCGAACGGCTCGGAGTGGGACGTCGTCTGGTACGAGCGGCACGACCGCTTCGGCGCCTCGCTGCGTGTCGCTCCCATGTCGGTGTCGGGCCTCCTGAGGGAGAAGCTCTTCACCGACCGCTCTGTCGTCCTGACCTCGGCGACCCTGAAACTGGGCGGCGATTTCAACGGGGTGGGCGCCTCCATGGGCCTGGCCCCCGAAGGCATCGAGGGCGAGGACCTGCCGGTCTGGAAGGGCGTCGACGTCGGATCGCCGTTCGACTACCGCAAGCAGGGCATTCTCTACGTCGCCAAGCACCTGGCGAAGCCGACGCGTGACGGCACGCGCGCGGACATGACGGACGAGCTGAGCGAGCTGATCCAGGCCGCCGGCGGCCGCACGCTCGGCCTGTTCTCGTCGATGCGGGCGGCCCAGGCAGCGGCCGAGGAGCTGCGCACGCGGATCCCGGAGTTCCCGATCCTGCTGCAGGGCGAGGACACCCTGGGCGAGCTGATCAAGGCCTTCGCGGCGGACCCGGAGACCTGTCTGTTCGGCACTCTGTCGCTGTGGCAGGGCGTGGACGTACCGGGGCCGAACTGCCAGCTGGTCGTCATGGACAAGATTCCGTTCCCGCGGCCGGACGACCCGCTGATGAGCGCGCGCCAGAAGGCGGTCGAGGAAGCGGGTGGCAATGGCTTCATGGCGGTGGCCGCGACGCACTCGGCGCTGCTGATGGCCCAGGGCGCGGGCCGCCTCATCCGGGCCACGGGCGATCGTGGCGTGGTCGCGGTTCTGGACCCCCGTCTGGCGACGGCGCGCTACGGCGGCTATCTGAAGGCCTCGATGCCCGACTTCTGGTTCACGACGGACCGGAACCAGGTGCGGCGTTCGCTGTCGTCGATCGACGCGGCGGCGAAGAAGGCGGACGCGGAGTAGTACCCGGCCCGTGCGTACGGGGTGTACGGGGCCTGGCGCGGACAGCGCTGGGCCCCGGAACCGGCGCAGTTGGTTCCGGGGCCCGGTCAGGGAGGAGCGTCACACGCGCCGCAGAACGGCTACCACCTTGCCGAGGATCGTCGCCTCGTCGCCGGGGATCGGCTGGTACGCGGAGTTGTGCGGCAGGAGCCAGACGTGGCCGTCCTCCCGCTTGAAGCGCTTGACCGTGGCCTCGCCCTCGAGCATCGCGGCGACGATGTCACCGTTCTCCGCGACGGGCTGGCGGCGGACCGTGACCCAGTCCCCGTCACAGATCGCGGCCTCGATCATCGAGTCACCGACGACCTTCAGGACGAACAGCTCACCGTCGCCGACGAGCTGCCGGGGCAGCGGGAAGACGTCCTCGACCGACTCCTCGGCGAGGATCGGGCCACCGGCCGCGATCCGGCCGACCAGGGGCACATACGAGGCGGCGGGCTTGCCTGTGGTGTCCGTGGGCTGCGCGCTGGGCTGGTCCGAGCCCCGGACCTCGTACGCGCGCGGGCGGTGCGGGTCCCGGCGCAGGAAGCCCTTGCGCTCGAGCGCCATCAGCTGGTGTGCGACCGACGACGTGCTGGACAGGCCGACCGCCTGGCCGATCTCCCGCATGGACGGCGGGTACCCCCGACGCTGCACCGAGTCACGGATGACCTCGATCACGCGGCGCTGCCGATCCGTGAGCCCCGAGCTGTCCGCGCGGATCCCTGGCGGCCGGCCGGGCAGGGAGCGCCCCGGCTTGGGGCCCTCCTGGCTCATGGCTGTGTCATTCATGGCATGCACCGGCTCGAGTCGGCCCTGGGCGCGGCCCTGGGCAGTGATGGTGGCACTGTCTGCGGTCGTGGTCACGTCGGTCGGCCCCTCTCGAGAATGTCTCCCTAGCTAGCCAACGGTAGTTCCTTTCGAAAGGTTGCGCCAAACACACGTTCGAGTGAAAAACCGTTGATTGCTTGTCGTGATCATGCACGTGGGTGTATGGCGACCTCGAAGCGGAGTGGCATTTCAGCTCAATCCGGTACGCTTCTTGGCTGGAGTCGAGGTTCGGCCCGTGGGTCCCCCAGTCTGCCACTCGCCTCTCCGTCAACCAGGCACCGCCCTCGATTTTTCTTGTGTCGTGCCGGTACGGATTCGAGCGCCTCGCGGCCCCCGCCGCCCCTGGTGCGATGCGTTCCGCACGCGCGACACGCGCGACACGCGCTAGGGCCTCAAAATGCGACCCAACCCCAGATGTAGTGGTTGGATTGGATCCGCAGCCCAGAAGTTGTGGTCCCCGGTCCATCCCGGCCGTGGTCATCGCCTATGCTTGGGGCTGCTTCGGGAGGCGTGAACCAGCCTCCCCGGGCTATCGAGTCGTGCCGTGAAGGAGGGTTGGGAGTTCATGCACTGCCCCTTCTGTAGGCATCCCGACAGTCGTGTCGTCGACAGCCGCACCACCGACGACGGCACGTCGATCCGCCGGCGCCGTCAGTGTCCGGACTGCTCCCGTCGTTTCACGACGGTGGAGACCTGCTCGCTGATGGTCGTGAAGCGGAGCGGGGTGACCGAACCCTTCAGCCGCACCAAGGTCATCAATGGCGTACGCAAGGCGTGCCAGGGGCGTCCGGTCACCGAGGACGCCCTCGCCCAGCTCGGCCAGCGGGTCGAGGAGGCGGTGCGCGCCACCGGAAGCGCCGAACTGACCACTCACGACGTGGGCCTGGCCATACTCGGCCCGCTTCAGCAGCTGGACCTCGTCGCCTACCTGCGGTTCGCGTCCGTGTACCGGGCGTTCGACTCGCTGGAGGACTTCGAGTCGGCCATCGCGGAACTGAGGGAACAAACGCCCGGCGCCGAAACGGACGGCGCGGGCGAAGAGCGCACACAGAGCGAGTGCGGGCCCGGAGGGACTGTAGAAGTCCCCGTGCCCGCCCACGCCGCCGACTGACGGCCACGGGCCGGGCGGCGGCGACCCCAAAGACCTGTTGCGGACGGCGAGAGCGGCGGCCGCGACACAAGACAGACACCGTGCGCGGGAAGATCCGGGCACTTTAGGGCGTTTTAGCCCGATATATGGGAGGCGGCATGACAGAGACGGCGAGCGGCCCGGCACGAGGCTCCCGAGCCAAGGGAGCCAAGGCCAACAAGGGTCTGCGTGTCGAGCGCGTCCACACCACCCCCGGCGTGCACCCGTACGACGAGGTGGAATGGGCGCATCGTGACGTCGTCATGACCAACTGGCGCGACGGCTCGGTCAACTTCGAGCAGCGTGGCGTCGAGTTCCCCGAGTTCTGGTCGGTGAACGCGGTCAACATCGTCACCAGCAAGTACTTCCGGGGCGCCGTCGGCACCCCGCAGCGCGAGGTGAGCCTCAAGCAGCTCATCGACCGCATCGTGAAGACGTATCGGAAGGCCGGCGAGGACCACAAGTACTTCGCCTCGCCCGCCGACGCCGAGATCTTCGAGCACGAGCTGGCGTACGCCCTCCTGCACCAGATCTTCAGCTTCAACTCGCCGGTGTGGTTCAACGTCGGCACGCCCCAGCCCCAGCAGGTCTCCGCCTGCTTCATCCTGTCCGTCGACGACTCCATGGAGTCGATCCTCGACTGGTACAAGGAAGAGGGCATGATCTTCAAGGGCGGCTCCGGCGCCGGCCTGAACCTCTCCCGCATCCGCTCCTCCAAGGAGCTGCTCTCCTCCGGCGGTAACGCCTCGGGTCCCGTCTCCTTCATGCGCGGTGCCGACGCCTCCGCAGGAACGATCAAGTCGGGTGGCGCCACGCGCCGCGCGGCCAAGATGGTCATCCTCGACGTCGACCACCCCGACATCGAGGGCTTCATCGAGACCAAGGTGAAGGAAGAGGAGAAGATCCGCGCCCTGCGCGACGCGGGCTTCGACATGGACCTGGGCGGCGACGACATCACGTCCGTCCAGTACCAGAACGCCAACAACTCGGTCCGCGTGAACGACGAGTTCATGAAGGCCGTCGAGTCCGGCTCGAAGTTCGGCCTGCGCGGCCGCATGGACGGCGAGGTCATCGAAGAGGTCGAGGCCAAGTCCCTCTTCCGCAAGATGGCCGAGGCCGCCTGGGCCTGCGCCGACCCCGGCATCCAGTACGACGACACCATCAACCACTGGCACACGTGCCCGGAGTCCGGCCGCATCAACGGCTCGAACCCGTGCAGCGAGTACATGCACCTGGACAACACGTCCTGCAACCTCGCCTCGCTGAACCTGATGAAGTTCCTCAAGGACGACGGCCTGGGCAACCAGTCCTTCGACGTCGAGCGCTTCTCCAAGGTCGTCGAGCTGGTCATCACCGCGATGGACATCTCCATCTGCTTCGCGGACTTCCCGACGCAGAAGATCGGCGAGAACACCCGCGCCTTCCGTCAGCTCGGCATCGGCTACGCGAACCTGGGCGCCCTGCTCATGGCGACCGGCCACGCCTACGACTCGGACGGCGGCCGCGCCCTCGCCGGCGCCATCTCCTCGCTGATGACGGGTACGTCCTACAAGCGCTCGGCCGAGCTGGCGGCGGTCGTCGGCGCGTACGACGGCTACGCGAAGAACGCCACGCCGCACCAGCGCGTCATGAAGCAGCACGCCGACGCCAACACGGCGGCCGTCCGCATGGACGACCTGGACACCCCGATCTGGGCCGCCGCCACGGAGGCCTGGCAGGACGTCATCCGCCTCGGCGAGAAGAACGGTTTCCGCAACGCCCAGGCGTCCGTCATCGCCCCGACCGGCACCATCGGTCTCGCGATGTCCTGCGACACCACCGGTCTCGAGCCCGACCTCGCCCTGGTCAAGTTCAAGAAGCTGGTCGGCGGCGGCTCGATGCAGATCGTCAACGGCACCGTGCCGCAGGCCCTGCGCCGCCTGGGCTACCAGGAGGAGCAGATCGAGGCGATCGTCGCCCACATCGCCGAGCACGGCAATGTGATCGACGCCCCGGGCCTCAAGCTCGAGCACTACGAGGTGTTCGACTGCGCCATGGGCGAGCGCTCCATCTCCGCGATGGGCCACGTCCGCATGATGGCCGCCATCCAGCCGTGGATCTCCGGCGCGCTCTCCAAGACGGTCAACCTGCCGGAGACGGCGACCGTCGAGGACGTCGAAGAGGTCTACTTCGAGGCCTGGAAGATGGGCGTCAAGGCGCTCGCCATCTACCGCGACAACTGCAAGGTCGGCCAGCCCCTCTCCGCCAAGAAGAAGGAGCAGGAGAAGGCCGAGGTCACGGAGAAGACCGAGGCGACGATCCGCGAGGCCGTCGAGAAGGTCGTCGAGTACCGCCCGGTCCGCAAGCGCCTCCCGAAGGGCCGTCCCGGCATCACCACCTCCTTCACGGTGGGTGGCGCCGAGGGCTACATGACCGCCAACTCCTACCCGGACGACGGTCTCGGCGAGGTCTTCCTGAAGATGTCCAAGCAGGGCTCCACCCTCGCGGGCATGATGGATGCCTTCTCCATCGCCGTCTCGGTCGGCCTCCAGTACGGCGTGCCGCTGGAGACCTACGTCTCGAAGTTCACCAACATGCGCTTCGAGCCGGCCGGCATGACGGACGACCCGGACGTGCGGATGGCGCAGTCGATCGTCGACTACATCTTCCGCCGCCTGGCGCTCGACTTCCTGCCCTTCGAGACGCGCTCCGCGCTCGGCATCCACTCCGCCGAGGAGCGCCAGCGTCACCTGGAGACGGGCTCCTACGAGCCGAACGAGGACGAGGTCGACGTCGAGTCCCTGGCCCAGTCGGCGCCCCGCGCCCAGGAGCTGAAGGCCGTCGAGACGCCGAAGGCCGCGGACGCCACCGCGCAGTCCGTGCCGCAGCAGGCGCACACCAGCGCCGAGCTCGTCGAGATGCAGCTGGGCATCCAGGCCGACGCCCCGCTCTGCTTCTCCTGCGGAACGAAGATGCAGCGGGCCGGCTCCTGCTACATCTGCGAGGGCTGCGGCTCGACCAGCGGTTGCAGCTGATCCGGCGGACGCCTGATCCTGCTGAACGCCTGAACTGAAGGGCGGCGGAACCACTACGGTTCCGCCGCCCTTTGGCGTAGGCCCCCGGGCAGCCGCAGCGGGCCTGCCGGGTGGGCCTAGAGAGCGCCCATCGCCGCGGCGAACGCGTTCAGATCGCCGTCGTCGAAGCCCCGGACCGCCTCTTGGAACGACCACGCTCCGTCGGCATCCCGCGTGAATTCCGCGATCGTGGTCGCGGAGGCGCCCGAGACCACGCCGAAGTCGTGCTCCGACAGATCGGTGTAGCCCTCTCTTATACGGACCGCCGTGTTCGCGATGTCTCCGAACACCTTGGCGCTGCCCGGCTCCTGCTCGTCCTGCTGGATGGCCACGCCCACGACCACGCGCGCGTACGAGGGCGCGAGCCGCTCCAGTTCGAGCGTCATGACCTCGTCGAAGCCGAAACCCTGGCCCGTCCTGCTGTCCCTGTTGAGCGTGATGGTCCCGTCGGGCGAACGGCTGTCGAAGTGAACGACGTACGCGGGGCTGCCGTGCGGGTCGTCGCCCTCGTACGTCGCTGCGATCAGGTCCAGGTCATGGGGAGGCGATCCCATTGGGCTCGGGTCCCACTTCAGGCCGATCTCGATCTTCTCGATTCCCTTGCGGAGGCTGCTCACCGAACTCCCCCTCCTCGGTGCGATGTTGAGTACTACGGACACGCTACGTGGTCCCACTGACAACAACACGACCATCCCCTCAGGGCGTCTCGACCGTGGGTTCGGGACGACCGCGGCAAGTGGCCGACGCGCCGTACGATGGCGCGGTGCTGGTCAAGTGGATTCGTTGCACTGTGGTGGATCGCCGGGGTTTCGAGCGGGGACAGCGGAAATGGGCGGGGCTTCTGGGAGAGCCGGGATTCCGAGGTCAAGGTGGAGGCTGGAGCAGGCAACGGGCCGATGTGGCCCATGTCTTCGGCTTCTGGGAGAGCCGCGCCTTCTACGACTCCTTCATGGCGCGCTCCCATGACCGGCTCGCGGCCGCGCAGTCCGGGACCTACAAGAACATCCAGGTGAATCTCTTCGATCATCGCTTCGACGTGAAGACCGGGTTCGAGCCGCGGTTCACGGACGCGGACGTGGTGCGGGTGGCGCACTGCACGGTGCACGCCGAGCGGGCCGAGCACTACACGTTGATGCAGCAGAAGGTGTGGAACCCGGCGATGGCCGGATCGCCCGGCATGGTGCGGGGGCTGTTCGGCGACGCCCCAGGAGGCGAGTTCCTGGTCCTGTCCATGTGGCGCTCGGCGGCCGAGCACGGCAAATACCAGGTCGACCGGGTGGAGCGGCTCTCTGCGCGCGCGCAGACGGATGCCGACATCGCGGCCATCACAGGGGACATCGTGGACCTGGAATCGACCTGGACCGTCTGAACGCGTGACCACGCGCGCGTGCACCTCCGTCGACCGATGTGACCCACCTGACCTCTGGCACACGACCCGCACGGGTGCTCGAACCTGCCCGGCGATCTAGGGTCGTGTGCATGGCACGACCGCGGCGCATCGTTCTTGTCCGGCACGGCGAATCCGAAGGCAACGCCGACGACACCATCTACGAGCGCGAGCCCGATCACGCCCTGACGCTCACCGACAAGGGGTGGCGTCAGGCGGAGCACACCGGCGAGGACCTCCGGCAGCTCTTCGGACGCGAACGGGTGAGCGTGTACGTCTCGCCGTACCGGCGCACCCACGAGACCTTCCGCGCCTTCCGGCTCGACCCCGACCTCGTACGCATCCGGGAAGAGCCCCGGCTCAGGGAGCAGGACTGGGGAAACTGGCAGGACCGCGAGGACGTGCGGCTGCAGAAGGCCTATCGGGACGCGTACGGGCATTTCTTCTACCGGTTCGCCCAGGGGGAGTCCGGAGCGGACGTGTACGACCGGGTGGGCGCCTTCCTGGAGAGCCTGCACCGCAGCTTCGAGGCCCCGGACCATCCGCCGAATGTCCTGCTCGTGACGCATGGGCTGACCATGCGGCTGTTCTGCATGCGCTGGTTCCACTGGTCCGTCGCGGATTTCGAGTCCTTGTCGAATCCCGGGAACGCGGAAATGCGACTGCTCGTTCTCGGGGAGAACGGGAAATACACCTTGGACCGTCCGTTCGACCGCTGGCGCGAACCGGAATCGTACGGAGTCACCGGATAGAGTGGCAGGGCGATGACCGCTGACTCCTCACCCGACGGGCGCTTGCACCGCGCCCTGTCCAGCCTGCGCGGACTCTCCGTGGGAGACGCGCTGGGATCACAATTCTTCGTTCCGGCGAACTACCCGCTGCTCAAGTCCCGAGCGCTTCCCGGCGGCACCTGGCAGTGGACCGACGACACCGAGATGGCCGCCTCTGTGGTGGCTGTCCTGGCCGCTCACGAGCGCGTCGACCAGGACGAGCTGGCGCGATCGTTCGCGGAGCGCCAGGACGTCGACCGCGGGTACGGCCCTGCCGTGAACCGGCTGCTGCAGCAGCTCCGGGAGGGCGACGACTGGCGGACCCTGGCCTCCGCGCTGTTCAACGGGCGGGGGTCGTGGGGGAACGGCGCGGCGATGCGGATCGCGCCGCTCGGCGCCTATTACGCCGACGATCCCGAGCAGGCCACGCATCAGGCCGAGATCTCCGCCTACCCGACGCACCAGCACCGGGAGGCCGTCGTGGGCTCGATGGCGGTGGCGGCCGCGGCCGCTCTGGTGGCGGATGCCGCGGGGCCTCCCACGCCGCAGGACCTGCTGGACGGCGTGATCTCGCTCGTGCCGCGCAGCGCCGTGGGCGCCGGGCTGCGCCGAGCCAAGGACATGCTCGACTACGGGGACCCGTCCACTGTGGCGGCGGTCCTCGGCTGCGGTCGGCGGACGACCGCGCACGACACCGTGCCCTTCGCCGTCTGGTCGGCGGCGCGGGGCCTCGGTGACTTCGAGGGGGCCTTCTGGAGCACGGCCCAGGTCGGCGGCGACATGGACACCACCTGCGCGATCGTGGGCGGCATCGTCGCTTCGGGCGCGGACGGGGCGCCCTCGGCCGAGTGGCTCGGGCGGACCGAACCACTGCCGGCCTGGGCGCCGACCGCGTAGGGAACAGAGACGGGCCCGGGGGAGTGTGGCCCTCAGGCCGAGGCCCCGGGCTTCCCGCTCAGCGCCTCCAGGTCGCTCTTGCGCACCTGGATGACGAACAGGGCGATGAGCGCCGCGGCCACGGCCAGTGCGGCGGCCGCTATGAAGGCGTTCCCGATGCCGTGGGCCAGCACCGAGTCGTTCCACGGAGCCGGCAGCTGGTGGGTCCTGGCGAACTCGGCCTTCTGCTCGGGTGAGGCTTCGGCGAGGAACTTCGGGATCTGCTTCTTGGCCTCGCTCTCGCTGGCGCTGCTGAAGATCGTGGTGAGGACCGAAAGACCGAGGGCGCCTCCGACCTGCTGGGTGGTGTTGAGCATGCCGGACGCCGCACCGGACTCGCTGTCGGCGATGCCGGAGACCGCGGTCAGGGTCAGCGTGACGAAGTTCAGGCCCATGCCGAAGCCGAACAGGAGCATCGGGCCGAGAATGCCGCTGAGGTAGGAGCTGCTGGGGTCGATGAGGGTCAGCCAGCCCATCCCCGTGGCGGTCAGCAGACAGCCCACCGTCATGAAGGGCTTGGGGCCGAGCCTGGGCAGCAGGTTCGTCGAGATCCCCGCGCCGAGCACGATGGCGGCGGTCACCGGGAGGAAGGCGAGACCGGCCTTGACCGGGCTGTAGTGCAGCACGTTCTGCACGAAGATCACGATGAAGAAGAACATGCCGAACATCGCCGCGGCGAGGCTGAGCATCATTGCGTAGGTGCCGGAGCGGTTGCGGTCCCTGAACAGTTTGAGGGGCGTGATCGGCTGGCTGGTGCGCCTCTCGATGGCCACGAAAGCGATCAGCAGGACCGTGGCCGCACCAAAGGACGCGATGGACAGCCCGTCGCTCCAGCCTTCGGAGGCGGCACGGATGAATCCGTACACGAGGGCGGCCATGCCGAGGGTCGAGGTGAGGGCTCCCGGCAGATCGAACCGGCCGGGGTGGCGCTGCGACTCGTTGATGTAGCGCGGGGCGAGGAGGGCGATCAGTACGCCGATGGGTACGTTGACGAACAGTACCCAGCGCCAGTCCAGCCAGTCGGTGAGCATGCCTCCCGCGAGCAGCCCGAGGGCCCCTCCACCTGCGGAGACGGAGGCGAAGACCCCGAACGCCCGGTTCCGCTCGGGCCCTTCGGGGAACGTGGTGGCGATGAGGGCCAACGAAGTGGGCGAGGCGATCGCGCCGCCGACGCCCTGAAGCGCGCGGGCCGCGAGCAACTGCCAGGGTTCCTGGGCGAATCCGCCCAAGAGCGAGGCGAGGCTGAACAGGGCGATACCGGTGATGAACATGCGGCGGCGTCCGAGAAGGTCGCCGGCCCGGCCGCCCAGGAGCAGCAGTCCGCCGAAGGTGAGCGCGTAGGCGTTGATCACCCAGGTCAGATTGTTGGTGGAGAAGCCCAGTGCCGTCTGGATGTCGGGCAGGGCGATGTTCACGATGGTGGCGTCCAGCACGACCATCAGCTGGCATGCGGCGATCACCGTCAGCGCGATGCCGGGTCGGGGTCGGCGCGCGGTGGCGCCGGGCTTGCTGGGCGGAGCCGGATGTGCCTGGACCTGATCCTGTGTCACGAGCGATCCCCCATGGGCAAGATTAGAGAACGGTGACGTTCCCTGTTCGGGATCGTAGCGGCATCGCCATAGTGAACACAAGCGTTCTTTAAGGGAGTTGGGGTGAGCTGGCAGAACCTTGCCGTCGACCCATCGAAAGGAAGGGGTGAAGCCTGAGATGCTCGGTGGTGGCTCCCCATCGGCGCACGTGAGCGTGTGCCGAGCTCGCTGCCGCGCGTCCGAACCGCTCTCGGACGGCTCAACGGAGAGATGATGATGGTTAGTTCACGTCGGACGGCCGCCCCCGCTCAGGCGGCCTCCGCGCTTCGCAGGCGTGGCCCCGTGCTGGAACGGGCCATTCTGGAAGCCGCGTTGGATCAGCTCAGTACGGTCGGCTGGAACGGCCTGACGATGGAAGGTGTCGCCGCGGGCGCGCAGACCGGGAAGGCCGCGGTGTACCGGCGCTGGCCCTCCAAGGAGGACCTCGTCGTCGACGCGCTCCAGGCGGGACTGCCCCCGCTGGACTCGGCGCCCGAGTGCGGAAGTGTGCGGGAGGACCTGCTCGAGCTGTGTCGCCGGTTGCGCGCGGCCATGTACTCACGGCCCGGCTACGCGCTGCGCTCCGTTCTTCACGAATGCGACACCATCACGGCCGAGCGCTTCCATGGCGTGATCACCGAAGGGGTCATCGAGCCCAGTGTCGAACTGATCAAGAAGGTCGTGCGTCGCGGCGTCGAGCGCGGTGAGGTGCGCCCGGACGTCGACGAGGCGAGCGTCTGTGACGTCATTCCGGCGCTGATGATGTACCGCTCGAAGGTGTGCGGAAGCGAATGGAAAGAGGCGGATCTGGTGGAGATGATCGACCACGTGATGATCCCGTTGCTGCGTCGGTAGACGCATTGGGGTGAGCCGGGTGTCGCGACGGTACCCGGGCGGCGTACGCTGTTTGCCGCCATGCCGTACGAAGCACCCACCCACACCGTCGAGCGCTCACTGCGCGCCACTACCGGTGCCAAGATCATTGCCGGTGTCGACGAGGTCGGTCGCGGCGCCTGGGCCGGTCCCGTCACCGTCTGCGCCGCCGTCACCGGACTGCGCCGACCGCCGGAGGGCCTCACCGACTCCAAGCTGATCAGCCCCAAGCGCCGCGAGACTCTCGCGGTCGAGCTGGAGAGCTGGGTGTCCGGGCATGCCCTCGGGCACGCCTCGCACGAGGAGATCGACGAGCTGGGGATGACGGCAGCCCTCCGGCTCGCCGCCGTGCGCGCCCTCGAGGGCCTGCCGATGCGGCCGGACGCGGTCATCCTCGACGGGAAGCACGACTACCTGGGTGCTCCCTGGCAGGTTCGTACGGTGATCAAGGGGGACCGTTCCTGCATCGCCGTTGCCGCGGCGTCGGTGATCGCCAAGGTCCGCCGCGACAAAATGATGGCCGAACTGGGCATCGACCATGCAGACTTCGGGTTTGCGGCGAACGCCGGATACCCGTCGCCGGTGCATCGCGCCGCGTTGGAGGAACGGGGGCCCACCCCGTACCACCGGCTTTCGTGGGCGTATCTTGATGCGCTGCCCCAGTGGCGGCACCTCAAGAAGGCCCGCAGTTGGGCGGACGTCGGCGTTCCGGAGATCGAGGGCCAGCTCGGCTTCGACTTCTGACCGCCACGCTCGCACTGACGTGCCACCCATTGGCGCGATCCGCACCTGCGTTTGATAGATATCAGCTCATGCCTCTCAGTCCCGAGGAGCCTCAGATTCCCGAGAGTGCCCAGGGTCCCCGCGCCACGCCCGCAAGCGGCCGTACCGCGTCGACCCCCCGTCCCGTACCCGGCCCGCGTCCCGCGGCGCCACCGCGACCCGGACGTCCGGGTCCCTCCAGGCCCATGCCGCCCGCGCAGCGAACCCCGCGCGAGTCGGCGGGCGTCCCGAAGCCGGGGGCGAACGCCCCTGCCGCTACGCCGACTTCGGCCTCCCAGCCGCAGATCCAGCTCATCCCGGCCTCGGTCGAGGGCGCGCTGGACGCCGCGGAGGAGGCCCTCGACATGCTGCTCGACTCGGGCCGTGCGCCGGGCGAAGTCCTGGTGGTCACCACCGGTGACCCGCACCCGTGGGCGGCCCACGAGTTGTCCTTCGGTGAGGACTCCTACTGGGCGCAGCACGACGCGCGCGACGACGTCTTCTACGCCGACGCCTCCGCCCTGGGGCGCGCCGCGTCCCGCCCGGTGGTTGTCGTCGCCGTGAACGGCGGAGCCGACGAAATGGCCACCGCGGCGCTGCCGAGCGCGCTCGGCCGGGCCGGTGCGCTGCTCATCGTGTGCGGCGACCCGGAGCGCATCAACTCGGCTCTGGGCGCCGGGGTCTGACGCGCCGCTTGCCGGCTGCCCGCACCGCTAAGCGGTGGCAGGGGAGTCCGGCAGGCGGGCGCGCGGCGGCCACCGTGCCGCTCAGCGCGCCGCTGCGCGGCGGAGCACCTCCGTCGTGGCGCCGCCGGTGCGCGGCGCCGACGGCTCCCCGGCTCCCAGGGCCTCGGCCACGGAACCCACGCTCGGGCGCCGTCCTGCCCTGCCCTCTCCGAGTACCTGCCAGCCGTCCCGCGTCATCGTGATGTACGCACCGCAGCGCAGGCCGTGCAGCGTGCACGCGTCACGCAGCCCCCACATCCAGGCCCCGTCCTCCTCCGTCCAGCGGGTGTCCCCATCGCGGCAGTACAGCATCACCGCGGTGCGCACCGGCGTGCGGCGGCGCAGGTCGTGCGGGATCACCCGGCGCAGCTGGGACAGCAGCGCGTTGCGGAACGTCCAGCCGTCGGTGGTGCTCTCGCGGCGCACGAACGAGGCACTGGCGCGCAGGCGCTCGTCGGGGTCGAGCACGGCTACGACGACGGTCTGTGGGATCGGCCGGTGGCGGGAGTGCAGCCCACTGACGACCTCGCGCGGATTGCGCAGCAGAGGGATGCCGGCCGCCGCCCACTCCGCGGGTTCGAGCAGCCTTGTCGGTCGGTTGACGGAATCGGCGGACCTCTCGGTGCGCATCGAGGACGCGGACATCGATACCGCCGAGGACGGAGCGAATCCGAAGGCCACGGTCCTCCCTTCGGCTAGACGCCCACACTGAGGGCGGGGGCGGACTGGGGAGCGCACCGCGACACAGCTCTACCGTCCACCGGATCACGGGGAGCCGCGCGGGGAGCGGCTCCAATTCTTCCCGTCGCAGTGGCAGACGGCAACGAGCAATTGGGACCGCGTTCCTGTATCTGGCGATGCGTCGCCAATATCCCTGCCCACAGGTTGGGTCGCTACGCGTTTCTCACCCCTGCACAGCCAGGACCAGTGGCAACACCCCCTCGGCGCCGGCCCGGCGCAGCAGCCGGGCCGCCATCGCCAGCGTCCAGCCGGTCTCCGTGTAGTCGTCGACGAGCAGGACCGGGCCACCCGCGCGCGCGAGCGCCTCGGACAGCTCGGCCGGGAGCGTCAACGTGCCGTCGAGGGCGCGCAGGCGCTGTGCGCTGTTGCTGCGCGGAATGTGGGCGGTGTCACTGCCCGGCGCATAGGAGACGCTGCCCAGCAGCGGCATGCGGCCGACCTGCGCGATACCCGCGCCCAACGACTGGATGAGCTGCGGGCGCGTGTGGGACGCCATCGTCACCACGCCCACGGGGCGCGGCGAAGCATCGGCGGAACCGGACGCCCAGCCACCCGGCCCCTTTGCCCAGTCGGCGAGCACCTCGACAACAGCTCCCGCCACGTCGTCCGGCACCGGCCCGTCCGGGGCCTTCGGCGCGAACATGGGGCGCAGCCGGTTCCCCCAGCCGATGTCCGACAGGCGGCCGAGCGCCCGCCCGGAGCCGGCCTGCTCAGCCGCCGGGATGCGGCCCTTGAGGTCGATACCCACGGCCGCGAGCCCTGTGGGCCACATCTTCCTGGGCTCGACCTCGACACCGGGACGCCCGAGTTCACCGCGTGCCGAGTTCAGTGCTTCGGGGGAGACGGTGTCGGAGAACCGCGGCTTCGCGCAGTTGTCGCAGCGGCCGCATGGCACTGCCTCTTCGTCGTCCAGTTGGCGGCGCAGGAACTCCATGCGGCAGCCGCTCGTCGTCGCGTAGTCCCGCATCGCCTGCTGCTCGGCCTCGCGCTGCTTGGCCACCCACGCGTAGCGCTCGGTGTCGTAGGCCCAGGACTGCCCGGTGGCGATCCAGCCGCCCTTCACCCGGTGCACCGCGCCGTCCACGTCGAGGACCTTGAGCATCGTCTCCAGGCGTGAGCGGCGCAGTTCCACGAGCGGTTCGAGCGCGGGCAGGGAGAGCGGCCTGTCGGACTGTGCGAGCACGTCCAGCGTGCGCCGCACCTGCTCCTCCGGAGGGAAGGCGAGCGAGGCGAAGTAGCGCCAGATCGCCTCGTCCTCCTTGCCCGGGAGCAGTAGCACCTCCGCGTGGTCGACTCCGCGCCCGGCACGGCCCACCTGCTGGTAGTAGGCGATCGGGGAGGACGGGGAGCCCAGGTGGATGACGAAACCGAGGTCCGGCTTGTCGAAGCCCATGCCAAGTGCCGACGTGGCGACCAGCGCCTTCACGCGGTTCGCCAGGAGATCCTCCTCGGCCTGCTGCCGATCGGCGTTCTCCGTCTTCCCCGTGTACGAGGACACGGTGTGGCCGCACTGGCGCAGATAGGCAGTCACCTCCTCCGCGGCGGCGACGGTGAGGGTGTAGATGATCCCGGAGCCCGGAAGCTCGTCCAGATGGTCCGCGAGCCAGGCCAGGCGGTGTGCGGCGTCGGGCAGTTGCAGGACGCCGAGGCTGAGGCTCTCGCGGTCGAGCGGGCCGCGCAGCACCAGGGCGTCCGAGCCGGATCCGGTGCCGAGCTGATCGGCGACGTCCGCGGTCACGCGTGCGTTGGCCGTAGCCGTCGTCGCCAGGACGGGGACGCCCTGCGGAAGCTCGGCCAGCATCGTGCGCAGGCGGCGGTAGTCGGGGCGGAAGTCGTGCCCCCAGTCCGAGATGCAGTGCGCCTCGTCGACGACGAGCAGGCCCGTGGCCGCGGCGAGTTGGGGCAGGACGTTGTCCCGGAAGTCCGGGTTGTTGAGTCGCTCCGGGCTGACCAGCAGGACGTCGACCTCGCCGGCCGCGACGTCGGCCCGCACGGCGTCCCACTCCTCGGTGTTCGACGAGTTGATGGTGCGGGCGCGGATGCCCGCACGCTCCGCGGCCTCCACCTGGTTGCGCATGAGCGCGAGCAGGGGGGACACGATCACGGTCGGCCCGCCGCCGCGCTGCCGGATCAGCGCGGTCGCGACGAAGTACACCGCGGACTTGCCCCAGCCGGTGCGCTGCACGACGAGGGCCCGACGATGGTCGGCGACCAGGGCCTCGATGGCGCGCCACTGGTCCTCGCGCAGTCTCGCCTTGCCGCTCGGATCGCCGACGAGGCGGGCGAGAACGGTATCGGCGGCTGTCCGCAGCTCTTCGTTGCTCATGCCCCCATGCAACCCGATCGCACTGACATCACGCGAACGAGCCCGCCGACTGTGGACAACTCCTGTCGTGTCCCTGATCAGGGTTATCCACAGGCCGAACCGGAGTCACGCAATCCGCGGCATGGTCGGCGCATGACGAATCACAGCGAACCGGCCGGGCTGACCGGCGAAGCAAAGATCACTCTGCGCACGGCAGGCGAACTCGCCGAGGCGCTCCCGTACTTGCTCGGGTTCCGGCCCGACGACAGCATCGTCCTGGTCGCCCTGCACAAGGGGCGTTTCGGTGGTCGTGTGCGCCTCGGTATTCCCGAGCGCACCGAGGACTGGAAGGCCGTGGCGCGAGAGATGGCCCAGTGCCTGATCGGCGAGTGCGAGCGCAGGGACGGCCACCCGGACAGCGTCGTCGCGTTCCTCTGCCAGGACGCTCCGACCCCCGGCCCCGAGGCGGGGCGGCGGATCATGCATCGGCTCAGGCCGCTGGCCCAACTCCTGCGCACCGAATGCGGCGCGCTCGACGTGCCGGTCACGGAGGCGCTGTGCCTCTCGGAAGGCAGGTACTGGTCCTATTGCTGCGCACGTGCTGAGTGCTGCCCCGCCGAGGGCAATGTCATCGCGACCGACGGCACCTCGGTGATGGCGGCCACGGCGGCTTTCGCGGGTATTCGAGTACGGGAGTCCCTGGGAAGGATGAGGGCGCGCCTGGCCCCCTTGGCGGCAGGGCTCGTCACGGATCAGACCCGTGCCCTCGACGCGGCGGCGATGGATCTCGTGCCGAGGATCCTGGCCGGTACTCCCCGCGACGAGGTGGAGGCGACGACGCTGGATCTCGCCCGTCTGGTCATGCGACGCCTCGCGGACGCGCCGGGAGCGGACGACGCGCTCGCGGCCGACCTCAAGGACGACGAGTTGCTCGCGCACGACGAGGCCGCGTCGCTGATTCTCGGTCTGCAAGACCGGGTGACCAGGGACCGGGCCGCGGAGTGGATGGAGGGTGAGGAGGCCGTCCACGCCCTGCGCCTGTGGAGGGCGTTGGCGCGCCGGTGCGTCGGCCCTTACGGGGAGTATGCCGCGGCGCCGCTGGCACTCGTGGGATGGGTGGCCTGGTCGCTCGGCGACACCGTCGAGGCGGACCAGGCGCTGGAGATGGCTCTCGGCGCCGATCCGCGCTATGTGTTCGCCCGCTTGCTCAACGAAGCACGGGCCGACGGGCTCGACCCCGAGCCGGTGCGGCGCTCCCTGCGGGCGAGGCGGGCGGACCCGGACTCGGAGCTGGAACCGGACCCGGACACACCGGCCGGAGTGGCCGGGGGCGCCTCCACGACTGCCGACGGAGGCGACGGGCCCCGACCTTCCGCCGTGGCCGTCCCCGGAGGCGCCGATCCAGGTGTGTCCCGTGCCGCCCGGGGCCTGGAGGCCGCCCTGCGCCGGCGGGGCGAGCGGCGCCTCGGAGCCGGGACGCGTCCCGCACGGGCGGGCACGCGTGCACCGCGGCGGCCGACGGAGCTCCGCCGTCCCAGGCGACAGCG
The DNA here is from genome assembly GCF_042730865.1 of Streptomyces sp. NPDC059897. Taxonomy (NCBI): domain Bacteria; kingdom Bacillati; phylum Actinomycetota; class Actinomycetes; order Kitasatosporales; family Streptomycetaceae; genus Streptomyces; species Streptomyces sp. NPDC059897. The sequence goes on along the minus strand of NZ_JBHWKQ010000030.1, from coordinate 58,128 downwards.
GAGCAGGGGCGACGGATGAGGAGGGGGCGGCTCGCGGATCCGCCCTCTCGCTGCGCGACGCTGTGGCGCTACTCCGGGACGCTGTGGCGTTACTTCGAGACCCTGTGGTGCTACTTCGCGACCTCGCGGCGTTACTTGGAGTGGGCGCGCCCCGTTCATCTCGGTGAGCGGTGGCGGCGACCGGGCCGTGCCGCCGAGACGCAGGGCAGGTCCCCGGTGTGCGGTAGCCGCCTGGGAAGAGGAGCGAAGATGACATCCAGCGCTTCGCCGCAGTACGCACCTACGGTGCGCGACGATGATGGGCTCCGCGACCCCCTGGCGGTTCGTGAGGTGGCTGGGACGTCGCCCCCGCATCCCGTTCCTGACGCCGCGCCGCCCGAGCCCGAACCCGAGCCCGCGCAAGGACGGCCACGCACGCCGCCGGGGCACCCGAGTCTCCAGGCGCCTTCGACGGGGCTGGCCCGCGCCCTGCGGCGGAGCACGGAACTCGCCCCGGTCCACCAGGCGTTGATCTGTGTCGCCCTGCCCGGCCTCGCGATCTCTTCGAGCGCGGGGCAGCTGACGGGGCGAGGGCTTGAGGGCTTCTACCACCGGGGCAGACGAGTGCTGGCGCGCTGTCAGATCCGAGTGGCGGGGCGTGAACCGACCGCCGTGCAGGCGCGCATGATCTCCGCGGACCGGGTTTGCTTCACGGCGACCCTACGGGCGGCCCCGGATGCCGGGCCCGACCCGGACGTCGTCGTCGAGCGGATCCGGCACGCGGAGGGCTCGGAGGACATCACGTTGCACAGTTTTGCGCAGCGCACGCTGCGGCTGCCGTTCGAAGTGGCTCTGGGCACGGATCTCGCCGACCTCGGTTCTGTGGCGGCCGGGAGTGGCGGGCGCGAACTGCCCGCCGTGGTCCATGACTGCGGACTGCGCTGGTCGTCGCCGACGAGCGGAGGGCCGACCGCCCTGGTCACGGTGACGCCACCGCCGATGGACGCTCTGGCATCCGCCGGGCTGCTGCGCTGGGAACTGGAACTTCCTCCGGGCGGCAGGCGCACGGTGCGGCTGCGGGTACGGGTGATCGGTGAGGGGGCAGGCAGAGCGGCGGGGCGCACCGCGGCCCGGCCGTTCGCCCCGGCCATGGCACAGGGGGACGACCCTCGTGTGGGGCCGCTGCTGCGGGCATGCATCGCCGACCTGCAGGCGCTCCTGGTGGCGGACCCAGCGCACCCGTCGGACGTCTGTGCGGCCGCGGGCGCCCCGTGGCGCTGCGGTCCGGCCCCCGCCGAGGCGCTGGCGGCAGCCCGGATGGCCTTGCCGCTGGGGACCGGGCTCGCCGTCGGCACGCTGCGAGCCCTCGCCCGTACGCAACTGCGCCAGCCAGGAGCGGAGTTCGGGAAACTGCCCGGTCCGCGGCGGCAGGCGGGTGTACAACTGCCGTCCAGTTGCACAGGGGTCGAGGCGACTCTCCTGTTCCCGGTCCTGCTCGCCGAGGCCAGACGCTGGGGCCTGGGGGAGCCCGAGGTGGCGGAGTTGCTGCCCGCCGCCGAGCGCTGTCTGCAGTGGCTGCGGACCACCGCCCGCGGCGGCTTGTACATCCCGGATCCCGGCCCGGGTGGCCCTCAGCGATGCGAGACCCAGGCGCACGCGCACCGGGCCGCTCTGCTCGGTGCCGATCTGCTGGACGCCATCGACAGACCAGGCGGCGGCGAACTGCGTCAGTGGGCCGAGGAACTGCGGAGGCGTTTCCAGGAGGACTTCTGGGTCGAGGACCGCGGCGGGGGCCGACCGGCGGCGGCGCGCACGGCGGACGGGCGCAGGTCGGCGTACCTGGGCAGCGGCGCCGCCCACCTTCTGGACACCGGGTTGCTCGGCGCGGGCACGCGGGCGCCGGGCCTGCTGGACAAGGTGCAGACCGAGCATCTCGCGAGGCTCTTCGGCGCGCCCGGGCTCGATTCCGGGTGGGGGCTCAGGAGCCTGGGGGTGAAGGAGGCGGCGTACAACCCATTCGGACACCACTCGGGGGCGGTGCGGGTGCACGAAACCGCTGTCGCCGTCGCGGGCCTGTCAGCCGCCGGGTACGAGAAGGAGGCGGCGTCACTGCTGAGAGGCGTCCTCGACGCGGCCGACGCCTTCGACTGCAGGCTGCCCGAGATGTACGCGGGGCTGCAGCGGGTCGGGGGCGGCGTTCCGATGCCGCACCCCGCCGCGTGCAGACCCGCTGCCGTAGCGGCCGCGGCCGGAGTGCACCTCCTGGCCGCTCTCGTGGGCATCCGGCCCGACGTACCGGCGCGGACGGTGACGTTGTCGCCCATGCGCGGCGCCCCACTGGGGGAGGTCGGGCTGACCGGGCTGCGGGTCGCCGGCCAGGCGTTCTCCGTACGCGTCAGCAGGCTCGGCCTCGCCATGGTGGAGGAGGCCTCGGACGAACTGCAGTTGGGCGTGTGACGGGCATGGGCCCTGACGGGCAAGGACCACTGTGCATCGCCCGACGCAGAGCGGAGCAGGAGAGCGAAGGGAGTGTTTATCGTCAGGCAGACGACTATGATCGTTCCATGTCGCCCTACGACCCGTCGGCCTTTCCGCCCTTCGCAGTCACCGTCGATCTGGTCGTGCTGACCGTGCGCCGTCATGCACTCTGTGCGCTGGCGGTACGGCGGGGTGAGCCGCCGTTTCAAGGGCGTTGGGCCTTGCCCGGCGGGTTTGTGCGGGACGACGAGGACCTGACCGCGGCGGCCGCGCGCGAGCTGATCGAGGAGACGGGGCTGTGCGCCCACGACCCGATGGCACCGGCGCAGGACAACGGCGCACACCTGGAGCAGTTGGCCACCTATGGCGACCCGAAGCGGGATCCCCGGATGCGTGTGGTCAGCGTCGCCCATCTCGCGCTCGCCCCCGACCTGCCCGCGCCGCGCCCCGGCGGCGACGCGCACAGCGCGCGGTGGGCCCCGGTGGAGGCGCTGCTGAAGCACGGCGGCTACGGGCGGGAGGACGAGCAGGCCGCACCGTTGGCCTTCGACCACGCGCAGATCCTTGCGGACGGAGTGGAGCGGGCGCGCTCAAAGATCGAGTACTCCTCGCTCGCGACGGCGTTCTGCCCGCCCGAGTTCACCGTCGGCGAGCTGCGCCGCGTCTACGAAGCCGTATGGGGCGTCGCGCTCGACCCGCGCAATTTCCACCGCAAGGTGACGGGCACCCCGGGCTTCCTAGTGCCGACCGGCGGTACCACCACCCGCCAGGGCGGTCGCCCGGCCCAGCTCTTCCGCGCCGGTGGGGCCACGCTCCTCAACCCGCCGATGCTGCGACCGGAAGCCTGATCGATTCGACGCCGGCGACGAGGAGGCGCGCCTCACGCGGCTCACGCGGCTCACGCGGCTCACGCGGCTCACGCGGCTCACGCGGCTCACGCGGCTCACGCGGCTCACGCGCGGCGCGGATAGTGCCCGCCGGGTCACGGCGACACCCGTACGAGGCCCGGAATCGTGGGCACTCACGCGAGCACGATGCCCGAAAAGTGCTAAATATCGCGTTATCTTGCTGAAGTACCTCAGGGGTTTGCCCGTCGCCCTGCCGGCGGGCGGACCCCGGCCGCCGAGCGGTCGCCCATCCTGCGAGAGAAGCGATGATCCAGGCCACCGGACTGACGAGTAACGCACGCAAGGGGAGCCCGCCCGCCGTCGACGACGTGTCCTTCGACGCGCGTGCCGGCCGTGTTACCGCCCTGCTCGGCGCACGACGGTCGGGCAAGACCACCGCCGTACGCCTGATGCTCGAACTCCAACAAGGCCGTGGCGTCACCTACTTCAGAGGCCGCCCGCTGCACCGCATCGCCCATCCCTCGCGGGAAGTGGGCGTACTGCTCGGTGACGTGCCCGGTCACCCGGCCAGAACCGTCCGGGGGCACCTGCGCATGCTCTGCTCCGCGGCCGGCGTACCCGTGCGCCGCGCGGACGAAGTGCTTGAGGTGGTGGGCCTGGTGAGCCTGCGGGAGGAACGCCTGGGCACCCTGTCACGCGGCATGGACCGACGGCTCGGCCTGGCCTGCGCGCTGCTCGCCGACCCGCACACGCTGGTGCTCGACGACCCCGCGGCGGGCCTCTCCACCCGGGAGGGCAGGTGGCTGCACGGCACCCTGAGGGCGTATGCGGAGCTCGGTGGCACGGTTCTCTTCACCACGGAGGACGCCAAGGAGGCGGCCCGGGTCGCCGACCACGTCGTCACGCTCGACGCGGGCAAGGTGGTGGCGGATCAGGATGTCGCCGACTTCGCCCGTACCCGGCTGCGGCCCCGGGTCGCGGTCCGCAGCCCGCACGCCGCGAGGTTCGGCGTCCTTCTGGCGAAGGAGGCGCGCACGTCGAAGCGCTCCGTCGAAGTGATCACGGAGGACGGCAGCCGGCTGTCGGTGTACGGGAGTACCTGCGCGGACGTGGGGGACATCGCGTTCCGGCACGGCATCCTCGTGCATCAGCTCGCCGACGAGATCGGCGACGCGGGCCCTTCGGCGGCCGCGACCCCCATCACCGACGACAGGCCGGCCAGCGGCAACGGCGGCAACGGCCGCAACGGCGGCGCCGTGGCGAGCGCCGACACGGGCGCCGATGCCCAAGCCGGTGACGGGACCGACGGCCCGGCCGAGGCCTCCGCGGTCACCGCGCCCCTCAACTCCCTTTCCCCCACCAGCACCTTCGTGCCGCTCGCCGAGCCGTCGACGCCCTCGGAGGCGCAGCACCGAGCTGCTTCGAACGGCCGTGCACCTGGGGGCGAACCCGCGCGCGAGACGTCCGTCGCGCTGCCGACGCTGCCGCCGCCGATCACCGTGCGCACCGCACGCGGCCCGCTGCGCCCCGTGCGCTACGAACTGCGTCGCGCGACCGGCATCGCCACCGGCCCTGTCACCGGCGCACTCGTTCTCGCCGTCTCCGCGCTCCTCTCCGTGCTGCTCGCGCGGTCCGGACACACCCCGCAGCCACGTCTGGTCGCCGCGTGGCCGCAGGCCCTTCCGCTGCCGCCCGCCGCCCTGGGGGCCGGACTGCTCGGCGCCTTCGCCTTCGGCGAGGAATTCCGCCACCCCGCGCTCGCGGCCGATCGCGGAACCGTCCCCCGCCGCCTGGGACTTCTCGCCGCGAAGCTGCTCGTCGGTGCGGCGGCCGCCCTGCTCCTGGGCGTCCTCACCGTCGTCGGTGATGCCGCGCTGCTCCACCTCGTATACGGACCGGAGCTCACGCAAGTTCCCGCCGATTGGCTTTCCCTGAGCGTGAGTTGGCTCGCTCTGGTGGTCGGTTGCGCCTGGGCGGGCGTTCTCGCGGCCGGTCTCTTCCGGTCCACGGCAGCGGGGCTTGCCGCCGTGGTGGCCGTGCCGATCGTCATCGTGCCGCTCGTACAGAAGGCCTTGGAAGGACCATCTGTGCGAACAGCGGCGGGACTTCCCGGACGGCTTCGTGATCTTGCGCTGGTGGACTGGCCGTTCGGGATCGAGCGGTTCGCCGCTGCCGCAATGCGGATGATCACTCAACCGGTGGGCGGTGCGCTGATGTTGTCGTTGAGTGCCCTGCTCTGCGCATATCTGCTCACAGCGCTGCGCACTCGGGCGCGGTGACGACCACCCGACGCCTTCCGACACCTCGTTGAGCGCAACTCCCTGTGGTGCGCCCACTTCTTTCCGATAAGGCGTCAAGTGCAGTGGGGAGGGAGATCACCCTTTCGTGTGCTTTTCACCAAAGACCTCAAGGGAGTTGGGGGCGGAGCCGACAACAGATTCCGTGAGTACCCTTGCGCACACCATGATGACCGCCGCCCGCTCCGCCGACTCAGGCCTCGCAGGACCGGGCGAACTCGACCGCTACCCCTATGTGGAGTCGACCGCCGACCGTGTCGGCGGCCCCGCCTGGGAGAGCCCCGACCCGGATCTCGGCCGGGTGGGCCGACGTGCCGGGGGCAGCCGGGGGCGCGGTCTGCACGGCCAACTCGTCCAGCAGCTCGGGCAGATGATCGTCTCCGGCGACCTCGGCGCCGACCGCCCGCTGGTTCCCGAGGAGATCGGCCAGCGATTCGAGGTGTCCCGCACCGTCGTCCGCGAGTCCCTGCGCGTGCTGGAGGCCAAGGGCCTGGTCAGCGCCCGGCCGAACGTCGGCACGCGCGTGCGGCCGGTCAGCGACTGGAACCTGCTGGACCCGGACATCATCGAATGGCGCGCCTTCGGGCCGCAGCGGGACGACCAGCGACGCGAGCTGAGCGAACTGCGCTGGACGATCGAGCCCCTCGCCGCGCGGCTCGCCGCGGGGCACGGCCGGGAGGACGTGCAGCAGCGCCTCGCCGACATGGTGGAGATCATGCGGCACGCGCTGGGGCAGGGCGACGCGATCACGTTCTCGCGCGCCGACGCGGAATTCCACTCCCTGCTCATCCAGCTCGCGGGCAACAGGATGCTCGAGCACCTCTCCGGCATCGTGTCCGCCGCGCTGCATGTCTCCGGTGGCCCGGTCATCGGCTGCGACCGCCCGAACGAGACGGTCGTCGCGCACCACGCGCGCATCGTCGACGCGCTCGCGGCGGGTGACGGCGGGGCCGCCGAGGCGGCCATGCGTCAGCTGCTCACCGTCCACCCCGAGGTGGAGCGCGTGGTGCCCGCTCCCCGCGAGCACTGACCGCGCCAGGGGCGCGACAGGGCGGGGAGGGCGAACCGTGGGTCGCCGAACGGTGCCGCATGTGCGACGTGGAAGCGGCGCATGTGTAGAAGGGCGCCATTCGGCGACCCGAGGCGTAGGCGGAAGGTTCGTTCTCCTCTGGGGATCCGTTCTTCTGGGGTCGCCGTCTGCCGGACGAGTTCAACCGCATGACCTGTTCTGTCCGTATCAGTCAGTCTTTGACCGATAACGCGGTGTGACTCGGACCACGCAGATTGGGCGTAACGCTCCTCGGGGTAGCGCGATGACCTAAGAGGTGACAGCCGAGGAGGGAATACAGCAGCCGCTTGTGGCGCTGTGCATCTCCCAGGCTCCTGCCCGCGCCGTCGGCCCATCCCCAAGCCGGCGGTCGTCGGCTCCGGTCCACACAGGACGGGGCCGGAAGCCGTTTTCCAACGTTCCGAGAGGTTGTTCGTGTCGGCCAGCACATCCCGTACGCTCCCGCCGGAGATCGCCGAATCCGTCTCTGTCATGGCGCTCATTGAGCGGGGAAAGGCTGATGGCCAGATCGCCGGCGACGACGTGCGCCGTGCGTTCGAAGCCGACCAGATTCCGGCCACTCAGTGGAAGAACGTTCTGCGCAGCCTCAACCAGATCCTCGAGGAAGAGGGTGTGACGCTGATGGTCAGTGCCGCTGAGCCCAAGCGTCCCCGAAAGAGCAGCGTCGCAGCCAAGAGTCCGGTCAAGCGCACGGCGACCAAGACCGTCGCGGCCAAGACGGTCACCGCCAAGAAGGTCGCCGCCAGCACCACCCCCGAGCCGCCGGCCGTCGAGGCCGTCGACGAGGAGACGGAGCCGGTCAAGAAGGCTGTGGCGAAGAAGGCGCCGGCCAAGAAGGCCGCCGCCAAGAAGACGGTCGCCAAGAAGACCGCCGCGAAGAAGACCGCCGCCAAGAAGGACGACGACCTTCTTGAGGACGAGGCGACCGAGGAGACCGCCCCCGCCGCCGGCAAGGCCGGCGAGGGTGAGCCTGCCGAGGAGAAGGAGGGACAGGGCTTCGTCCTGTCCGACGACGACGAGGACGACGCGCCGGCCCAGCAGGTCGCCGCCGCCGGTGCCACCGCCGACCCCGTCAAGGACTACCTCAAGCAGATCGGCAAGGTCCCGCTGCTCAACGCCGAGCAGGAGGTCGAGCTCGCCAAGCGCATCGAGGCCGGCCTGTTCGCCGAGGACAAGCTGGCCAACGCCGACAAGCTCGCCCCCAAGCTCAAGCGCGAGCTGGAGATCATCGCCGAGGACGGCCGCCGCGCCAAGAACCACCTCCTGGAGGCCAACCTCCGCCTGGTGGTCTCCCTGGCCAAGCGCTACACCGGCCGCGGCATGCTCTTCCTGGACCTCATCCAGGAGGGCAACCTCGGTCTGATCCGCGCGGTCGAGAAGTTCGACTACACCAAGGGCTACAAGTTCTCCACGTACGCCACCTGGTGGATCCGTCAGGCCATCACCCGCGCCATGGCCGACCAGGCCCGCACCATCCGCATCCCGGTGCACATGGTCGAGGTCATCAACAAGCTCGCGCGCGTGCAGCGCCAGATGCTCCAGGACCTGGGCCGTGAGCCCACCCCGGAGGAGCTGGCCAAGGAACTCGACATGACCCCCGAGAAGGTCATCGAGGTCCAGAAGTACGGCCGCGAGCCGATCTCCCTCCACACCCCCCTGGGTGAGGACGGCGACAGCGAGTTCGGTGACCTCATCGAGGACTCCGAGGCCGTCGTCCCGGCGGACGCCGTCAGCTTCACGCTCCTCCAGGAGCAGCTGCACTCCGTGCTCGACACCCTGTCCGAGCGCGAGGCGGGCGTCGTATCCATGCGCTTCGGTCTCACCGACGGTCAGCCGAAGACCCTCGACGAGATCGGCAAGGTCTACGGCGTGACGCGTGAGCGCATCCGCCAGATCGAGTCCAAGACGATGTCGAAGCTGCGCCACCCCTCGCGCTCGCAGGTCCTGCGCGACTACCTCGACTAGTCACAGGCGCTGCACGGCCCTACGAAGGCCCGGCACTTCCCGTTCGCGGGCAAGTGCCGGGCCTTCGTCGTGGGCGCTTGTGAGCGGATCCTCGCGGTGCGTGGCGGGTCCCCCTGAATGACTCTGGGTGTGCCGTTGCAACCCAAAGTGAGGAGACCGTATGCGACGCCCTTTCGCGAGAGCGCTGACCGCTCCACTGGCCGTGCTGGCCGCGGCGACGGTACTGCCGTTGGCCTCCCCCCAGTCGGCGGCCGCCGACGAGGGGATCGTCGGAGGTCATCAGGTCGACGCCGCCAAGAGCCCCTGGGTGGTGGCGCTCGCGAGTCGTGACCGGTTCGGAGGTACCCGCGCGGGTCAGTTCTGCGGGGGAGTGGTCGTCGGACGTTCGACGGTGCTCACCGCGGCGCACTGTCTGAGCGGGGACGTGCTCGGCGGGCCGCGCGACCAGATGCGGGACCTGAAGGCGATCGTCGGCCGCGGTGATCTCGAATCGTCCAACGGTGCCGAGGTGTCGGTGCGCAGCGAATGGATCAACCCGGCGTACGACGGCCGGACGAACGCCGGTGATGTGGCGGTCCTCACACTCGACACACGGCTGCCCGAGGGATACGTGCTCCCGATCGCCGGGAAGGGGGACCCGGCATACAAGGCCGGCACGGACGCCTCCGTCTACGGGTGGGGTGACACGACGGGAGCGGGCGACTACGCGCGGACGTTGCACGCCGCGCAGGTGCAGGTGCTCGCCGACGCCGAGTGCGGGAAGGCGTACCCGCCGGGCAGCACGGCCGGGACGTACAAGCCGTCGTCGATGCTCTGCGCGGGCGAGCCCGCCGGAGGCAGGGACGCCTGCCAGGGCGACAGCGGCGGCCCGCTGGTCGCCGGGGGCAAGCTGGTCGGTCTCGTGTCCTGGGGGAACGGGTGCGGGCGTGCGGGGTCTCCCGGCGTCTACACGCGCGCCTCGGAGGCGCTGCGGGTCATGCAGCAGCACGCCTGACGCGTCGCACGGATACGAGGACGGGCGGCTGCTCCTGTGGTCAGGAGCAGCCGCCCGATCACCGGCCTGATGCCGGAGCTGGCTCGTCGTGTGTGCGAGGCGTCAGCGTTCCTCGGTCTCGGCGCTTGCCGGAGCAGCGGTCAACCGCTCCGTCTCGTCCTGTATCTCAGCGGCGATCTTCTTGAGTTCCGGCTCGAACTTGCGACCGTGGTGGGCGCAGAAGAGCAGTTCACCACCGCTGATCAGGACGACGCGCAGATATGCCTGGGCGCCGCAACGGTCACAGCGGTCAGCGGCCGTCAGGGGGGTCGCGGGGGTCAGAACAGTAGTCACGTCGCCTCTTCTCTAGCTCGACGAGCTGTCGTACCAGGGTCAACATCCAACCAGGCCGAAAACGTTCCCGCTCGCGGCTTTTCCTCGAAAAATTTCTTCGAGGCCGGCTGTCTGTCGCCGGGTGGCGGCGAATGTGCCGTATTGCGTCTCTAACGTCTTACGGGTTCGCGCGTTCTGTCAGGTCGGTCCTCCCCCGGCTGGTTGCCGGTTTGTTCATGAGGACGTGCCCGGAGCCTAAATGGTTCATGCCTGGAAGGGAACGTGATGTGGGCGTCACCCCATCGAGGGATCGAACACACATGCGATCCTGGACTAGTCTGGGCTGAGGTGAGGGTGGCGTGACAAAGGCTCTACCAGGCCTCGGTACCCTCTGAACGGCGACCGACGCCGGCCCTTCATTTGTGAGGGCCCCATCTGAAATTCAGCGAGGAGCGAACCGCGTGACCGCCGATACGTCCGTGCCGTCCACAGCGCTGCTGACCGGAGCAGACCGGGACGGTTCCAACTACACCGCGCGGCACCTGCTCGTCCTTGAGGGGCTCGAAGCCGTACGCAAGCGTCCGGGCATGTACATCGGCTCGACCGATAGTCGTGGCCTGATGCACTGCCTCTGGGAGATCATCGACAACTCGGTCGACGAGGCCCTCGGTGGCTACTGCGACCGCATCGAAGTGATCCTTCACGACGACGCATCCGTAGAGGTGCGGGACAACGGCCGCGGCATCCCCGTGGACGTCGAGCCCAAGACAGGCCTCTCCGGGGTCGAGGTCGTCATGACCAAGCTCCACGCGGGCGGCAAGTTCGGCGGTGGCGCCTACGCGGCCTCCGGCGGCCTGCACGGCGTGGGCGCGTCCGTGGTGAACGCGCTGTCGGCGCGTCTCGACGTCGAGGTGGACCTCGGCGGGCACACGCACGCCATCAGCTTCCGGCGCGGTGTCCCCGGCGGCTTCGCCAAGGCCGGACCTGACGCTTCGTTCGACCCCTCGGTGCGACTGAGCAAGGTCAAGAAGGTCCCGAAGGCGCGCAGGGGCACCCGGGTCCGCTACTGGGCGGACCGCCAGATCTTCCTGAAGGACGCCAAGCTCTCCCTGAGCGAGCTGCACCAGCGTGCACGGCAGACCGCGTTCCTGGTGCCGGGCCTCACCATCGTCGTCCGCGACGAGTACGGCCTCGGCGAGGGCGGCAGCAAGGGTGAGGAATCCTTCCGTTTCGACGGAGGCATCAGTGAGTTCTGCGATTACCTGGCGCAGGACAAGCCGGTCTGCGACGTCCTCCGCTTCACCGGGCAGGGCACCTTCAAGGAGACCGTCCCCGTACTCGACGAGCACGGGCAGATGACGCCGACCGAGGTCCAGCGTGAGCTCGGCGTCGACATCGCGCTGCGCTGGGGCACCGGGTACGACACGACGATCAAGTCGTTCGTGAACATCATCGCCACGCCCAAGGGCGGCACCCACGTGACGGGCTTCGAGCGCTCGCTCACGAAGACGATGAACGAGGTGCTGCGCACCCAGAAGGTGCTGCGCGTGGCCGAGGACGACGTCGTCAAGGACGACGCCCTGGAGGGCCTCACGGCCGTCGTCACGGTGCGTCTGGCGGAGCCGCAGTTCGAGGGCCAGACCAAGGAGGTCCTCGGTACCTCGGCGGCCAACAGGATCGTCGCGAACGTCGTGGCCAAGGAGCTCAAGGCGTTCCTGTCGTCCACCAAGCGCGACGCCAAGGCGCAGGCCCGTGCCGTCATGGAGAAGGCCGTCGCCGCGGCCCGTACGCGCATCGCCGCGCGTCAGCACAAGGACGCGCAGCGCCGTAAGACGGCCCTGGAGTCCTCGTCGCTCCCCGCCAAGCTCGCGGACTGCCGCAGCGACGACGTGGAGCGCAGCGAGCTGTTCATCGTCGAGGGCGACTCCGCGCTCGGCACCGCCAAGCTCGCCCGGAACTCCGAGTTCCAGGCCCTGCTGCCGATCCGCGGCAAGATCCTCAACGTTCAGAAGTCGTCCGTGACGGACATGCTGAAGAACGTCGAGTGCGGCGCCATCATCCAGGTCATAGGAGCCGGGTCCGGCCGGACCTTCGACATCGACGCGGCGCGCTACGGGAAGATCATCCTGCTCGTCGACGCCGACGTCGACGGCGCGCACATCCGTACGCTGCTGCTGACGCTGTTCCAGCGCTACATGCGGCCGATGATCGAGGCCGGCCGGGTCTTCGCCGCCGTGCCGCCCCTGCATCGCATCGAGCTGGTCCAGCCCAAGAAGGGCCAGGACAAGTACATCTACACGTACTCGGACCGCGAGCTGCGCGAGACGCTGCTCGAGCTCCAGCGCAAGGGTGTGCGGTACAAGGACTCGATCCAGCGGTACAAGGGTCTCGGCGAGATGGACGCCGACCAGCTCGCGGAGACCACGATGGACCCGCGCCACCGCACGCTGCGCCGGATCAACATCGGCGAGCTGGAGGCGGCGGAGCACGTCTTCGACCTGCTGATGGGCAACGACGTGGCGCCGCGCAAGGAGTTCATCAGCAGCTCCGCGTCGACCCTCGACCGCTCGCGCATCGACATGTAGCGACGAGGGCGGGGGCGCGGAGACCGCGCCCCGCCGAGCAGTCCACCGCATGCGGCTCCACCCACGGGTGGGGCCGCATGATCCACTTCTGCTCCTCCGTCGAGGTGCAGGCCGTCCGTTACGCGTATCAGCACGGACTCGCGAAACTGCCCGGATTGTCCATCACCTAATGGGGTGAAGGGTCTGCGGAGAGCGTCCGGGATCTTCCCGGTCTGTCCATCCTTGGTCCGCGGCCGCAGTGGGCCGCGGACAAGGAGAGTTCGGTGGACAAGCACGACGGGCGCGCGACAGCACCGCCCAGGGCCGTTGCCACGAGGGGCAGCGGCGATCCCTGGTACGACGAGCCGGACTCGGAATGGGGTGAATGGCGCGGCCCGGGCGCGACCTCGACTGCCGTGCCTGCCCAGTCCGTGCCGTCCGAGCTGAGCGCGGCGGGGGTCTACCTGGAGGTGCAGCGCAGCGCGGCGTTCCAGGAGGTGCGCAGGCGCTACCGGCGGTTCGTCGTCCCGGCGTTCGTGCTCTTCTTCGTCTGGTACGTCGCGTACGTCGTGACCGCCACGACGGCGCCCGGCCTGATGGCCGAGCCGGTCGCGGGTGCCGTGAACGTGGCGATGGTCGCGGGCCTCGGGCAGTTCGCCAGTACGTTCCTGCTGACCTGGCTGTACGTGCGTCATGCGCGGCTGCGGCGTGATCGCGCGGCGCTCGAACTGCGGTGGGACACGCAGGAGATGACGCGCGGCATCGTCGGGCACGCGCGCGTGAACGGCGCTGCGAGCGGCGAGGGCGGTCGGCTGTGACCGGGGCGCACCAGACCCTGGCTCTGGTCCTGTTCAGCGTGTTCGTGGCGGTCACGCTCGCCATCACGACCTGGGCGAGCCGCAAGCGGCACGGTTCGGCCGAGGAGTTCTACGCGGGCGGCCGGCTGTTCTCGCCCATGGAGAACGGATTCGCCATCGCGGGGGACTACATGTCGGCCGCGTCCTTCCTCGGCATCTCCGGGCTGATCGCGCTGTTCGGCTACGACGGGCTGCTCTACTCGGTCGGCTTCCTCGTGGCCTGGCTCGTGGTCCTCTTCCTCGTGGCCGAACTGGTGCGCAACTGCGGCCGGTTCACGCTCGCCGACGTCGTCGCGGCCCGGATGCGGGAGCGGCCGGTGCGGATCGCCGCGGGAACTTCCTCGGTGACCGTGTCCGTTCTGTATCTGGTGGCGCAGATGGTGGGTGCGGGAAGCCTGGTCGCGCTGCTGCTCGGGGAGGCGAGTGGCGCCGCGCAGTCCTGGACCGTCGTCGGCGTGGGCGCGCTCATGGTCGTCTATGTGTCGATGGGAGGGATGCGGGCCACCACGTGGATCCAGATCGTGAAGGCCGTCCTGCTCATGGGCGGGGCGATCGCCCTGACGGTGCTCGTCCTGGCGCGCTTCCACGGTGACTTCGACCAGCTGCTGCGCACCGCCGCCGCACGCAGCGGGCACGGCTCGGACTTCCTCGTGCCCGGTCTGAAGTACGGCGGAAGCTGGACCGCGCGCTTCGACTTCATCAGCCTGGGCCTCGCGCTCGTGCTCGGCACGGCGGGCCTTCCGCACATCCTGTCGCGCTTCTACACCGTGCCGACCGCGCGGGCCGCGCGCCGCTCCGTCGTGTGGTCCATCGGGCTCATCGGCAGCTTCTACCTGATGACGATCGTGCTCGGATTCGGCGCCGCGGCGCTCGTGGGTCCCGAGGCCGTCCGGGGCTCGAATGCCGCGGGGAACACGGCGGTTCCGCTGCTCGCCCTCGACCTGGGCGGTGGCGCCGACTCCACCGGGGGCACGGTGCTGTTCGCGATCGTGGCCGCGGTCGCCTTCGCCACGATCCTCGCCGTCGTCGCCGGGATCACGCTGGCCTCCTCGGCCTCCGTGGCGCACGACCTGTACGCCACGCTCCGCAGGGGCGGCCCCGACCGGAAGCCAGGTGGCAAGCAGTGGAGCGAGGTCGCGGTGGCGAGGGTCGCCGCGGCCGGCGTCGGCGTGCTCGCGATCGGGCTGGGGCTGCTCGCGAGGGACCTGAACGTCGCGTTCCTGGTCGGGCTCGCGTTCGCGGTCGCCGCGTCGGCGAATCTTCCCGTGCTGCTGTACTCCCTGTTCTGGCGGGGCTTCACCACGCGGGGCGCCGTGTGGTCGGTGTACGGCGGCCTGGTGCCCGCACTGGTGCTCGTGGTGCTGTCCCCCGTGGTCTCCGGGAGCCCCGCATCGCTGTTCCCGGGTGTGGACTTCCAGTACTTCCCGCTGGAGAACCCCGGGCTCGTCTCGATTCCGCTCGGCTTCCTCGCGGGCTGGCTGGGCACTGTGACCTCTCCCGAGGAGCCGGACGAGGCCAAGCACGCGGAGACCGAAGTACGGGCGCTGACGGGCGCGGGGGCGGTCTGACACGCTCCCTGCGGCCAGGCGGCGGCAGTCAGCGGCTGGCGGCCCACTCGTAGCGGTGCTCGGGCCGACCGGTGTCGCCGTACTTGAGGCTCAGCCGCACCCGCCCGGTGCGCTCCAGAAGCTTCAGGTAGCGCTGGGCGGTCTGCCGGCTGAGCCCGGTGGCGTCGGCCAGTTCCTGTGCCGACAGCGGGCCTTCGGCGGTCATCATCGCCCGGCGGACCAGCTCAGCGGTGGTGGGCGAGTGGCCCTTGGGCAGCTCGGGCGCGGGCCCGGCGGAGAGCGCGCCGAAGATCCGGTCGACCTCCGCCTGCTCCGCCTCACCCCCGCCGTCGAGGGTGCGCCGCAGCGTCGCGTACGCCTCCAACTTGCCTCGCAGGCCCGCGAACGAGAACGGCTTGACCAGGTACTGCAGCGCCCCGTGGCGCATCGCGGCCTGCACGGTCCCCACGTCGCGCGCCGCGGTCACCATGATCACGTCGATCTGGTGGCCGCGCTCGCGCACCGTCCGGGCCAGCGCGAGCCCCGTCTGGTCCGGCAGATAGTGGTCGAGCAGCACCAGGTCGACATGGAGCTCCTCGATCCGGGCGAGGGCCTCCGCCGCGTTGTGGGCGGTCGCCGCGACACGGAATCCGGGAACCTTCGCCACATAGGCGGCGTTGACGTCGGCCACGCGCGTGTCGTCGTCCACGACCAGTACGTCGATCATCGGGCCACCTCGGTCACGTCCGGCACGTCCACGGTGAGGGCCTCGGGCAGGACGACGACGAATTCGGCGCCCCCGAGGGGCGAGCCGGTCACCTCGGCCGTGCCGCCCTGTCGCTCGGCGAACCTGCGCACCAGGGCGAGCCCGATGCCGCGCTTGCCGTGTGCCGGTGGCTCCTTGGTGGACCAGCCTTCCACGAAGACGGTCTGCCGCTGGTCGGCGGGGACGCCCGGTCCCGAATCGCGCACCCGTAGAACGGCACTACGGCCTTCGGCCCGCAGATCCACCTCCACGCGCGCGTGCTGCCCCGAACCGGCGGCCGCGTCCAGGGCGTTGTCCACCAGATTGCCGACGATGGTCACGAGGCCGCGCGGATCGACCAGGCGGTCCGGCAGCCACGTGTCCTCGGAGATGCCGAACGCGACACCGCGCTCCGCGGCCACGGTTGCCTTGCCGACCACCAGGGCCGACAGCAGCGGGTCCTCGATCCGCTCGGTGATCTGCTCCGCGGTCACCCGGCGCGCCCCCGCCACCTCGCCGACGAAGTCCACGGCCTCCTCGTACATCTCCAGCTCCAAAAGGCCCAACAACGTATGCATGCGGTTCGCGTGTTCGTGGTCCTGAGCGCGCAGCGCGTCGATCAGGCCGTGTGTGGAGTCGAGTTCGCGGCCCAGCTGCTCCAGTTCGGTGCGGTCGCGCAGGGTGGCGACCGCACCGCCGTCGTCGGTGGGCATCCGGTTGGCGACCAGGACACGCTGGCCACGGACGGTCAGCAGGTCGGTCCCTGAGACGTTCCCGGCGAGCACATCCGTCGTGCGTCCCTCCCCGAGCGCCTCGTCCAGGGGCTGCCCGATGACCCGCGCATCCACGCCGAGCAGCCGCTGCGCCTCGTCGTTGAGCAGGCGCACCCGTCCGCCGCGGTCCAGGGCCACGACGCCCTCGCGAATGCCGTGCAGCATCGCCTCGCGCTCGGCCAGGAGCGCCGAGATGTCCGAGAAGGCCAGGTCACGGGTCTGCCGCTGGACCCGCCGCGAGATCAGATACGCGGCGAGCGCCCCGACGGCCAGGGCGCCTCCCGCGTACGCGAACAGGCCCGGGATGGCGTGGATGAGGCGCGCGCGGACGCTGTCGTACTCGATGCCGACCGAGACGGCTCCCACGATGGCCCCGTCAGCGGCCCTCAGCGGCACTTTGCCGCGCGCGGAGCGGCCGAGCGTCCCCTCGTCGATCTCCATCACCGCGCGGCCCCCCAGCGCCGTGCTGGGGTCCGTCGACACGACGTGCCCGATCCGGCCGCGGTCGGTGTGCGACCAGCGAACGCCTTCCCGGTTCATGATCACGACGTACTCGGCGCCGCTGGCCCGCCGGATCCGCTCCGCCGCGGCCTGCACGGGACCGTCCGGGCTCGGCCGTGAGGAGCGCAGCTCCTCGGCGATCCGCGGCTCCGCGGCGGTGGTCTGCGCGATGGCCAGGGCCCGGCGCATCGCCTGGTCGTCGAGCTGGTCGCTCAGCGGGGCGAGGAACAGCCCCGTGGCGAGCACCGCCACCCCCGCGGCGATCGCCACCTGCATCAGCAGTACCTGGGCGAACACCCGCTTGGGGAGGCCGAAGCGCAGCCGACGGGCAGGGGAAGTCGAGCTCATGGCTCAGAACGGTACGGGCCCGTCGGCCCTGGTCGAAGGCCTTGTGGCACGGATCTCCCCGGCGTTCCCGTCCCGGAGCGCCCAGGTCAGCCGCGCTGGACGGCAACCTCACGCACGGCGACGACATCCATACGCGCCGGGGAACCGAGCGCGGCTCCGCAGCTCTCCGGACGGGCCGGGAGCGAGGCGCCGCGGGCCACCACGACCGTCCAGCGGCGGCCGTCCATGTGGTCCACCGTGACGTCCCAGTACGCGTTGTACGCGTGCGCATCAACAGGTGGACCGGTTGGTCGATCCACGGATGCAGTGTGTACGACGCTCAGGACACCGGCACGGTACTCGGCGGCCGTCCGGCGCACGGCGAGCTCGGCGGCCTGCCCCGGGCGGTCCCAGGCGGAATTGCCACGGCATCCATCGAGGACGATCCGGTCCGAGCGCACCGCCTGAAGGGTTTCCTTGACGTCGGCCGCTGATGACCTTCCGTAGGCGTAGCCGTAGGGCAGCACAAGGAGAGTGGGGGAGAAGCGGTGGCCGCCCAGGTGTGTGACTTCCCAGGCGCCCTCTCCTTCGGAGGAGGCGAGTTCGGAGGCCAGCGGGCGTCCCAGTAGCGCGCAGCACCGGTCGCGTTTGCCGTTCGTGCAGACGAAGGCGAGCGGTCCGCCTTCGTGGGGCGCGCCGAAGCTACCGTGTCGACCTGCTCCCAGGGCGGCGAAGTCGAGCCGCAGCAGCTCTTCAGGAGCCGCGACGGTGGTGCCGCGCAGCCAGGTCTTTCCCGGGACTGTGTGGGCCACGTACACCTGGTGGCGCTGCGAGGCGTGGTGGTCCGCGTGCCGACCCGGACGGCGGATGAGGGCGACGCGCACGCCGGTGCCGTCGGCCGCCGCCTCCAGAGCGCGGCCCACCTCGGGATCGAGATGGCTGGAGACCAGGGCCTTCGCGCCCCACGGCCCCGGCTGTTCGATCAGCAGCCAGGTGCGTGCGGTGGCCGCGGTCCCGGCCAGAGGTTCCTCAAGTTCCCGCGAGGCGGTCGTGCACGTGTTCACAGCGGCGACCCTAACCCGCCCGACCGGTCACTCCGCCGCGGAAGCCGATGGCGCCGATGGCAGGGGCTGCGGCGGGCGCAGACCTACGTAGTGTCCCGTCGGCCGCATACGGAGAGGGCGTTCTCCGTACTCCTCCAGGGCGTGCGCGATCCAGCCCGCCGTGCGCGCGACGGCGAAGATCGTCTCGCCTGCCTCCGCCGGCATCCCGAACGAGGCGGTGAAGACGGCGAGCGCCAGGTCCACGTTGGCGTGCAGGTCCGTGTGGCGCGCGGTGGTCGCCACGACGTCGCGGGCGGCCATCAGGGCGGGTTGTGCCTTGGGCAGCTCCTCGAGCGCCCCGAACAGCGCCTGCGCGCGCGGGTCCTCACCCTGGTAGAGACGGTGGCCGAGCCCGGGCACACGGCGGCCCGAACGCAGTTCGTCGGCGACCACGGATCCTGCGTTGCCCCGGTCGAGGACGTCGATGAGCATCCGGTGGGCCATCCCGCTCGCCGCTCCGTGCAGCGGCCCCTCCAGGACGCCCAGGCCCGCCGAGACGGCCGCGTAGGTGTGCGCCCGCGCGGACGCCGCGACGCGCACGGCGAGCGTCGAGGCCGCCAGGTCGTGATCGACCAGCAGGGCAAGGGCCATGTCCAGGACGCGCAGTGACGCCTCGTCGGGCTCCCGGTAGGTCAGCCGCCCCCACAGCCGCTGGGCGATCGGCGGGCCGTCCACGTACGTCGGCTGTACGAGGGGCAGCGCCGCCGCGAGGGTGGGGATGAGGGAGCGGGCGGCGCCGAGCACGGAGTCCTCGGACAGGTCGTAGCGCAGCGGGTCCGCCGTCGCGGCGGCGACGGCCGCCACCCGCAACCGGTCGATGGGGCTGCTGAGTTCGGGCAGTCCGGCCATGGCCTTGCGGGCCGCGGCGAGCGACTCCTTGGGTGGGGCGAATCGGATTCCGGGGCGCAGCCTGCCCGTCCACAGCCACTCCGCGACCTCCTCGTACGAGTGATGGGTCGCGAGCCGTACCGCGTCGACCCCCCGGAAGAAGTACCGGTCGTCGTCGATGAGGGTGAGCCGCGTGCGTACCGACAGCTCGCCGGTGCCCGAACCGGTCGTGGTCTCCCGCCTGTTGCGGCGGGCGAGGGCCTCGACCTCGGCGGCGTCGAAGGTGCTGCCGCGTGTGCTCTCCCCGCGCCTGCTGGTGAGCTGGCCGCGGCTCACGTACGCGTAGACCGTCTCGGGCTTCACGCCGAGCAGCTCGGCGGTCTCCTTGGTGGTCAGGCGGCGGGCCTGCTGCGTCGGCGCAGGTTCTTGATCCCTCATGCGCGTCACCGTATCCGGATCTCGTTGCATTGATTCAATCAATATTGACAGTTATTGAGTCAAGCATGGACAGTCGAATCAAGTCCAGGGAGGAAACATGCCGATGAACGGGACCACGTCTGCCACGACCGTCGATGTACCGCGAGGGCTCGCCGGTGTCGTCGTCACCGACACCGAACTCGGGGACGTCAGGGGGCGTGAGGGCTTCTACCACTACCGCCAGTACTCCGCCGTCGAGCTCGCGGAGACCCGGGGGTTCGAGGACGTGTGGCACCTGATGCTCCACGGTGAACTGCCCGACGCCGGGCGGTCGGCCGCCTTCGCGCGCGAGACCGCCGGGCAGCGCGGGCTGCCGGAGGACGTGCGGGCAGCGCTGCCGGCGATCGCCCGGGCGGGTGCGGTCTCCGGGCCGCTCGCCGGGCTGCGTACGGCGCTCTCGTTGTTCGGTGCGTCCCGTGGCTTCCGGCCCGTGTACGACATCGGGCGGGACCAGCGGAGTGCGGATGCCGTCGCGGCGACGGCCGTGGTCCCCACGATGCTCACCGCGCTGCATCGGCTCGGTGAGGGGCTCGAGCCGGTGGAGCCGCGCGAGGATCTCTCGTATGCGGCCAACTATCTGTACATGTTGACCGGGTCGGAGCCGGACCCCGCGCATGCGCGGGCCATCGAGCAATACCTGATCTCGACCATTGACCACGGATTCAATGCGTCAACGTTCACGGGCCGGGTCATCGCGTCGACCGGAGCCGACGTCGTGGCGTCCTTGGTCGGGGCGGTGGGGGCGCTGTCCGGTCCGCTGCACGGTGGGGCGCCGAGCCGGGCGCTCGACACCCTGGACGCGATCGGTACGCCGGACCGTATCGACTTCTGGATCCGTGAGCGGGTGCTCGCGGGGGACCGGATCATGGGGTTCGGCCACCCCGTCTACCGCACGGAGGATCCGCGGTCGCGCATGCTGCGCGGCATCGCGGAGCGGTTCGGCGGGCCGCTGGTGGAATTCGCGGTCCAGGTGGAGCGCCAGGTGGAGGCGATCCTCGCGGAGCTGAAGCCGGGGCGCGAGCTGCACACGAACGTGGAGTTCTACGCGGGCGTGGTCATGGAGCTGTGCGGCCTGCCGCGCACCATGTTCACGCCGACGTTCGCGGCGGCCAGGGTCGTCGGCTGGAGCGCCAACATCCTCGAACAGTCGGAGGACTCAAAGATCATCCGCCCGGCGGCGCGGTATGTGGGGGTGGGGGCGCCGGTGGCGGTGCCAAGGCCTGCCTGACGTGGGCCCGTTGGCCGACGACCGGAAGGTGTCGGCCAACGGGCGGAGGGCGTGCGTCAGGAATCCGGGATGTCTGCCTTGGCGCGCACGAGTGTCTCCCGGTTCACGATGACGATCCGCTCGTAGTCGGCGACCCCGGCGTCCGAGGGGAGCTCGTGTCTGAGGTCCGCGGTGGCTTCTGTCCCGATCACCGCGAAGTTCCCATCGCTGAGTTCGAAGACATCGGGGCAGGTGGCGCCGGAACTGCTTCCGCGTGCGCTCGGGGGCACCCCGATGCGGCGTACGATCTTCAAGGGAACCGGATTCCTTCTCGGGGCGCGTCATTACGCCGCTGCATGGGTGCACCTCATGAGGCGTTACGTCGCTTAGCGCGCCTCATGACGCGTGAGGATACCTCCCACCAGGGGGAGTTGCTGGGCAACTCACCGCTTTGGGATCCATCAGTCCGACGGCGGTTCGCCCACCACCCACCACTCCTCCGTGTCCGCGGCGGCCTCGATCTCGTGGAACAGCGACTCCGCCATGCGGCCGATCTCCGCCTCGCTGGACGAGGGGTCAAGGGAGGCGCGGTGAGGGCGGGTGGCCTCCCAGTACTCGCGCATGTACGGGCTCTGGAACAGCTCCCGAAGGATGCCGAACAGTGCGCGCTGATCGTGCAGTCCCGATTCGTAGTTGTGGAAGGCGTTGATGTACCAGAGGTTGGCGTACATGTACTGGCGCCGCTTCTGCGGGGTGAGGTCCAGTCCGTAGTTGTCGATCACGACCGCCAGGGCCGGATCATCGATCGCCTTGCTCAGCAACTCCCAGTGCATGCGCTGTTGATGTGCGCGGGCCAGGCGGTGGCGTTCCTTTGCGGCCCGTTTCGTGTCAGGGCCGAAGCGATGCCATAGGTGTGTCGCGGTGCCACCCGCGAGCCCGCCCACGGCAGCGGCGACTACCGTGCGGCATATCCCTTGACTCTGTGTGGCCATGTCAACCCCCGATTCAGGCGACCGTGCGCCGGTCGTCGGATGCGGGGCGACGGGGACGGAAACCGGCGGCGGTGGGCGGCGCGCTTGCCGACTCCCAGGGTGCCGAGCGGCTCTGATCGGCGGGAGGCGGAGAGGAGGCGCACGGGTGGATGCTCAGTTCGCGAAAACCGGCGCCATGTCCAACGTGTGCCCAGCGGGCGCCGTTAGCAATCGTTCACTTCGCAGCCTTTCCACCCGCTCGTATCCTGGGTCGGCATTCATTGTTCGTAGGAGAGCCGGGCCCTGAACCGGCGTGCGCCGCCGCGCACGCCGCGGCGTGCGATCCGGTGTGAGAGAGGTCGCGTTGAGCAAGGCCAGCCCACAGCAGATCCCCGTCGTCGTCCTCGCCGGCTTCCTGGGGTCGGGGAAGACCACATTGCTCAATCATCTGTTGCATCGCAGCGGCGGCACCCGGATCGGGGCGATCGTCAACGACTTCGGGTCGATCGAGATCGACGCCATGGCGGTCGCAGGACAGCTGGGCGACTCGACGGTCTCGCTCGGCAATGGGTGTCTGTGCTGCGCCGTCGACGCCAGTGAACTCGACGTGTATCTGGACAAGTTGACCCGGCCCGTCAATGACGTGCATGCCATTGACGTCATCGTGATCGAGGCGAGCGGCATCGCGGAGCCTCAAGAACTCGTGCGCATGGTGCTGGCCAGTGACAACCCCCGCATCGTGTACGGAGGGTTGATCGAGGTCGTCGACACCGCCGAGTTCGACGCCACCCGCGAGAAGCACCCCGAGGTGGACCGGCACCTGGGGATCGCGGACCTCGTCGTGGTGAACAAGGGTGACCGTGTCGGCCCGGACGAGCGTGAGCGGGTCCTGGGCGTCGTGCGGGCCGCGGCTGGCCGCGCCGCCGTCGTGTCCGCGTCGTACGGGCGCATCGACCCGGCGCTGCTCTTCGACTGTCGCCCCACCGAGGAGCGGATCGGGCAGCTGTCATTCGACGATCTGCACCGGCACGAGGGCGACAGTGCCGGGGCGCACGACGGGCATCTGCACGCCGCCTACGACAGCGTCGCGTTCACCTCCGACGTGCCCATGGATCCCCGTCGGCTGATCGCGTTCCTCGACAGCAGGCCCGAGGGGCTCTACCGCATCAAGGGACATGTCGACTTCGGCGCGGGCGACCCGGGCAACCAGTACGTCGTGCACGCTGTGGGGCGCTTCCTGAGGTTCTACCCGGAGCCGTGGCAGAGCGGCGAGGAGCGTCTCACCCAGCTCGTCCTGATCGGGTCCGGCATCGACACGACCGCCCTCCGTGAGCAGCTCGACGCCGCGAAGAGCGACGCAGAAAGTGGCGCCGACAGTGGCGCAGACAGCGACGCCCCACACGCCGCCGACGAGCAGGGCATGTGGGGCGTCCTCCGCTACGTCCAGGACAAGGGCGAAGCGGAGGAAGTCGCGGACTACGTGCTCTAGACCGGTCCCGCCGTCGACGCCACCGTCTTCGGCAGCGACACGCCCGAACCGTCGCGGCGCGGGTCCATCTCGGGCAGCTCGGCCGGTGTGCCGTTCTTCTGTGCCGCACGCGCGGGTGCCGGGCCCGCCCAGGCCAGGCTCAGGCAGTCCTCGCCCTTCAGGAAGCGCTGGCAGCGGACGCCGCCCGTGGCACGCCCCTTCCTCGGATACTGGTCGAACGGCGTGAGCTTGGCCGTCGTCTGCACCGAGTCGTCCAGCGTGCCTCGCGAGCCGGCCACGGTGAACACGACCGCGTCGACCGCCGGGTCGACCGCGGTGAACGAGATGACCTTCGCGCCCGTCGCGAGCTTCACGCCGGACATGCCGCCCGCCGCCCGGCCCTGCGGGCGCACGATGGAGGCCTGGAAGCGCAGCAGCTGTGCGTCGTCCGTGATGAAGACCAGATCCTCCTCGCCGGTGCGCAGCTCGGCCGCGCCGACGATGCGGTCACCGTCCTTGAGGGTGATGACCTCCAGCTCCTCCTTGTGGGACGGATAGTCGGGCACCACGCGCTTCACGATGCCCTGTTCGGTGCCGATCGCCAGGCCCGGTGAGGACTCGTCCAGGGTCATGAGGCACACGACCGACTCGTCCGCCTCCAGGGAGGAGAGGAACTCGGCGACCGGGGCGCCTCCGGAGAGGTTCGGCGCGGCGGCCGAGTCCGGGAGCTGTGGCAGGTCGACCACGTTCAGGCGGAGCAGGCGGCCCTCGGACGTGACGACGCCGATCTCGCCGCGCGCCGTCGCGGGCACCGAGGAGACGATCACGTCGTGCTTCGTGCGCTTGGTGCCTTCACCTTCGGTGAAGGGATCGCCGTTCGCCGTGCGGGCGAGGAGCCCGGTCGAGGAGAGCAGCACGCGGCACGGGTCGTCGGCGACCTGGAGCGGCACCGCCGACACCGGGGCGCCCGCCGACTCCAGGAGCACCGTGCGCCGGTCGTCGCCGAACTTCTTCGCCACGGCGGCCAGTTCGGAGGAGACCAGCTTGCGCAGCTCGGAGTCGGAATCGAGGATGCCGGTCAGCTCGTCGATCTCGCCGTTGAGCTTGTCGCGCTCCGCGTCCAGCTCGATGCGGTCGAACTTGGTGAGGCGGCGCAGCGGCGTGTCCAGGATGTACTGCGTCTGGATCTCGCTCAGCGAGAAGCGCTCGATCAGGCGCTCCTTCGCCTGTGCGCTGTTGTCGCTGGAGCGGATGATGCGGATGACCTCGTCGATGTCCACCAGGGCGACGAGGAGGCCCTCCACCAGGTGGAGCCGGTCCTGCTTCTTGCTGCGGCGGAACTCGCTGCGGCGGCGCACGACGTCGAAGCGGTGGTCCAGGTAGACCTCGAGGAGTTCCTTGAGGCCGAGGGTGAGCGGCTGGCCGTCCACCAGCGCCACGTTGTTGATGCCGAAGGACTCCTCCATGGCCGTCAGCTTGTAGAGCTGCTCCAGGACGGCCTCCGGCACGAAGCCGTTCTTGATCTCGATGACCAGGCGCAGGCCGTGCTCGCGGTCCGTGAGGTCCTTGACGTCGGCGATGCCCTGGAGCTTCTTGGAGCCGACCAGTTCCTTGATCTTCGAGATGACCTTCTCGGGGCCGACCGCGAAGGGCAGCTCGGTGACGACGAGGCCCTTGCGGCGCGCCGTCACGTTCTCCACGGAGACCGTCGAGCGGATCTTGAACGTGCCGCGGCCGGTCTCGTACGCGTCCCTGATACCGGACAGGCCGACGATGCGGCCGCCCGTCGGCAGGTCGGGCCCCGGGATGTACTTCATCAGCGTGTCGAGGTCGGCGCCCGGGTGCTTGATCAAGTGCCGCGCGGCGGCGATCACTTCACCCAGGTTGTGCGGCGCCATGTTCGTCGCCATGCCGACCGCGATGCCCGACGCGCCGTTCACCAGCAGGTTCGGGTACGCAGCCGGGAGGACGAGCGGCTCCTGCTCCTGGCCGTCGTAGTTCGCGACGAAGTCGACGGTGTTCTCGTCGATCGACTCCGTCATGAGGGACGCGGCGGCGTCCGGGCGGCACTCGGTGTAACGCATGGCGGCCGGGCGGTCGTCATTGCCCAGGGAGCCGAAGTTCCCGTGCCCGTCCACCAGCGGGACGCGCATGGAGAACGGCTGGGCGAGGCGCACCAGTGCGTCGTAGATCGACGAGTCGCCATGGGGGTGCAACTTACCCATGACCTCGCCGACGACGCGGGCGCACTTCACGAAGCCGCGCTCCGGGCGCAGGCCCATCTCGTTCATCTGGTAGACGATCCGACGGTGGACGGGCTTCATCCCGTCGCGGGCGTCGGGCAGGGCGCGTGAGTAGATGACCGAGTACGCGTACTCCAGGTAGGAGCCCTGCATTTCGTCGACCACGTCGACGTCGAGGATCTTCTCCTCGAAGTCGTCGGGCGGCGGGGTCTTCGTGCTGCGGCGGGCCATCGCGGCTGCGGCTCCTTCACCTACAAGAACGGTTACATGAACGGGAACTGTCGCGGACCATTGTGGACCGCCGCACTGACAACGCCGCTCGCGGCCCTTCAGTACCGGGTGTCGCGCGGCCCCGAGGGGGCCGCCTGCTCGCTCACGGCGTAGCCCCGGCGGGAACTTCGCCAGGTGCCAGCACGCTTGCATACAGTGGCAGCACTCGCAGCAGTTCAGTGTTCCAGGACCTGCCGCAGTCCAGAGCTCACCGCGTATTCGCGTTGCACCGCGATCGAAGGGACGTACATGCCCATGGGTCACACGGCCACCGCCGAGGCCGGCTCCGGCGGCCTGACAGCGACCGAGCACCGGCTGGCCAACGGCCTGCGCGTGGTGCTCTCCGAGGATCACCTGACCCCGGTCGCGGCGGTCTGCCTCTGGTACGACGTCGGCTCGCGCCATGAGGTCAAGGGCCGTACGGGCCTGGCTCACCTCTTCGAGCACCTGATGTTCCAGGGCTCGAAGCAAGTGCACGGCAACGGACACTTCGAGTTCGTCCAGGGCGCGGGCGGCTCGCTCAACGGTACGACGAGCTTCGAGCGCACCAACTATTTCGAGACCATGCCCGCCCACCAGCTGGAGCTCGCGCTCTGGCTGGAGGCCGACCGCATGGGCTCGCTGCTCACGGCCCTCGACGACGAGTCGATGGAGAACCAGCGGGACGTCGTGAAGAACGAGCGCCGCCAGCGCTACGACAACGTGCCCTACGGCACGGCGTTCGAGAAGCTGACCGCCCTCATGTACCCCGAGGGGCACCCGTACCACCACACGCCGATCGGCTCCATGGCCGACCTGGACGCGGCCACCCTCGAAGACGCGCGGAACTTCTTCCGCACCTACTACGCGCCCAACAATGCGGTGCTGTCGATCGTCGGCGACATCGACCCCGAGCAGACGCTGGCCTGGGTCGAGAAGTACTTCGGCTCCATCCCCGGCCACGACGGCAAGCCCGCCCCGCGCGACGGCGCGCTCCCGGAGGTCATCGGCGAGCAGCAGCGCGAGGTCGTCGAGGAGGAGGTCCCGGCGCGCGCCCTGATGTCGGCCTACCGGCTCCCGCAGGACGGCACGCGCGCGTGCGACGCCGCCGACCTCGCCCTGACCGTCCTCGGCGGCGGCGAGTCCTCGCGCCTCTACAACCGCCTCGTACGCCGTGACCGCACCGCCGTGGCGGCCGGTTTCGGCCTGCTGCGCCTCGCAGGGGCGCCCTCGCTGGGCTGGCTGGACGTGAAGACCTCCGGAGACGTCGAGGTGCCGGTCATCGAGGCCGCCGTCGACGAGGAGCTCGCCCGGTTCGCCGAGGAGGGCCCGAGCCCCGAGGAAATGGAGCGCGCCCAGGCCCAGTTGGAGCGCGAGTGGCTGGACCGCCTGGGCACGGTCTCGGGGCGCGCCGACGAGCTGTGCCGCTACGCCGTCCTGTTCGGCGACCCGCAGCTCGCCCTGACCGCCGTGGGGCGCGTCCTGGACGTGACCGCCGAGGAGGTCCAGGAGATCGCCAAGGCGCGCCTGCGCCCCGACAACCGCGCGTCCCTCGTGTACGAGCCGACCGCGCCCGCCGACACCGAGACCGCCGAGATCACCGAGGAGGCGGGCCAGTGACCGAGCAGCTCGCGAACATGGACTTCCACCCCCGGCCGCAGGCGGGCGAGCCCAAGCCGTGGGCGTTCCCGGCCCCGGAGCGCGGCGCGCTGCCCAACGGTCTGACGGTGCTGCGCTGCCACCGGCCCGGTCAGCAGGTGATCGCCGTGGAGGTGCACCTGGACGCGCCGCTCGACGCCGAGCCGAAGGGCCTCGACGGCGTCTCGACCATCATGGCGCGGGCCTTCAACGAGGGCACCGACAAGCACTCCGCCGAGGAGTTCGCCGCCGAGCTGGAGCGCTGCGGCGCCACGATGGACGCGCACGCCGACCACCCCGGCGTCCGTGCCTCCCTCGAAGTGCCGGCCTCGCGCCTCTCCAAGGGCCTCGCCCTCCTGGCCGACGCCCTGCGCGCCCCCGCCTTCGACGACAGCGAGATCGAGCGCCTCGTCCGCAACCGCCTGGACGAGATCCCGCACGAGAGCGCCAACCCGGCCCGGCGCGCCGCCAAAGAGCTCTCCAAGCAGCTGTTCCCGGCCGACGCGCGCGTGTCGCGCCCGCGCCAGGGCACCGAGGAGACCGTTTCGGCCATCGACGCGGCGGCCGTGCGCGCCTTCTACGACCGCCACGTACGCCCCGCCACCGCCACGGCGGTCGTCGTGGGCGACCTGACGGGCATCGACCTGGACGCCCTCCTCGCCGACACGCTCGGCGCCTGGACGGGCGGCACCGCCGAGCCCCGCCCCGTGCCGCCGGTCGTCGCGGACGACACCGGCCGCGTGGTCATCGTGGACCGCCCGGGCGCCGTGCAGACGCAGCTGCTCATCGGCCGGGTGGGACCGGACAAGCACGACCGTGTGTGGGCCGCGCAGGTCCTCGGCACGTACTGCCTGGGCGGCACCCTCACGTCGCGCCTGGACCGCGTCCTGCGCGAGGAGAAGGGCTACACCTACGGAGTGCGCTCCTTCGCCCAGGTGCTGCGTTCCGCGCCCGACGGCAGCGGCGCTGCGATGCTCGCCATCAGCGGCTCGGTGGACACGCCGAACACCGGTCCCGCGCTCGACGACCTGTGGAAGGTGCTGCGGACGCTGGCGGCCGGTGGCCTGACGGATGCCGAACGGGACACCGCCGTACAGAACTTGGTGGGCGTGGCCCCGCTGAAGTTCGAGACCGCGGCGGCCGTCGCGAGCACCCTCGCCGACCAGGTCGAGCAGCACCTGCCGGACGACTTCCAGGCGCAGGTGTACCGCCAACTGGCCGCCACGGGCACCGTGGAGGCCACGGCGGCCGTCGTGAGCGCGTTCCCCGCGGACCGGCTGGTGACGATCCTGGTGGGCGACGCCGCGCAGATCGAGGAGCCGGTCAAGGCGCTCGGCATCGGCGAGGTGACGGTGGTCGCGGGCTGAGTCCGCTTCCTGAGGCACACCTCTCCCGAGGCACACCACGAAGCCCCGGCGCCGGTATCGGCGGCCGGGGCTTCGTGGCGTCCGTCACGATCATCTCCAATCACCACACGATCACAAATGTCCGAATTGATGTAGAGGTTGCCTCTCTGCCCTGTGGCGTGCACTACAAAAGCCGGGTTCTGTTTGTCGATCCAAAGACGCCCCGCTTAGCGTTCCCTCCGGCTGTCCGCCAGACGTACGTCGCGCCCGCGACACCGGACAGTCATCGCCGAGTCCCCGTGGTGCGAGCCAGGGGAGCCGGGGACCCACCGAAGTCCCTGGGGTGAATCGGGCGCTCTTCCCGCGAGGGGAGGGGGCCCGTAGGAGACCTTCCTGCTCCGAACCCGTCAGCTAACCCGGTAGGCGAGAAGGAAGGAAAGGACCAGCCACTTCATGGGGTTCACCCGTGCCACCGGGAAGCACCGCCGTCCCAGCCGCCTGACGCGTACCACCGCTCAGGTCGCGGGCGTCGCCGCCATCACCACGACGGGCGTGGTGGGCGGTCTCGCCGCCCCCGCTCTCGCCGCCGACACCGCGATAGCCCCGCACGACGGCCTCACGCAGGCCATCGCCATCGGCGACTCCCTGGCCGAGCAGATTGACGCGCAGGCCACCGCGCAGCAGAAGGCCGCCGCCAAGGCGAAGGCCGAGGCCGAGGCCAAGAAGAAGGCCGAGGAGGCCAAGCGCAAGGCCGAGGCGGAGGCCAAGAAGCGCGCCGCGGAGAAGGCCGAGAAGGAGCGCGAGGCCAAGGAGCGCGCCGCCCGTGAGGCCGAGCGCAAGCGCCTGAACAGCTTCGTGTCGCCGATCGCCGGCTCGTACGTCTCCACCGCCTATCAGGCCGGCAGCGGCCTGTGGTCCTCCGGCAGCCACACCGGCATCGACTTCCACGCCTCCAGCGGCACTTCGGTGCACGCCGTCGGCATGGGCACCGTCGTCGAGGCCGGCTGGGGCGGCTCGTACGGCAACAACGTCGTGATCAAGATGAACGACGGCACGTACACCCAGTACGGTCACATGTCCTCGATCGGCGTCTCCGTCGGCCAGGACGTCACCCCCGGCCAGCAGATCGGCCTCTCCGGAGCCACCGGCAACGTCACGGGCCCGCACCTGCACTTCGAGGCCCGCACCGGCGCCGACTACGGCTCGGACATCGACCCCGTCGCGTACCTGCGCCAGCACGGTGTGAACGTCTGACCCGTCAGCGCACTCCACGAAAGCCCCGGCTCACCGAGCCGGGGCTTTCGCGTGCGTGGGTCTGCACTGTCCAAAAAATATCCCCGGATTCAGTTCCCTCGTCGGAAATTCAACTCCGGTGGAATAGAGTCTCCTGGTAAACGTTCCGGCCGCGCGTCATTCGTGCTTGACCGGGCGTCAATCGACCGCGTATCGCGGGCGTTGAGGCGGAGGTCGAGTCATGCGCATTCCCGCGCAGTCGGTATGCACAGCGATCCGCGACGACATCGTCGCTGGTGTCTACGAGCGCGGCGGCAGGCTCACCGAGGAACTGCTCGCGCGCCGCTACGGGGTCTCGCGCGTGCCCGTCAGGGAGGCGCTGCGCACCCTGGAGGCGGAGGGGTTCGTCGTCACGCGCAGGCACGCGGGCGCGTGCGTGGCCGAACCCACCGAGCGGGAGGCGGCCGACCTCCTGGAGATCCGCATGCTGCTCGAACCGATGGGCGCCGCCCGCGCCGCGCAGCGCCGCACCGAGGCCCACCTCAAGGTCCTGCGCGGCCTGGTCAGGCTGGGTCAGGAGCGCTCCAGGCGGGGCCAGAGCGAGGACCTGCGCTCCCTCGGCAACTGGTTTCACGAGACCCTCGTCCAGGCCTCCGGCAGCCCGGGCCTGATCACCCTGCTCACCCAGCTCCGCCACAAGATCGCCTGGATGTACGCGGTGGAGAGCCCGGCCAGGCCGGCCGAGTCCTGGGCCGAGCACGGCGCCATCGTCGACGCCGTGGCGCGGGGCGACGCGGAGCGTGCGCGGACCCTGGCCGCCCTGCACACGGAGCGCGCGACGGCCGCCCACAGGCTGCGCGTCCCCCGCGCGGGGGAGCGTGTGAGGTCTTCGCAACATGCAGTCAACACGGTGGGGCGTCAGGTTTAACAACGGCGCCGTATACAAAGAAGTGCGCTATTCGGAGAATGGGTCGAACGAGGTGCGGGGAATTCCCGCTGCCTATTGCTGCCCGCTTCTCCCTGTTCTTCGTCGACCCGTTCGTGCCGCGATTTCGAGTCGCGATTCCGAGTCTCGATTTCGCGCCGCAATGGTGAACGAAAAAGCCGCGCGCCCCGAAGAGGGGCACGCGGCTCAGACGTACTGCTTTTCGTCTTTGTGTCAGACGGTCTCGGGAAGCTCCTCGAGCCCCTCGGCGACCAGCTTCGCCAGACGGTCGAGCGCGGCGTCCGCACCCTCGGCGTCGGAGGCCAGCACGATCTCCTCGCCGCCCTGCGCGCCCAGGCCGAGCACGGCCAGCATGGAGGCGGCGTTGACGGGGTTGCCGTCGGCCTTGGCGATCGTCACGGGAACGCCGGCGGCCGTGGCAGCGCGGACGAAGATGGAAGCGGGGCGGGCGTGGAGGCCCTCGGCCCAGCCGACGTTGACGCGGCGCTCAGCCATGTGATGCTGCCCTTCAGGTGTCTCACGGTTGTCTAGACCAGTGTTCCATATCGGGAGGCGTGCGTGACGCGGACCCAGGTCCTCACCGGCACGGCCCTTCGGTCCTCCATAGGGTGCCTTCCGCACGCACGGGCCGCGACCCGTACGACCGACCGCCATATGTCAGTGCCCGGCCCTACGCTTGCGGCATGGAGACCCCGTCGGACCGGCATGCGTACCCCGCCCACTGGGAGGCCGACATCGTGCTGCGTGACGGCGGCACCGCGCGGATCAGGCCCATCACGACCGCCGACGCCGAGCACCTGACCAGCTTCTACGAGCAGGTCTCGGACGAGTCGAAGTACTACCGCTTCTTCGCGCCCTACCCCCGCCTGTCCGACAAGGACGTGCACCGCTTCACCCATCACGACTACGTGGACCGGGTCGGCCTCGCGGTCACGATCGGCGGCGAGTTCATCGCCACGGTGCGCTACGACAGGATCAACGCGCACGGCATGCCCGCGACCGCGCCCGCCGACGAGGCGGAGGTCGCCTTCCTCGTGCAGGACGCCCACCAGGGCCGCGGCGTCGCCTCCGCGCTCCTGGAGCACATCGCGGCCGTCGCCCGCGAGCGCGGCATCCGCCGCTTCGCCGCCGAGGTGCTGCCCGCCAACAGCAAGATGATCAAGGTGTTCCGGGACGCCGGATACACGCAGAAGCGCAGCTTCGAGGACGGCGTCGTCCGCCTGGAGTTCGACATCGAGCCCACCGAGGCCTCGCTCGCGGTGCAGCACGCGCGCGAGCAGCGCGCCGAGGCCCGCTCGGTGCAGCGTCTGCTCGCGCCCGGCTCCGTCGCCGTGATCGGCGTGGGGCGTGCGGCCGGAGGAGTGGGCCGCAGCGTCCTCGACAACCTGAAGGACGCGGGTTTCACCGGGCGCCTCTACGCGGTGAACCAGGCGTTCGGGGACGACGTCGCCGAGATCGACGGCGTCCCCGCCCACCGCTCCGTACGCGACATCGACCCGGCCGAACCCGTCGACCTGGCCGTCGTCGCCGTGCCCGCGCCCGACGTCCCCGAGGTCGTCGCCGAGTGCGGCGAGCGCGGCGTACAGGGCCTCGTCGTGGTCTCCGCCGGCTATGCCGAGAGCGGTGCGGAGGGCCGCGAGCGCCAGCGCGCCCTGGTCCGCCAGGCCCGCAGCTACGGGATGCGCATCGTCGGGCCGAACGCCTTCGGGGTCGTCAACACGTCACCGGAGGTCCGGCTCAACGCCTCGCTCGCCCCCGAGATGCCGCGCCCCGGGCGCATCGGCCTGTTCGCCCAGTCCGGCGCCATCGGCATCGCCCTCCTGTCCCGACTGCACCGCAGGGGCGGGGGAGTGACCGGCGCCAGCGGGGTCTCCACGTTCGTCTCCGCGGGCAACCGCGCGGACGTCTCGGGGAACGACGTCCTTCAATACTGGTACGACGACGCGGACACCGACGTCGCCCTCATGTACCTCGAATCGATCGGCAACCCCCGCAAGTTCACCCGGCTCGCCCGCCGCACCGCCGCCGCCAAGCCCCTGGTGGTCGTCCAGGGCGCCCGGCACAGCGGCATCGCGCCCACGGGCCACGCGGTGCGCGCCACCCGCCTCCCGTACGCCACCGTCTCCGCGCTGCTGCGCCAGGCCGGGGTCATCCGGGTCGACACGATCACCGAACTCGTGGACACCGGACTCCTGTTGGCCCGCCAGCCGCTGCCCGAGGGGCCGCGCGTCGCCATCCTCGGCAACTCGGAGTCGCTCGGTCTCCTCACGTACGACGTGTGCCTCTCCGAAGGGCTGCGCCCCAAGCCGCCGCTCGACCTGACGACGGCCGCCTCCGCCGCGGACTTCCGGGCCGCCCTCGAGCAGGCCATGGCCGACGAGAAGACCGACGCCGTCGTGGTCACCGCCATACCCGCCGTGGGGGAGGGCCCCTCGGAGGACGCGGAACTCGCCGCCGCCCTGAGCGCGGCCGCCGCCACCGGACCCACGAAGCCGGTGCTGGTCGTCCACGTCGAACTGGGTGGCCTCGCGGAGGCACTCTCCGCCGCGGCCAGCACGGGCCCCAACGCGCCCGGCACACCACCACAGCGCACCACCCCCGAGACGGCCTCCGATGACGGGCCGCCCCCCGCGGAGGCCGAGCTCGCCCCGCGCCTCATCCCCGCCTACCCGGCCGCCGAGCGCGCCGTCCGCGCCCTCTCCCAGGTGTCCAAGTACGCCCAGTGGCGACGCGACGCCGCAGCGCCCGGCAAGGTGCCCGAGTACGACGCCATCGACGAACAAGGGGCCGCGGAGCTCATCACGGAACTGCTCGCCAAGGAGGGCGACCCGCGAGGAGCCGACCTCGCCCCGGAGGACGCCCGCGCGCTGCTCTCCCGCTACGGCATCGACGTCCGCCGCACGCTCCCCGCGCCGGGCCCGGATGAGGCCGCACAGGCGGCGCGGGCGCTCGGCTACCCGGTGGCCCTGAAGACGACGGCCCCGCATCTGCGGCACCGCCCCGACCTCGGCGGCGTACGCCTGGACCTGTCCAGCGAGAGCGAGCTGCGGCGCGCCTACGACGACCTGACCCAGCGCCTAGGCAAGCCCGCCGAACTGCGGCCGGTCGTGCAGTCCATGGCGCCGCGCGGAGTCGACACCGTCGTACGCGCCGTCATAGACCCGGCCGCGGGCGCCGTACTCTCCTTCGGGCTCGCCGGAGCCG
This sequence comes from Streptomyces sp. NPDC059897, assembly GCF_042730865.1. Classification (NCBI taxonomy): domain Bacteria; kingdom Bacillati; phylum Actinomycetota; class Actinomycetes; order Kitasatosporales; family Streptomycetaceae; genus Streptomyces; species Streptomyces sp. NPDC059897. Next base: position 23,959 of record NZ_JBHWKQ010000030.1, on the reverse strand, counting down.
CGTCCGAGCTGCTCGGTGACACCGCGCACCGGCTGATCCCGGTGACCGACAAGGACGCGCAGGCCGTCGTGCGGTCCATCAAGACGTCCCCGATCCTCTTCGGCTGGCGCGGCGCCGCCCCCGTGGACACGCCCGCGCTCGAGGAACTGCTGCAGCGGGTGTCGCGCCTGGTCGACGACCACCCCGAGGTCGTCGGCGTCGCCCTCGAACCCGTCGTCGTGGCGGAGCGCGGACTGACCGTCCTCGGCGCCTCCGTCCGGCTCGCGCCGCCGCCCGCCCGCGACGGCCGTGACGAATCGGGCCCACGCACCCTGCCCGCCGCCTACTGAACCGCCTCGCGACCACACCGTACGAAGCCCTCACGGAGAGTTATCCACAGGGGCACCGGCAGTCTCTTTACGGGCCTTAGGATGGACCCCATGGCCAAGACCAGTACGACGACCCAAGGGCTCCGCACGGCGATCGAGCGCAGCGGCTACTACCCCGCTCTCGTGGCCGAGGCGGTGGAAGCCGCGGTCGGCGGCGAGCCGATCTCGTCGTATCTGGTGCACCAGGAGACCACGTTCGATGCGAACGAGGTCCGTCGTCATGTCACCGTCCTGGTCCTGACCGACAGCCGCTTCATCGTCAGCCACACCGACGAGCAGGCGGCCGACAGCACGTCCCCGACGTCGTACGCGACGACGTCCACGGAGTCCGTGCAGATCGGCCGGATCTCGTCGGTCGTGCTCAGCCGCGTCGTCGCCAACCCGGAGAAGTACGTCCCGGGCTCGCTGCCGCGCGAGGTCGTCCTCACCATCGGCTGGGGCGCCGTGTCCCGCATCGACCTGGAGCCCGCGACCTGCGGCGACCCCAACTGCGAGGCGGACCACGGATACACGGGCAGCACGACTGCGGACGACCTGAGCCTGCGCGTCAGCGAGGCCGGGGACGGCCCGGAGACCGTGCGCCAGGCCCTTGCCTTCTCCCAGTCCCTCTCCGAGGCCATCGCGGACGCGGGCCGTCGATGACGCAGGCCGCCTGGGACGACGTAGAGCCGCTGCCCGTCCACTCCGCTCCCGTCCCGGCGTACGGCACCGGATCCCTCGCCGATCTGCTGCCCACCATCGGCGCCCACCTGGGCGTGCCCGGCTGCGCCGCCGGCATCCCCGAGCTGCGGCCGGTCGACCGCGCCTGCGTGTTCCTGATCGACGGCCTGGGCTGGGAGCAGCTGCGGGCGCATCCGGACGAGGCCCCGTTCCTCAGCTCGCTCATACCGTCCTCGCGCGGCGGCACCGGCCGCCCGATCACCGCGGGCTACCCGGCGACCACCGCGACCTCCCTCGCCTCCGTCGGCACGGGACTGCCCCCCGGCGCGCACGGCCTGCCCGGCTACACCGTGCGCAATCCGGACACCGGCGAGCTGATGAACCAGCTCCGCTGGAACCCGTGGACGAAGCCGCGGACCTGGCAGCCGTACCCCACGATCTTCCAGCGCGCCCACGAGGCGGGCGTGCGCACGGCGCAGGTGTCCGCACCGCACTTCGAATCGACGCCCCTCACGAAGATCGCCCTCAGCGGCGGCACGTTCTACGGGCGCCTCTCCGGCGAGGACCGCATGGACCTGGCCGCCGAGCAGCTGGCCGCGGGCGACCGCTCGCTGGTCTACACGTACTACAGCGAGGTCGACGGCAAGGGGCACCGCTTCGGCGTCGACTCCGACGCCTGGCGCGGCCAGCTCATGTACGTCGACCGGCTCGCGCAGCGCCTCGCCGAGCAACTGCCCCCGCGCAGCGCCCTGTACGTCACCGCCGACCACGGCATGGTCGACATCGCCTTCGACGAGCAGTCCCGCATCGACTTCGACGAGGACTGGGAACTGGGCGCGGGCGTCGCCCTGTTGGGCGGCGAGGGCCGAGCCCGCCATGTGTACGCGGTGCCCGGCGCGGCGAGCGATGTGCTCACGGTGTGGCGCGAGGTGCTGGGCGAGCAGTTCTGGATCGCCTCGCGCGACGAGGCGATCGCGGCCGGCTGGTTCGGTCCACAGGTTGATCAACGTGTGTACGACCGGCTCGGCGACGTCATCGCCGCGGCCCGCGACGACGTGCTCCTCATCGCCTCGCGGAACGAGCCGAAGGAGTCCCAGATGGTCGGCAACCACGGCTCGATGACCCCGGCGGAGCAGCTCGTGCCCCTGCTGGAAGTGCGGTCCTGACCCCTCCGGCCCCGTCGGCCGCTTCGGCAACCCCTCACGTATCGCGAAAGGTGCTCAACTCCCCATGCCCGAGCTGGTGTTCTTCTCCGGAACGATGGACTGTGGGAAGTCGACCCTCGCTCTGCAGATCGAGCACAACCGCTCGGCGCGCGGCCTCCAGGGCCTCATCTTCACCCGCGACGACCGGGCGGGGGAGGGCAAGCTCTCCTCCCGCCTCGGCCTGGTCACGGACGCCGTGGAGGTCGCGGACGACCTGGATGTCTACGCGTACGTGGTCGAGCATCTCTCGCACGGCGGCAGGGTGGACTACCTGATCGCGGACGAGGCGCAGTTCCTGGCGCCCGGGCAGATCGACCAGCTGGCCCGCGTCGTCGACGAGCTGGAACTCGACGTCTTCGCTTTCGGCATCACCACGGACTTCCGTTCCAAGCTGTTCCCCGGCTCGCAGCGCCTGGTCGAACTCGCCGACCGGGTCGAGGTGTTGCAGGTGGAGGCGCTGTGCTGGTGCGGCGCCCGCGCCACGCACAACGCCCGCACCGTCAACGGCGCGATGGTCGTCGAGGGCGCCCAGGTCGTCGTCGGCGATGTGAACCACATGCCGGACGAGATCGGCTACGAAGTGCTGTGCCGACGCCATCACCGGCGCCGCATGACGAGCGCCACGGCGCACGCGGCGGCACTCTCCCCGGACGTGCTGCCCGTCGGCTCGGCCTGAGCGTCGGCTCGGCCTGACCGAAACACAGGCGCCGACAGCCGCCCTACGTGGCCGGCGACGCCACCATCGAGAACTCCGCCCCCTCCGGATCCGCCACCGTCGCCACCCGCCCCTGCGAGCCCTCCCGGGCGGGAGACACCACATGGCCGCCCAGGTCGGCGACCCGCTCCACGGCCTCGTCGACGTCCTCGACCTTGAAGTACGTCATCCAGTGCGGGCCCTGGTCGCGAGGCAGGGCATGACCGGCGCCGTGCACGGAGGCGACCGGACGGCCCTCCAGGTGCAGGGTGAGGAAGTCGAAGTCGGCCGAGACGAGGGCCTCTTCGGTGTATCCGAAGACCGCCTGGTAGAACTTCGCGACGCTCGCGGTCTCCCGCGTCACCAGCTCGTTCCACGCCATCGCGCCCGGCACCCCGGTCACCGCCGAGCCCGCGTGCTCGGCGGCCTGCCAGATCCCGAACACCGCGCCCGAGGGGTCGGAGCCGATCGCCAGCCGGCCGGCCTCCCCGGCGTCCAGCGGGCCCACGCCCACCGTGCCGCCGCAGTGCCGCACCGTCTCGGCCGTCGCGTCCACGTCGTCCGAGGCCAGGTAGGGGGTCCAGGCGACCGGCAGCTGACGGTCGGGCGGCAGCTGGCCGATCCCGGCGACCTCCTTGCCGTCGAGGAGCGCCCGCACATACGGGCCGAGCTGCTGCGGGCCGGGCCTGAACTCCCAGCCGAACAGCGCCCCGTAGAACTCCTGGGTCGCCGCCATGCCGTGCACCATCAGGCTCACCCAGCAAGGGGTGCCGGGTACGCGCCGGGCTGCTGCCTCGGTCATCGTCACTCTCTCCTCGGAACGGAACCCTCGGGGCCCGCGGCTCGGGATCCCACATGTCAGTGGCGCCGTGTCGATCGTGGCACTCGGTGCCGCGCGACGCTCTTCGGCCGCGCCGAAACCAGCGGACTCCCCGCTGTGGGTGCCCGAAACGGTGTTTCGCATACGTTTCGGCGCCACGACCCTGCCATGTCCGGTCAATAGACGCTCGGTAGTCGATCGAGCACGCTATACGACCGGGAGCGCGCGGGCCAGAGCATGAGCAAGGATGGGCCCATGAATGCCATCATCTCCGCATCCGAACTTGCGAGCGAGTTGGCGGGCGAGCGGCCCCCCGTACTGCTCGACGTCCGCTGGCAGCTCAGCGTCGCGAAGGCCGCGGGAGCGCCCGCCTTCGACGGTCGTGCCGAGTACGCGGCGGGCCATGTGCCGGGCGCGGTCTATGTCGACCTCGACACGGAACTCGCCGGTCACGCGGGACCCGGCGAGGGCAGGCACCCACTGCCCGAGCTGTCCGGGTTCGGCGCGGCGATGCGCGCCGCAGGCGTCTCGGCCAACCGAGACGTCGTTGTATACGACGGCGGTCAGGGCTGGGCCGCCGCGCGCGCCTGGTGGCTCTTGCGCTGGACGGGTCACCCGTCCGTGCGAGTCCTCGACGGCGGACTCGCCGCCTGGAACGGCCCCCTGGAGACCGAGTCCCCGACGCCGGAGCCGGGCACCTTCGAGCCTGCACCCGGTGCCACCGGACTGCTCGACGCGGACGCCGCCGCGGAGCTGGCCCGCTCCGGCCTGCTCCTGGACGCCCGGGCCGCCGAGCGCTACCGCGGCGACGTGGAGCCCATCGACCGCGTCGGCGGCCACATCCCGGGCGCGGTGTCCGCCCCGACCACGGAGAACGTCGGCGACGACGGCCGCTTCCGCCCGGCCGCCGAACTCGCGGACCGCTTCAAGTCCCTTGGCGCGAACGGCGATCCGGGCCAGGTCGGCGTCTACTGCGGCTCGGGCGTCTCGGCCGCGCACGAGATCCTGGCGCTCGCCGTGGCGGGCATCGAGGCCCGGCTGTACGTCGGTTCCTGGTCCCAGTGGTCCGCCGACGAGGCGCGCCCGGTGGCCACGGGGCCGGACCCGCAGTAGCAGGCCGTCCCAAGCCTCCCGTACGCGAAAGGGGCCCGCGCCGAGTGAACGGCGCGGGCCCCATTCCCGTACAAGAGGTGGGCTACTCCTGCTTCTTGCGGCGCGTGCCGAAGACGATCTCGTCCCAACTCGGCACGGCGGCACGGCGGCCGGGGCGGACCCCGTCGGCCTCCGCCTGGCGGTCGGTGGTGCCGGTGAGGCGGTCGCGGTGACCTGCGACGGCGCGCGGCATCAGGATGTCCGCGTACGCCGATCCGGCCCCGGCCGAGGCCGCGGGAGCCGCCGACTCCTCCACCTCGGCGGCCGCGGGGGCCTCCGGCTCCTCCTGCGGCGGCTCGGGAGCCACGGCGGGACGCTCGGGTGCCACCGAAGGACGCTCAGGAGCCACCGAGGGGCGCTCCGGCACGGCGAGGTCGCCGCGGTAGCTCGGCACGGCCTCCAGGAGGCTGGTCAGCGAGTCGCGCTCCGGCGGGGCCGAGGAGGCGATCGCCGGCAGCTCCGTCTCCTCGGGCTCCGGCTCCGCGGGCGGCGTGGGCCGCTCGAGCTGCCGGTCCAGGGCCCGGTCGAGGGGGCGGTCCCGGGGCAGCCGGGCGATGCGCGGCACGAACGGGAACGTGGGTTCGGGCGTGCCGATGTCGTCGGACTCGCCGATCAGCGAGCGCGCCTCGTCGTCCACGGCCTGGACGAGCCTGCGGGGCGGGTCGTACGTCCAGCTCGCCGAGTGCGGTTCGCCCGCGACCCGGTAGACGAGCAGGACTTCCCACGTGCCGTCGTCCCGGCGCCAGGAGTCCCACTGGACCGTGTCCTTGTCGGCGCCGCGCAGCAGGAGGCGCTCCTGCACCGCCTCGCCCAGCTGGGGTCCCGCGTTCTCACCGGGGCGGCGCACGGGGGTCTTCCTGGCGCGCTCGGCCATGAACGCGCGCTCCGCGAGCACGGGGCCCTCGAAGCGGCGCACCCGGTCGACCGGGATGCCGGCGAACTGCGCGACCTCCTCGGCGGTCGCGCCGGCCCGTATACGCGCCTGAATGTCGCGCGGGCGGAGGTGGCTCTCCACCTCGATCTCGATCTGGCCGAGGCGCGGACGGTCGCCACGTACGGCGGCCCGGAGGCGCTCGTCGATCGGCAGCGTGTACTCCGTGCTGTCCGCAGCCTTCAGCACCAGCCGTGTGCCGTCGTTAGAGACGGCCACGACACGCAGTTCGGGCATGGGGACCTCCCGGGTGGTGCCTGCCGACGTCACGTGCGTCGCTGCTTCCGCTAGTCGAGTGTGGCCTGCCCGGGTGCAGCCTGCCACAACCTTGCCGAGTTGCCCGGCGTGTCGGGCATGGGCCCTGGTTCGCCGTTATGGCACGGTTACCTATTCGCAACGCTAAGTGACGGACTCCGTCACCCTGTGCAGCGAACCCCCTCCCCACGGTCCTGGCAGGACCCGAGCACCCTGGCGGGAGACCGGACCCAGGGCTCGCAACAGTACTCCATTCGGGCCACTTGCGTGGATCGGCACGCCGCCGAAGTTCTGGCGGGGCGCGGGAGTTGGGGCCGCGGGCTCCCGAACCTTGCGGGTGATGTGTGGGCGCCGCGTGTTCTGCTTCACGAAATCTCCGGAACCGGAACTGATTCCTCCTCCGATACGTCCTTTCTCTTGTGTCCTAGGGAGTTCGCTTACTCTTGGGAGCTTCGATGGGGCATGGGTGGTTTTGTCGAGAAAGGCAGGCAAGTTCCAACAATGGGCAAGAAGCCGGAGATCTCCGAGGACATATCCGAGAACGAGGAGGAAGCACCCAAGGGGAAGCGGCTCGATCTGAGCGTCCCGCAGGTGGCGGGCAGCGCGGTCGCAGCCGTCGTGGCCGCGAAGCTCGCCTCCGGCCTCGGTGTCTACGGGACGATCCTCGGCGCCGGTGTGGTCAGTGCCCTCGCCACCTGCGGCGGCACGCTCTTCCAGCACTTCTTCAGGCGCACCGGTGAGCAGATACGCGACGTCCGGGTGGTGAAGCCGAAGACCCGGCAGGTGCCGGTGACGGCGCAGGGCACGCCCGTGCCCCGTACGTTCCGCTCGGACTCCTCGATGGACGCCACGCGTTCCATGGTCACGGGCTCCGAGCCGCCCGCGCCGCGGCCGGCCGTGACGGCGTTGCCGACCACGACGACCTGGGGGACACGCGCGACCCCGGCCGCGGACGCCGAGGAGGCGTCGGCGCTGCCGCAGGTCTCCGCGATCGAGCAGGCCACCGCCATGGAGCGGATCCCCGACTCGGCCACCGCCGGGACCCAGCTCCTCGACACGGGCGCCGTGGCCGACCTGCTGCCCGACGAGGACACCGACAAGACCCAGCTGCTGGGCGCCGTGGGCGCGACCGCCGCGGCCGACCCCGACAAGACCCAGCTGATCAGGCCGGAGACGGTCGACGAGGCCACGCGGATGCTGCGTGCCCCGGAGGGCGACTTCGCCGAAGGCGGCGCGGACGTCGACGACGAGTTCACCGAGGGCACCGTGCACCGTTCGCGCATCAAGAGCTGGAAGCGGCCGCTGATCGCCGCGGCCCTCGTGTTCGGCGTCACCATGTGCGGCATCACGACGTACGAACTGGTGTCGGGCCACACCTTCGGTGGCGGCGGTGGCGGCACCACCATCGGCGACGCCTTCAAGGGGCGGAACTCGTCGTCCGACAGCGACCCGACTCCGGACACCACGCAGGCGCCGTCCGACGGCAGCAGCAGCGGCTCGGACAGCGGTACGCAGCAGAACGACGACCCGGCCACCACCGCTCCGGACCCGAGCTCCACTCCGTCGACGGGGGCCACCGACGGTTCCGGCACGGGCTCGGACTCCGGTTCGGACAGCGGGTCCTCCGACTCGGATTCGGACTCGGGTTCGGACAGCGGGTCCTCGGACTCCGGTTCGGACTCCGGCTCCGACAGCGGCTCGGACTCCGGTTCGGACAGTGGCAGCACCACCGACCCGACCACCGCGCCCACGCAGGGCTCGGACGTCCAGCCGCAGTCGGAGTGACCCGATGCGTGCCCCTTCGGGGGTCGCCGGTTCAGTCGCCGAGGACCCGCCGCAGATAGGCGTTGCCGAACACGCGGTCCGGGTCCAGGCGGTCGCGCAGCGCCGTGAACTCGCCGAAGCGCGGGTACACGCGCGCGAAGTACTCCGCGTCGCGGGTGTGCATCTTGCCCCAGTGCGGACGCCCCTCGTGGGAGGTGAGGATCTGCTCGGCCGCGGTGAAGTACCGGTGGTACGGCGTCCCCTTGTACATGTGCACGGCTACGTAGGCGGTCTCCCGGTCGGACGCCGTGGACAGCGTGATGTCGTCGGCCGGGGCGGTGCGGACCTCGACCGGGAAGCTGATCCGCAGGCGCGAGCGGTCGACCATGGACTTCAACGCGCGCAGGGTGTCCACGAGGGCCGCGCGCGGAACCGCGTACTCCATCTCCACGAACCGCACGCGGCGCGGCGATGTGAAGACCTTGTAGGGAATGTCCGTGTACGTCCGGGAGGACAGTGCCCGGCTGGAGACCTTGGCGATCGACGGGATGGTGGCGGGCACGGCGCGGCCGATCGAATTGACCACCTGGAACAGGCCGTTGGAGAGCAGCTCGTCCTCGACGAAGCCGCTGAACTTCGAGACGGGGGCCTCCGGGCCCGCGCTGCGGTTGTTGCGCTTGGTGTTGCAGCTGCCCGTGTGCGGGAACCAGTAGAACTCGAAGTGCTCGTTCTCCGCGTGCAGCTCCTCGAAGTCCGCGAGCACCCGGTCGAGGCTCATCGGCTCCTCGCGCGCGGAGAGCAGGAAGATCGGCTCCACGGCGAAGGTGATCGCCGTGATGATGCCGAGGGCGCCGAGGCCGATGCGGGCGGCCGCGAAGACCTCGGGGTTCTCCTTCTCGGAGCAGGTGAGCAGTTCGCCGCTCGCGGTGACCAGCTCAAGGCCCTTGATCTGCGCGGCGATCGACGCCGAGTCGCGGCCCGTGCCGTGCGTGCCCGTGCTGGTGGCGCCGGAGACCGTCTGCTCCATGATGTCGCCCATGTTCGTGAGCGACAGGCCCTCGCGGGCCAGGGCCATGTTGAGTCGCTTGAGCGGGGTGCCGGCCTCGACCGTGACGGTCCCGTTCGCCCGGTCAATGCTGCGGATTCCGGTCAACAGTTGCGGGCGTATCAACATCCCGTCGGTGGCGGCCGCCGCCGTGAAGGAGTGGCCTGAGCCGACGGCCTTCACCTTGAGGCCGTCCTGCGCGGCGCCGCGCACCGCTGCCGTCAGCTCCTCGACAGAGGCGGGCGTCACCTCGCGCGCGGGGCGTGCGGTGACGTTCCCCGCCCAGTTACGCCAGGCTTCGCTGCCCCTCCGGCTGCCCGTCCGCGTGCCCGGCGTGCCCCGCTGTGCCCTGCTCATCCGTGCTTCCTCCCCGCTGCGGAACCGGCCGCTTCAGCCGGCGGTAGCCCAGGAGCCCGACGAGGACCGCGACGGCGCCGGAGACTCCCGGCACCGCGTACCCGACTTCCGCACCGGCCGCGTCGATCACCCAGCCGGCCACGGAGGAGCCGAGCGCGACGCCGACCGAGAGTCCGGTGCTCACCCAGGTCATGCCCTCGGTCAGCTTCGCGCGAGGTACGTGCTGCTCGACGAGGGCCATCGTCGTGATCATCGTCGGTGCGACGGACAGGCCCGCGACGAAGAGCGCCACGGCCAGGAGTGGCAGGTTCCCGACCAGTTGGAGGGGGATCATACTCACGGCCATCGTGACGACACCCACCAGCCACCTGGGAGCGGGCGCCCCCTTGAAGTGCAGCAGGCCGAACAGGGCGCCCGCGATGCAGGAGCCGGCCGCGTAGACCGCGAGCACCACGCTGGCCATCGACTTGTGCCCGAGGTCCTCGGCGTAGGCAACCGTGACGACGTCGATCGAGCCGAAGATCGCGCCCGTCGCGACGAAGGTCGCCACCAGAACCTGCAACCCGCCCGCGCGCAGCGCCGATCCGCGGCTGTGCTGCTCACGCGGGTGCGGCACCGGTTCCGTGGCCCGCTGCGACGTCAGCCAGAAGACGCCGACCGCGAGGAAGCAGCCCGCCAGGAGCGGCCCCGCCTCCGGGAACCACACCGTGGACAGGCCGATCGAGATGATCGGCCCGAAGACGAAGCAGACCTCGTCCAGCACCGACTCGAAGGAGTACGCGGTGTGCAGCTGGCGCGGGACGTCTCCGTAGAGGGCCGCCCACCGGGACCGGATCATCGAGCCGACGCTCGGGACGCAGCCGACGAGCGCCGCGCACGCGAAGAGGGTCCAGTCCGGCGCCTCGTACTTCGCGCACAGCAGGAGACCGGTGACGGCGACGAGCGAGATCAGCGTGGCCGGCCGGAGCACCCGGCGCTGCCCGTGCCGGTCGACGAGCCGGGAGATCTGCGGACCGATCAGCGCGGCGGACAGCGCCACCGTCGCGGACAGGGCGCCGGCCAGTCCGTAGCGTCCGGTCAGCTGGGAGACCATCGTGACGATGCCGATGCCCATCATGGACAGGGGCATCCGGCCCAGGAGCCCGGCCGCGGAGAAGCTCTTGGTTCCGGGCGGGGCGAAGATGGCGCGGTAGGGGCTGGGCAACTCGACTCCGGTAAGGCATAAAAGTGGTTGATACAGCTTACGCGCGCCACGACCCGCGCACACGCGGTTTCCCGCCTGTCAGTGCCGGGTGGCAGGATCGAAGACATGCCAGAAGCGCACGCTGCCAGCCCCGATGCCCGCCCCTACGACGCCCTGCTGCTGCTCTCGTTCGGCGGCCCGGAGGGCCCCGACGACGTCGTCCCGTTCCTGGAGAACGTGACGCGCGGCCGGGGCATCCCCAAGGAGCGGCTCAAAGAGGTCGGGCAGCACTACTTCCTGTTCGGCGGGGTCAGCCCGATCAACGACCAGAACAGGGCCTTGCTCGACGCCCTGCGCAAGGACTTCGCCGACCACGGCCTGGAACTGCCGGTCTACTGGGGCAACCGGAACTGGGCGCCGTACCTGACGGACACGCTGCGCGAGATGGTCACCGACGGCCACCGCCGCATCCTCGTCCTCGCCACCAGCGCCTACGCCTCGTACTCGGGCTGCCGCCAGTACCGGGAGAACCTGGCGGAGTCGCTCGCCGTGCTGGAGGCCGAGGGCCTGGAGCCGCCGCGGATCGACAAGTTGCGGCACTACTTCAACCATCCCGGCTTCGTGCGCCCCATGATCGAGGGCGTCCTGAAGTCCCTCGCCGAGCTCCCCGAGGACGTCCGCGCGGGCGCCCACATCGCCTTCACCACGCACTCCATTCCGAACGCGGCGGCCGACACCTCCGGACCGGCCGAGGAGCACGGCGAGGGCGGCGCGTACGTGAAGCAGCACCTGGAGGTCGCGCGGCTCATCGCCGACGCGGTGCGCGAGGAGACCGGCGTCGCCCACCCCTGGCAGCTCGTCTACCAGTCGCGTTCCGGAGCCCCGCACATCCCGTGGCTCGAGCCCGACATCTGCGACCACCTGGAGGAGCGCCACGCGGCGGGCGTCCCGGCCGTCGTCATGGCGCCCATCGGCTTCGTCTCCGACCACATGGAGGTCCTCTACGACCTCGACACCGAGGCCGAGGCGAAGGCGGCGGAGCTGGGTCTTCCGGTGCGCCGCTCCGCCACCGTGGGAGCCGACCCGCGCTTCGCAGCCGCCGTACGGGAGCTGGCCCTGGAGCGGGCCGCCACCGAGAGGGGAGCGGACGTCGCGCCTTGCGCGCTCGGCGCCCTCGGCGCGAGCCACGACCTCTGCCCCGTGGGCTGCTGCCCCGCCCGCACCCCGAAGCCGGCCGCCGCCGGCGCCGACAGCCCGTACGCGTAAGGACAGTCACGTGACCGATCCCAAGGCCACCGAGGCCGCCCACACCGCCGACGACCTCGCGTCGCTGAAGGCGGAGCTGCTCGAGATCGCCCTGGAGGCGGCGGCCCGGGCCGGCGTCTTCCTGCGCGACGGCAGGCCCGAGGACCTCGGCGTCGCCGCCACGAAGACGAGCGCCGTCGACGTCGTCACCGAGATGGACATCGCCTCCGAGAAGCTGATTACGGACTACCTGGCCGAGCGCCGCCCCGACGACGGGGTGCTCGGCGAGGAGGGCGCCTCCAGCGAGGGCACCAGCGGCGTCCAGTGGGTGATCGACCCCATCGACGGCACGGTCAACTACCTGTACGGGCGCCCCGATTGGTCCGTCTCCATCGCGGCCCGCAAGGACGGCGAGACCATCGTCGGCGTCGTCGCCGCCCCCATGCGCGCCGAGACCTACCGCGCCGTCCTCGGCGGGGGCGCCTTCGTGAACGACCGCCCCGCGCACACCCGCGTGGCGCCGCCCCTTGAGCAGGCCCTCGTCGGCACCGGCTTCGGCTACCTGGAGGCGCGCCGCGCCCGCCAGGCCGAGGTCCTCGGGCAGCTGGTGCCGCGCGTGCGCGACATCCGGCGCGGCGGCTCGGCCGCGATCGACCTCTGCGACGTGGCGCTCGGCCGCATGGACGCGTACTACGAACGCGGCCTGAACCCCTGGGACTTCGCGGCCGGCGACCTCATCGCGCGCGAGGCGGGCGCCCGCACCGGCGGCCGTCCCGGGGAGCCGCTCTCGCCCGAGCTGACGATCGCGGCGCCCCCCGGTGTCTTCGAGCCGCTTCAGAACTGGCTGGAAGAACTCGGCGCCTGGCACGACTAGAGAGCGCACACGAAAGGGCCCCGGCGCCCGCCTGGATCGAACCAGGCGCCGGGGCCCTTCTGCGTGCGTCAGACGCTCGAGGCGTGAACCTCCACGCCATGCTCGGCGGCGAGGCGGCGGAGGTCGTCCAGCTCGCCCTGCTCGACCTCGGCAAGGAAGTCGTCGCCGGTCTCGCGCGCCCGCGACAGGTCGGTCTCGGCCGCCCTAATGCGCTGCAGAAGTCCTGCGGTGAATGCGTCCATGGTTGCGCCCCCTCGTCCTGGGTCGTGGGTCGATGGCACGGGGGTGTGCCCTGGGAAGGGTCGATCACGTCCCGAGTCGCCCCTGGCGGATGTGCGGTCTCGACAGCGGCTCGTGGCATGCCACATACAAAGCGTGATCGCGGGTGTACAGCCGTCCTCCCCAAGGCCCCTTCCGCAGAAACCTCAACCCGCGCAGAAAATCCCGCATTCCCCGGGACGCCGGTCCGCCTTACAGCCGGTTTATGGCCGAAAGGGGCAGGATGGTGACCACAGCAAACCCCGAACCTGCCCGCGCGCCCGAGAAACGCGCAGGTGGGCGACCAGAGGAAGGACAAGCGACGTGCGCGTACTCGTCGTCGAGGACGAGCAACTGCTCGCCGATGCGGTGGCCACCGGACTCCGCCGGGAGGCCATGGCCGTCGACGTCGTGTACGACGGTGCGGCCGCCCTGGAGCGCATCGGCGTCAACGACTACGACGTGGTCGTTCTCGACCGCGACCTCCCGCTCGTGCACGGCGACGACGTGGCCCGCAAGCTCGTCGAGCTGGGCATGCCCACCCGCATCCTCATGCTGACCGCTTCGGGCGACGTCAGTGACCGCGTGGAGGGCCTGGAGATCGGGGCGGACGACTACCTCCCCAAGCCCTTCGCGTTCAGCGAGCTGACGGCCCGTGTGCGGGCCCTCGGGCGGCGTACGAGCATGCCGCTGCCGCCCGTACTGGAGCGCGCCGGGATCAAGCTCGACCCGAACCGCCGCGAGGTGTTCCGGGACGGCAAGGAGATCCAGCTCGCCCCCAAGGAGTTCGCGGTCCTCGAGGTGCTGCTGCGCAGCGAGGGTGCCGTCGTCTCGGCCGAGCAGCTCCTGGAGAAGGCCTGGGACGAGAACACGGACCCGTTCACCAACGTCGTGCGGGTCACCGTGATGACCCTGCGCCGCAAGCTGGGCGAGCCCGCCGTCATCGTCACTGTGCCCGGCTCGGGCTACCGGATCTGATCCCTCGATGGCCGCCGCACCCGCGCCACCCTCTCCGGCGCCGCCGAAACCGACATGGAAGCCCGGGACGAAGGCCGAGCCGCCCTTCCCCTGGCTCCGCCCGACCATCCGGATAAGGCTCACGCTGCTGTACGGCGGCATGTTCCTGATCGCGGGCATCCTGCTGCTCTCGATCATCTACCTGCTGGCCGCGCAGGCCCTCGACGTGGGCAGCGACCTGCCGTTCAAGGTCACCGACGGGCACGTCATCAGCACCAGCTGCAACTTCCCGCCGGGGAACATCTCGGCGAGCGAGCTGAACGACTTGATGAACGCCTGCGTCAACAAGCAGCGCCAGCACGCCCTCGACGTGCTGCTCAGCCGCTCCCTGATGGCCCTGATGGGGCTCGCCGTCATCGCCTTCGCCTTCGGCTACGCCATGGCGGGCCGCGTGCTGTCCCCGCTCGGCCGGATCACGCGCACCGCGCGCCGGGTCGCCGGCACGGACCTGACGCGCCGCATCGAGCTCGACGGTCCCGACGACGAGCTCAAGGAGCTGTCGGACACCTTCGACGAGATGCTGGACCGCCTGGAGCGCGCGTTCACGGCGCAGCAGCGCTTCGTCGGCAACGCCTCGCACGAACTGCGCACACCGCTCGCGATCAACCGCACCCTCCTGGAGGTGCACCTCTCCGACCCGGGCGCGCCCGTGGAGCTCCAGCAGCTCGGCAAGACGCTGCTCGCCACGAACGAGCGCAGTGAGCAGCTCGTGGAGGGCCTGCTGCTGCTCGCCCGCAGCGACAACCAGATCGTCGAGCGCAAGCCCGTGGACCTGGCGGAGGTCGCCTCGCAGGCGATCGACCAGGCCAGGGCCGAGGCCGACGAGAAGAACGTCGAGATCCGCGGCGAGTGCAGGGAAGCAGTGATCCAGGGCAACGGCGTGCTCCTGGAGCGCATCGCCCTGAACCTCGTGCAGAACGCCGTCCGCTACAACATCCCCGAAGGGGGCTGGGTGGAGGTGGACACGGAGGCCCAGCACGGCCAGGCGGTCCTGGTGGTGGCGAACACGGGCCCGGTGGTCCCCGCGTACGAGATCGACAACCTCTTCGAACCGTTCAGGCGGCTGCGGACCGAGCGCACCGGCAGTGACAAGGGCGTGGGCCTCGGGCTCTCCATCGCCCGGTCCGTCGCGCGCGCCCATGGCGGCCGCATCACAGCGGAGCCGCGCGAGGGGGGTGGGCTCGTGATGCGGGTCACCCTGCCGATCTAGGCCGGTTCGATGTGCGTCCCGCGCATGGATCTGACATGCTTCCGCCGACGCGCTGGGGACGTTCGCTTTTGGCTGAATTTTCCGGACCTGCGCCGAGGATCTCCGTGTGTGATCGATCACATGGGCGTTTTTTCGGCCGTCCACTCTCCGTGATCGCAAAAGCCGTGTGAAAGCCGGGAAAGTCCGGGTTTTCGGGCGCCTTGATCACGGGAAGTACACGGGGTGGCGCCCGTGCAGTGCGGCAATCGGACCGTGTACGGTCCCGTTCGCCACCCAAGACGATCACTCGTGAGGGGTCCAGTTGGGTGTCGATTGAGTAACAGACCTTGATGTGAGGCAAAATCTCCGCCTCAGGTCGGGCACAAGTCCGGCCTCTCATGCGTTACGGCGCTTGAGACACCGCAGACACCCAGAGGGGGAGAGCGACATGGCAACGGATTACGACACCCCACGCAAGACCGATGACGACCTCAACGAAGACAGCATTGAGGAACTGAAGTCGCGGCGTAACGACAAGTCGGCGTCGAACGTCGACGTGGACGAGTTTGAGGCGGCGGAGGGCCTGGAGCTTCCGGGCGCCGACCTCTCGAACGAGGAGCTGGCCGTCCGTGTCCTGCCCAAGCAGCAGGACGAGTTCACCTGCATGA
This sequence comes from Streptomyces sp. NPDC059897, assembly GCF_042730865.1. NCBI lineage: Bacteria > Bacillati > Actinomycetota > Actinomycetes > Kitasatosporales > Streptomycetaceae > Streptomyces > Streptomyces sp. NPDC059897. Next base: position 8,274 of record NZ_JBHWKQ010000030.1, on the reverse strand, counting down.
GCTGCTTCCTGGTGCACCACCGCAGCCAGCTCGCGCGGGAGAAGAACGGGCAGCCCATCTGCCGCGACTGCGACTAGGGAAGGGTCGGGCATGACCAGCTCGACCCCGCCCTGGAAGCGCCGCTTCCACGGCAAGAAGGCCGACGGAGCGGTTCAAGGCCCGTCAGAGGCCGTGCGTGACGACGAGCGAGGCTCTTTCCCAGGAGCACCCGGTGCGGAGCCCGGTGCCCCCGGAGAAGAAGCCTCGCTCGAATCGGCGGACGCCCCTGAGTCGACGGGCGACCTGCCGGTGACCCCGGCGGCCGGCAGTGACGGTGCGCGCAGAGGCGGCGCCGTCGCGAGAAGCGCCAGAACAGCCAGAACGGGGCTGGCCAAGGGCGGCGCTGCCGCCAAGGCCTCGATCGGCTTTCTCGCCGACCGGATCATCGAGAGCGCGCCGCGGGTTCCCGTGCGGGACCTGGCGACCCTCCGCAAGCAGTTCCCCGGCCTCGACCCCGAGCGCCTCGCGGACAAGCTGGTCACGGGCGCGTCCGCCGCCACGTCCACCGTGGGCGCGGGAGTCGGCGCCGCCGCGATGCTGCCCGTACCGCCCGCGATGCCGTACGAGCTGGCCACGGAGATCACCGGTGTGGCCGCGATCGAGCTGAAGCTCATCGCCGAGCTGCACGAGGTCTACGGGCTGCGCCCGCCCGGGAATCTGAAGGACCGCAGCACCGCCTATCTGACCTCGTGGACCGAAGAGCGCGGCATCGACGTGGCGAAGCCGACGACGATCAACGCGGCGCTCGGCGGCCAGATGAAGCGCGAGCTGCGCCAGCAGATCATGAAGCGGATGGTGCGGAACCTGCCGAGCCTGACGCCGTTCATGATCGGCGCGGCGGTGGGGGCGTTCATGAACCGGCGCGACACCAAGAAGCTCGCCGACCGCGTACGTCAGGACCTGCGGCGGCACCAGGTGCCCTGGGAGGCGCTGAGCGAGCTGCCGTCCCTGGAGGACCCGCCGGACGCCCTGGAGATCGGGGCCTGAGCCCGCGGGCGGCCCGCTGTCAGGCGCGGCTCAGAGCCTTCGCCAGAGCTTCGGGCTCGCGCGTCGACAGGTACACGTACGGCGTGGGGTCCGAGGGATCGGTGATCTCCGCCCGCACCGCGGTCGGGACGTAGCTGCGCAGCAGCATGAAGGCGCGCGGATCGGCCTTGTAGGTGCGCCACGCGCGGGCCTCCTCCGCGTCCAGGACGTGCACCTCGCCGAGGGCCGACAGCGGGATTTTCGCGTCGCCCGCGACGAGCGAGTCGGCCACGACGCGCACCCGCGCGGAGCCGTACGCACTGGTGATCACGGCCGCGACGAGCAGGCCGCCGACGAATCCGCCGAGCAGCGGCAACGTGCCGAACGGCAGCAGGATGATGGCCCCCACGACCCCCACCATGAACGTGATCAGCCACCACGAACGCGGCGCGGTGAGTCGTTCGTCGTAAGGCGTCGTCGAGAGCTCCATGGGGTCAAGCTTGGCACGATGCGTGCACTGATAGGACGCGCGGGTAAGGTCTGCGGCTGTGAGTGGTACTTCTGCAGCTCTGACGCCCCCTGCCGACGCCATAGCCCCGGTGCGGCACCCCGACGCGCCCGCCGCGGGCGAGCTCCTCGGCGCGCACTACGGACACTGTTTCGGCTGCGGCGGCGAGCAGCCGCACGGGCTGCACCTGGAGGCGCGGGCCGGTGAAGGCGTCACCGTCACCGCCGAGTTCACCGTGCGCCCCGCGCATCAGGGCGCGCCGGGTCTCGCGCACGGCGGGGTCCTCGCGACCGCGCTCGACGAGACGCTCGGCTCCCTGAACTGGCTGCTCCAGGCCATCGCCGTGACCGGCCGCCTGGAGACCGACTTCGTGCGGCCCGTCCCCGTGGACACGGTGCTGTTCCTGTCCGCCGAGGTGACGGCCGTCGCAGGACGCAAGATCTATTCGACCGCGACCGGCCGGATCGGAGGCCCCGACGGGCCCGTTGCCGTGCGCGCCGACGCCCTCTTCATCGAGGTCAAGGTCGACCACTTCATCGAGAACGGCCGCGAGGAAGAGATCCAGGCGGCCATGAGCGACCCCGATCAGGTCAGGCGCGCCCGCGCCTTCGAGGTGAACCCGTGAGCATTGCCCCCAGCGGTCCCGGCAACGAACTCGGCGTGCTGGTGCGGCGCGTCGACCCCGACGTGCCGCTGCCCTCGTACGCGCATCCCGGTGACGCGGGAGCCGATCTGCGGACCACCGAGGCGTGCGAACTCGCGCCCGGTGAGCGGGTCGTTCTGCCCACCGGTGTGTCTGTCGCCCTGCCCCAGGGGTACGCGGCCTTCGTGCACCCCAGATCCGGCCTCGCAGCACGCTGTGGCGTGGCTCTGGTGAATGCCCCCGGGACGGTGGATGCCGGGTACCGTGGGGAGATCAAGGTGATCGTGGTGAATCTCGATCCGCGCGAGAGCGTGCGGTTCGAGCGCTTCGACCGGATTGCCCAACTGGTGGTCCAGCAGGTCGAGAGGGTCCGCTTCCAGGAGGTCGCGGAGCTTCCCGATTCGGTGCGGGCCGAAGGGGGCTTCGGGTCCACCGGCGGGCACGCTGCCGTAGGTGGCCCGACCGTTGCCGGTGACGGCGCGGACGGTCAAAAGGGTGGGAATCGATACGCTTCGGTCGTATCCGACCGGGAAGGACAGTGACGTGTTCGGACGTCGTAACAAGGACGGCGCCGCCGAGGATGCGGCCGGCGAGGCCGAGCAGGTCGTCGACGGCGTCGACAGTGGCGACACGGACGGGGAGGAGCGCGCCCGGCTCGAGCCCGAGCCCCGCCCCGACGGCCCCTGGGACTCCTCCGAGGTCCGCGAGCCCGGCGAGGGCCGGGTAGACCTGGGCGGCGTCTTCGTCCCCGGCGTGGAGGGCATGGAGCTGCGTGTGGAGGTCGCGGGCGACGCGATCGTCGCGGCGACCGTCGTCCTCCAGGACAGCGCGATCCAGCTGCAGGCCTTCGCCGCCCCCAAGAAGGAGGGCATCTGGGGCGAGGTCCGCGAGGAGATCGCCTCGGGCATCACCCAGCAGGGTGGTGTGATCGACGAGATCGAGGGCCCGCTCGGCTGGGAGCTGCGGGCCCAGGTGCCGGTGCAGCTGCCGGACGGCACGGGCGGCTTCCAGGTCGTGCGGTTCATCGGCGTGGACGGCCCGCGCTGGTTCCTGCGCGGCGTGATCTCGGGCCAGGGCGCCGTGCAGCCGCAGGCGGCAGGGCTCCTGGAGCAGATCTTCCGCGACACCGTCGTGGTGCGCGGCGAGGGCCCGATGGCCCCCCGCGACCCGATCGTCCTGAAGCTCCCCGACGACGCGCAGATGGTCGCCGAGAGCGCCCAGGCCGAGGGTCAGGAAGCCTCGCGCTTCTCCGGCGGCATGGGCCAGCTGGCCCGCGGCCCGGAGATCACCGAGGTCCGCTGAGGCACCTCCTTCGCAGTACATGACCGGGGCCGCGCATCCGTGAGGGTGCGCGGCCCCGGTTTCGCGCGTCAGGGGCCCGCGGGCCGCATCAGGGTTGCGTCAAAGCCGCCCGCACGGCCGCCCTCCGGCCCATTTGTACAGCTCACTGGCCTTAGGCTCAGGTTCATGGGACGAGGGAGGCGCGGCAAACTACGTATCTACCTCGGTTCGGCGCCGGGCGTCGGCAAGACGTACGCGATGCTGTCGGAGGCGCACCGCCGGGTGGAGCGGGGCACCGACTGCGTCGTCGCGTTCGTCGAGCACCACGACCGGCCGCGCACCGAGGTGATGCTGCACGGCCTGGAGCAGATACCCCGCAAGGAACTGGCGTACCGGGGGACCGCCTTCCACGAAATGGACGTGGACGCCGTACTGCGCCGCGCCCCCGCCGTGGCCCTCGTCGACGAACTGGCCCACACGAACGTACCGGGCTCGCGCAACGCCAAACGCTGGCAGGACGTCGAGGAACTGCTTGGTGCGGGCATCGACGTCATATCGACCGTCAACATCCAGCATCTTGAGTCACTCGGCGATGTGGTTGATTCGATCACTGGTGTACGTCAACGGGAGACGGTCCCCGACGAAGTCGTCCGCCGGGCCGACCAGATCGAGCTCGTCGACATGTCGCCCCAGGCGCTGCGCCGCCGCATGGCCCACGGCAACATCTACAAGCCGGACAAGGTCGACGCGGCGCTCTCCAACTACTTCCGCCCCGGAAACCTCACCGCGCTACGGGAGTTGGCCCTGCTGTGGGTCGCCGACCGGGCCGACGAGTACCTCCAGGAGTACCGGGGCGAGCACAACATCCGCTCCACGTGGCAGGCCCGCGAACGCATCGTCGTCGGCCTGACCGGAGGCCCCGAGGGCCGCACGCTCATCAGGCGCGCGGCGCGGCTCGCCGAGAAGGGCGCGGGCGGCGAGGTCCTCGCGGTCTACATCGCCCGCAGCGACGGCCTCACCGCCGCATCGCCCAAGGAACTGGCCGTCCAGCGCACCCTGGTCGAGGACCTGGGCGGCACGTTCCACCACGTCATCGGCGACGACATCCCCGCCGCCCTCCTGGAGTTCGCCCGCGGCGTCAACGCCACCCAGATCGTCCTCGGCTCCTCGCGGCGCAAGACCTGGCAGTACATGTTCGGCCCCGGCGTTGGCGCGACCGTCGCCCGCGAGTCCGGGCCCGACCTCGACGTGCACATCGTCACGCACGACGAGGTCGCCAAGGGGCGCGGCCTCCCCGTCGCCCGCGGCGCGCGGCTCGGCCGGTCCCGGATCGTGTGGGGCTGGCTGATCGGCGTCGGCGGCCCCGCGCTGCTCGCGCTGGTCCTCACGCACACCCACAGCGACCTCGGCCTCGCCAACGACATGCTGCTGTTCCTGTCGCTGACGGTCGCCGCCGCGCTGGTCGGCGGGCTGCTCCCGGCGCTGGCCTCCGCGGCCTTCGGCTCGCTGCTGCTCAACTACTTCTTCACGCCGCCGCTGCACCTGTGGACCGTCGCCGACCCGCGCAACATCGTCGCCATCGTGATCTTCGTAGGGGTCGCGGTGTCGGTGGCCTCGGTCGTGGACCTCGCGGCGCGGCGCACCCACCAGGCGGCCAGGCTGCGCGCCGAGTCCGAGATCCTCTCCGTCCTGGCGGGCAGCGTGCTGCGCGGCGACACCAGCCTGGAGGCGCTGCTCGAACGCGTACGGGAGACCTTCGCGATGGAGTCCGTGGCGCTCCTGGAGCGGGAGGGCGACACCGCGCCGTGGACCTGCGCGGCGAGCGTGGGCCCGCAGTCCCTCGGCCGCCCCGAGGACGCCGACGTCGACATGCCGGTCGGCGACCACATGGCGCTGGCCCTCACCGGGCGGGTGCTGCCGGCCGAGGACCGGCGCGTGCTCGCCGCGTTCGCCGCGCAGGCCGCCGTCGTGCTCGACCGTCAGCGCCTGCAGTCCGAGGCCGACCAGGCGCGCACGCTCGCCGAGGGCAACCGCATCCGTACGGCCCTGCTGGCCGCCGTCTCGCACGATCTGCGCACCCCGCTGGCGAGCATCAAGGCGTCGGTGTCGTCCCTGCGCTCCGAGGACGTCGACTGGTCGCCCGAGGATCAGGCCGAGCTGCTCGCCGGGATCGAGGAGGGCGCCGACCGGCTCGACCACCTCGTCGGGAACCTGCTCGACATGTCGCGCCTCCAGACCGGCACCGTGACCCCGCTCATCCGCGAGATCGACCTCGACGAGGTCGTGCCGATGGCGCTGGTCGGCGTGCCCGACCCGGACCTCAGCGTCGACCTGGACGTGCCCGAGACACTGCCCATGGTCAGCGTCGACAAGGGCCTCCTGGAGCGGGCCGTCGCCAACGTCGTCGAGAACGCGGTCAAGTACAGCCCGTCCGACAAGCCCGTACTCGTCTCCGCGAGCGCGCTCGGCGACCGTGTCGAGCTGCGCGTCGTGGACCGCGGCCCCGGGGTGCCGGACGATGCGAAGGACCGGATTTTCGAGCCCTTCCAGCGCTACGGTGACGCTCCGCGCGGCGCCGGGGTGGGCCTCGGGCTCGCCGTGGCGCGCGGCTTCACCGAGGCCATGGGAGGCACGCTGGGCGCCGAGGACACACCGGGAGGCGGGCTCACCATGGTCCTGACCCTGCGGGCCGCCGCCCGCACCACCACCCCGGACGCGGCCCCGGAGGCCGCACCCACCGCAGCAGGACCCCAGAGAGGCAGGAACGCATGACCCGGGTGCTCGTGGTCGACGACGAGCCGCAGATCGTGCGCGCCCTCGTCATCAACCTGAAGGCGCGCAAGTACGAGGTGGACGCCGCCACGGACGGGGCGCAGGCGCTGCAGCTGGCCGCCGCCCGCCACCCCGATGTGATCGTCCTCGACCTGGGCCTGCCCGACATGGACGGCGTCGAGGTGATCAAGGGGCTGCGCGGCTGGACCCGCGTGCCGATCCTGGTGCTGTCCGCGCGGCATTCGTCCGACGAGAAGGTCGAGGCGCTCGACGCGGGCGCCGACGACTACGTGACCAAGCCTTTCGGGATGGACGAGCTCCTCGCCCGGCTGCGGGCGGCCGTGCGGCGGGCCGAGCCCACGGGCGGGACCGAGGACGAGGGCATCGTCGAGACCTCGGACTTCACGGTCGACATGGCCGCGAAGAAGGTCAACCGGGGCGGGCACGACGTACGGCTGACCCCCACCGAATGGCATCTCCTGGAGGTCCTGGTGCGCAATACGGGCCGCCTGGTGAGCCAGAAGCAGCTGCTGCAGGAGGTGTGGGGGCCGTCGTACGGGACGGAGACCAACTACCTGCGGGTGTACATGGCGCAGCTGCGGCGCAAGTTGGAGACCGACCCCTCGCACCCGCGGCACTTCGTCACCGAGCCCGGGATGGGGTACCGGTTCGAGCGGTGAGTCCGGGTGGAGGGTCCGGGCGTTGAAGCCGGGCGAAAGCCGGGTACACCAGCGGGTACGAGCCTGTCACAGGGCCCAGGTACGCTTCCAGTATGAGTGCTGTTCCGCGTTCCGACAGGGCGTCCGAGAAGCCGGCGGGCCGGTTCCGGCGCATGCTCGACCGGCTGTCCAGTTCCCAGGAGGACCTGGAGTCGGAGGAGCTGCGCGAGGACTCGGAGACCACCGGCTGCACGCGTATCGGCGACTGCACGGACCGACAAATGGTCACCGTAACTGGTACGTTGCGCACGGTAACCCTGCGGCCACGCGCCGGAGTTCCCGCACTGGAGGCGGAGCTGTTCGACGGCTCGGCGGCGGTGGACGTGGTGTGGCTCGGCAGGCGCTCGATCGTCGGGATCGAGCCGGGGCGCAAACTCATAGCTTCGGGACGGATCTCGATGAGCCGGGGCCGTAGGGTGCTGTTCAACCCGAAGTACGAACTCAGACCGCTCGGACGGGAGTAGCCGGTGACGTCCCTCGACAAGCCGACCGACCGCGAATCCACAGGCCAGGACGGGCAGGACGTGACGGAGAAGTCCGTGACCGAGGCCGCGCTCTTCGAGGCCTTCGGCGGCGTGCGGGGCATGGTGGAGACCGTCCTGCCGGGCCTCCTCTTCGTGAGCATCTTCACGGTCAACAAGGACCTGCACATGGCGGCCATCGCGGCCATCGCGGTGTCCCTGGTCATGGTGGCCGTGCGCCTGGTCATGAAGGACACCGTGAAGCACGCCTTCAGCGGCGTCTTCGGCGTCGCCTTCGGCGTGATCTTCGCGATGATGACGGGCAACGCCAAGGACTTCTATCTGCCCGGCATGCTCTACACGCTGGGGCTCGCGCTCGCCTACATCGTCACCACCTTGTGCGGGGTGCCCCTGATCGGCCTGATCCTCGGGCCGGTGTTCAAGGAGAACCTGTCGTGGCGCACCCGTAACCCGGGGCGCAAGAAGGCCTACGCGAAGGCGAGTTGGGCCTGGGGCCTGATCCTCCTGGCCAAGTGCGCGATCCTGTTCCCGATGTACTTCTGGGCGGACACGGACTCGGCCAACACCCAATTCGGCTGGGTGCTCGTCGCGTTGAAGATCCCGCCGTTCCTGCTGGCCGTGTGGCTCACGTGGGTCTTCCTGGCCAAGGCGCCCGCGCCCATCGACGTGTTCGCGGAGATGGAGGAGGCCGAGCGGCAGAAGGAGGCCGACCGCGAGAAGGCGGAGGCCTCAAGCGCCGAGAACGGCGGCCGCGCGCGACACCGCCGCGAGGCCTGATCCTCGTACGGCACTGAACTGCCGCGTACGGCACTTGAACTGCCGCGTACGGCACTGAACGACAAAGGCGGCGGCCCCGAGCGAGAC
>NZ_JBHWKQ010000029.1:0-98350 GCF_042730865.1 Streptomyces sp. NPDC059897 | reverse complement strand
GAGCCGATGTCCTCTTCGCGATGCTCCGCGACGGCACCTACTACCAACCACCAACCCCGATTGCCCCTTGACCAAAGTCATAGGGGCACCCCCCCATGGAGCCGGCTCCCGCTCCCAGCTCCCCGACTCCGCTGACAAGTCGTCAGGGTCCGTGTGTGCAAAGCGAATGCACAAGCCGTGAACCGGCCGAAACTCTCCCGCTGAGCGGGATTCCGCGGTCCCGTGGGGAGCCGTGCAGGGGAAGGGTTCGGGTGGGTGGCACGAGTCGCCCTGGGCTGTTCGGAGACGACGTGGAGCTGGAGGGAAACGCGGATGAGTGAGGGACAAGTAGACGTGAGTGAAGGGCAACTGGCCGGGAAGGTCGCCCTGGTGACCGGTGCGGCGCGGGGCATGGGGGAGGCCATCGCGCGGGAAATGGTCGGCCGTGGGGCGCGGGTCGTGCTGGGGGACGTGCTCGTGGCGGAGGGGGAGAAGGTCGCCGGTGAACTGGGGGACGGTGCCGCGCGCTTCGTGCGCCTCGATGTCACCGACGCCGCGTCGTGGGCGGGCGCCGTCCGCGTCGCCACCGAGACGTACGGCCGGCTCGACGTCCTCGTCAACAACGCCGCGATCTACACGACGTCCCCCATCGTCGACGAGGACCCGGCGCAGCTGGAACGGATCCTCAAGGTCGACCTGGTCGGCCCGTTCCTGGGGCTCCAGGCCGTCGTCCCCGCCATGCGGGCGGGGGAGCGGGGCGGGTCGATCGTCAACATCTCCTCGCAGGCCGGGGTGCAGGGCATCTGGGGGCACGGCTCGTACGGGGCGGCGAAGTGGGGGCTGCGCGGCCTGAGCCGGACCGCCGCGCTCGAACTCGGCGGCGACGGCATCCGCGTCAACGCCGTCTTCCCCGGCGCCATCGACACGGCGATGACCGCCCACCTCGGCACCACCGAGCACCCGGCCGCCGCGCTCGGCCGCATCGGCAGGCCCGAGGAGGTCGCCCGGCTCGTCGCGTTCCTCGCCTCCGACGACGCCTCGTACCTCACCGGCGCCGAGGTCGCCGCGGACGGCGGCGCGTCGGCCGGACGGATGCCGGTGTTCGCTCAGCGGGGGCGGGGAGAGGATGGTGGGCAGTGACAACACCTTCCGGCCGCCGTCCCCGTTCCGACGTGCAGGCGCTCATCGACGTCTGCACCGCCAACTATCCCGCCCTGGGCACCGAGTTCACCGACATACGTGACGTGCGCACGTTCTTCGCGGAACGTCCCGCCCCACCGCCGCCCCGGCTCCCCGCCCTGCACCGGGTGACCGACCAGGACGCCGACGGTGTGCCCGTGCGCGTCTACGACCCCGCCAGCGACACCGGTAACGCGCCCGTCGTCGTCTTCTTCCACGGCGGCGGCATGGTGCTCTGCTCGCTCGACTCGCACGACGGGTTCTGTCGTGAACTCGCCTACGCGACAGGGGTGTTGGTCGTGTCCGTCGGCTATCGGCTCGCGCCCGAGCACCCCTTCCCCGCCGCCCCCGAGGACGCCTACACCGCGCTCCTGTGGGCCGCGCGAACCCACCCGGGCCGGCCCCTCGTCGTCGCGGGAGACAGCGCGGGCGGCAATCTCGCCGCGGTCACCGCGCTGCTCGCCCGGGAGCGCGGCGGGCCAGCCCTCGCCGCCCAGCACCTGTACTACCCGATGCTGGACCCGGCCCGGGACTCGGCCTCGTACGCGGAGAACGCGCACGGGTACTTCGTCACCGCCGACCATCTGCGCTGGTACTGGCAGCAGTACCTGACCCGCCCCGAGGACGCCCGCGACCCCCGTGCTACTCCTTTCTCCGCGGTCCGGTTCGACGGCCTTCCGCCCGCGTTCGTCGTCACCGCCGGGTTCGATCCGCTGCGCGACGAGGGCCGGCGGTACGCCGAACTCCTGACCGCGGCCGGGGTGCCCACGCGGTACCACTGCTACGACGAGGCGTTCCACGGCTTCATGACGATGGGCGGCGAGGCCGCCCTGCCCGAGGCGAAGGCCGCCTGCGCCGCCGCCTTCGCCGACCTTGCGAACCTCACTCGCTGAGCCGACCTCGACCTGGCGAGGAACCTCACTCGCTGAGCAGCTCGAACCCCTGGTACCCGGCCGCCGCGACCTTCTCGATGATGTCGCCGTACACCCCGAAGCCACCGACGAACGGCATGAACACCCGTGGCTTTCCAGGGATGTTGGCGCCGAGGTACCAGGAGTCCGCCGCCGTCATCAGCGTGCCGTCGGCCCGCTTCCGGCACTCGTCCACCCACGCGTCCACCGCGTCGGCACGCGCCTCCACGCCCGCGTAGCCGCCCTCGCGCAGATGGCCGAGCAGCCCGGCGATCCAGTCGGTGTGCTGCTCGCCGCAGAGGATCATGTTGGCGAGGACGGACGGCGAGCCGGGGCCCGCGAGGTTGAACAGGTTCGGGAAGCCGTCCACGCCGAGCCCGAGGTACGTGCGCGGGCCCGCCGCCCACGCCTCCTTCAGCGTGCGCCCGCCCCGGCCGGTCACCGAGATCCGGTCCAGGGAGCCGGTCATCGCGTCGAAGCCGGTCGCGTACACGATCACGTCGAGCTCGGTGAGCGTGCCGTCCGCGAGGCGGATGCCGGCCGCCTCGATCCGCTCGACCGGATTGGCGCGCAGGTTCACCAGGTGCACGTTGTCGCGGTTGTACGTCGCGAAGTAGCCGTCGTCCGTGACGATCCGCTTGGTGCCGATGGGATGGTCGACGGGGACGAGCTGCTCGGCGACGGCCGGGTCGGCGATCTCCGCCCGCACCTTCTCCTCCCAGAACCGGCGCGCCTCGTCGTTCGCCGCACGGTCGGTGAGCTGGTCGGGGAACGTCTTCGAGTACAGGACGCCGCCCAGCTCCCAGCGCTCCTCGAACGCCGCCCGGCGCTCCTCGGGCGAGGCATCCAGCGTCTTCAGCGGATGCGCCATGTGCGGCGAGCCGCCCCCGGAGCGGCGGGCGAGGCGGCGCCGCTCGGCGTAGCCCGCCTTCTGCGCGGCCCGGTCCGCGTCGCTCAGCGGCTTGTTGCCCGCCGGGATCGAGTAGTTGGCGCTTCGCTGAAACACCGTCAACTCGGCGGCTTGCCGGGCGATCTCCGGAATCGACTGGATGCCGGACGAGCCCGTGCCGATGACGCCGACCCGAAGCCCGGTGAAGTCCACGCCCTCGTGCGGCCATTCACCCGTGTGGTACGAGGCCCCGGCGAAGTCGGCGATGCCCTCGATCTCGGGGAGGTGGGTGGAGGACAGGCAGCCGACGCCGAAGAGTACGTACCGTGCCTCGACCTCCTGGCCGCCGTCCGTGCGCACCGTCCAGCGCAGCCGCTCCTCGTCCAGCTCGGCGGAGACCACGGACGTGCCGAAGGTGAAGTGCCGCCGCAGGTCGTGGCGTTGGGCGACGTGCTCCACGTAGCGCAGGATCTCGGGCTGCGTCGCGTACTTCTCCGACCAGTCCCACTCCTGCTCCAGGTCCTTGTCGAAGGAGTACGAGTAGTCGACGGACTCCACGTCGCAGCGGGCGCCCGGGTACCGGTTCCAGTACCAGACCCCTCCGACGTCCGCGCCGCGCTCGAACCCGGCGATGCTCAGGCCGAGTTCACGCATCCGGTACGCGGCGTAGAGACCGGAGAATCCGGCGCCGACGATGACGACGTCCACCTGTTCGGGCATGGCGGTCCTTAAAGGTTGTGGGTGGTCGGGCGAGGGCGAGGGTCACTGGGGTCGGCGAGGGCCAGTGGGTGGTCAGGTGAGGGCCAGGCGCCCGCGGTGCCAGGCGGGGGAGCCGAGCAGGCGGGCCGTGGAGTGGGCGCGCTTGAAGAAGCGGTGGGCGGGGTGCTCCCAGGTGATGGCGATGCCGCCGTGCAGCTGGATCGCCTCGCCCGCGACGTGCTCGTACGTCTCGCAGCACACGGCCTTCGCGGCCCCCGCCGGGACGTCGCCGTGCGCGGCGGCGAGCAGCAGTGAGCGGGCCGACTCCAGCTTTGTGAACAGGTCGGCGAGGCGGTGCTTGACCGCCTGGAACGAGCCGATGGCCCGGCCGAACTGCTCCCGCTCCTTCGCGTACCGCAGCGTCAGCTCGAAGACCGCCGTCGCGCCGCCCACTGCGTCGGCCGCGAGCACGAGGGCGCCCGCCTCCAGTGCGCCGACCAACACGCGCTCGGCGTCGCCGAGTTGGCCCACCGGCTCGGCCGGCGTGCGGAGCAGGTCCAGGCGCCACTGCGGCCGGGTCCCGTCCATCACGGGCACGGACGAGACACGTACGTCGTCCGCCGTCGCCAGGACGTGGAACAGGCTCGGGCCGTGCCGCTCCGTCCGCGCGACCACCAGGAAGTCGTCACCGCACGCGAGCAGGTGCTCCTTCGCGCCGGACAGCCGCCACACGCCCCGGTCGAGGGTCGCGTGCGTGCGCGTACGGCCCGGGTCCCAGCCCGCGCCGCGGTCCTCGGCCCACGCGAGGGACGCCGTCCGCGCCCCCTCCGCGAGCCCCGGAAGCAGCCGTGCGCACGCCCCGCCGTCCCCGCTCGCCGCCAGCGCCCGCGGCACGAGCACCGCGCTGTCCAGGAACGGCACGGGACTCAATACTCGCCCCAACTCCTCGCCGACGACCACGAGTTCACCGGCGCCAGCGCCGAAACCCCCGTACTCCTCCGGGGTCGCGAGCCCCGCCACCCCGACCTGCCCGGCCAGCGGCGCCCAGGCCGCCGCGCCCTCATGGGCGGCGAGCACCTGACGCACCGCCGACCGCAGCTCCTCCTGCTCCCTGCTGTACCCGGTCATCCGGCGTGCCCCTCCTGTGGGAACTCGGTCACGCCGGGGAGGCTCGCAGAGCCGCCGCCACCCGGTCAGCCACGGCTTCCCGCTCACCGGGAACACGCCGTCGCCGCCGCCACAGAGCGCCGCCTACGGTCGCCGCACCCGAGCAACCCAGCAGCGAGGAGCGGGCCCGATGCTCACGGAAGCCGAGCGGCGCAAGGCCGCCGAAGCGCTGGCCGCGGCGGAGTCCGCGCGCTCGCCGATCCGTCCGTTGACCGAGACCTTCGACGGCATCACCGCCGTCGACGCCTACGAGATCCAGCTCATCGGCATCCGGGACCGACTCGCCGCGGGCGAAACCGTCCGCGGCCACAAGGTCGGCCTGTCGTCGCCCGTGATGCAGCGGATGATGGGCGTCGACGAACCCGACTACGGCCACCTCCTGTCCACGATGGAGCTGACCGAGGACGCCCCCGTGCCCGTCGGCCGGTACTGCGCCCCGCGCGTCGAGGTCGAGATCGGCTTCGTGCTGGGCGCCGCGCTGCCCGGCGAGGAGTGCACCGCCGCCGACGTCCGCGCCGCCACCGAACGCGTCGTCCCCGCACTGGAGTTGATCGACTCCAGGATCGCGGACTGGCGCATCGCCATCGCCGACACCATCGCCGACAACGCCTCGTCGGCCGGATACGTGACCGGCGCGGGCCGGCCCATCGGCGACCTCGACCTCAGGGACGTGGAGGCGCACCTCAGCGACGACACCGGGGCTGCGCTCGCCTCCGGGCGCGGCGACGCCGTGCTCGGCGACCCCGCCGAGTCCGTCGCCTGGCTCGCCCGCACGGTCGCCCGGTTCGGGGTGCGCCTGGAGGCCGGGCACCTCATCCTGCCCGGCTCGTGCACGCGGGCCGTCGACGTGGCACCGGGCCGCACGTACACCGCCGACTTCACCGGGCTCGGCCCGGTGTCCCTGACGTTCACCAAGTGAGTCAAGTGAGGTCCCGTATGACGACAAAGGCGACCGCCGCCATCGTCGGCTCCGGCAACATCGGAACCGACCTCCTCTACAAACTCCTGCGCTCCGAGCACATCGAGCCCCGCTGGATGGTCGGCGTCGACCCGGCAAGCGAGGGCCTCGCCAAGGCACGCGCCGCCGGGCTCGACGTCACCCACGAGGGCGTCGACCGGCTCCTCGCGCAGGACGAACTCCCCGACCTCGTCTTCGAGGCGACCAGTGCGTACGTGCACGCGGCCAACGCGCCCCGCTACAAGGAGGCGGGCATCAGGGCGATCGACCTCACCCCGGCCGCCGTCGGCCCCGGCGTCGTCCCGCCCGCCAACCTCACCGCCCACCTCGCCGCCGACAACGTCAACATGGTCACCTGCGGCGGCCAGGCCACCATCCCCATGGTGTACGCGGTGTCCCGGGTCGTCCCGGTGAAGTACGCGGAGATCGTGGCGTCCGTCGCCTCCGTCTCCGCGGGGCCCGGCACCCGGCAGAACATCGACGAGTTCACCCGCACCACCTCGCGCGGCATCGAGGACATCGGCGGCGCCGAGCGCGGCAAGGCGATCATCATCCTCAACCCGGCGGAGCCGCCCGTCATCATGCGCGACACCGTCTTCTGCGCCATCCCCGAGGGCGCCGACCACGAGGCGATCACCCGCAGCGTCCACGAGGTCGCCGCCCAGGTCGCCGAGTACGTGCCCGGCTACCGGCTGCGCGCGCAGCCGCAGTTCGACGTGGCCCGCCCCGAGAACGGCGGCATGGCCCGCGTCGCCCTGTTCCTGGAGGTCGAGGGCGCGGGCGACTTCCTGCCGCCGTACGCAGGAAACCTCGACATCATGACCGCCGCCGCGACCAAGGTCGGCGAGGAGTTCGCGAAGCAGCAGCTGAAGGGGACCACCAAGTGACCAGCCTGGCCCGCCCGTTCTCGGACACCCTCGACATCCGCGTCACCGACTCGTTCTGCCGTGACGGCTCGCACGCCCACCGCCACCAGTTCACCACCGGCCAGGTGCGCACGGTGGTCGGCGCCCTCGACGCGGCCGGTGTGCCTGTCATCGAGGTCACCCACGGCGACGGACTCGGCGGCTCCTCCTTCAACTACGGCTTCTCGCACACCCCCGAGCAGGAGCTCATCAAGACGGCTGTCGACACGGCCACCCGCGCGAAGATCGCCTTTCTGATGCTCCCGGGACTCGGCACCAAGGACGACATCCGCGAGGCACAGGGCAACGGCGCCGCCGTCTGCCGGGTCGCCACCCACTGCACCGAGGCCGACGTCTCCGAACAGCACTTCCAGCTCGCCCGCGAGATGGGCCTGGAGACCGTCGGCTTCCTGATGATGGCCCACTCCACCACCCCGGAGACCCTCGCGAAGCAGGCCCGGATCATGGCCGACGCGGGCTGCCAGTGCGTGTACGTCGTCGACTCCGCGGGCGCGCTCCTCATGGACGGCGTCACCGACCGGGTCTCCGCGCTCGTCGCCGAACTCGGCGACGACGCGCAGGTCGGCTTCCACGGCCACGAGAACCTGGGCCTCGGCGTCGGCAACTCCATCGCCGCCGTCCGCGCGGGCGCCCGCCAGATCGACGCCTCCACCCGCCGCTTCGGCGCGGGCGCCGGCAACACCCCGACCGAGGCCTGGGCGGCGGTCGCCGAACGCTCCGGCTGGCGCACCGGCATCGACGTCCTGCAGATCATCGACGCGGCCGAGGACAAGATCCGCCCGATCATGGCCGACGAGTGCCTCCTCGACCGCAACTCGCTGCTCATCGGCTACGCGGGCCTGTACTCCTCGTTCCTCAAGCACGCCGAGCGCCAGGCCGCCCACTACGGGGTCAGCGCCACCGACATCCTCCTGGAGGCCGGCCGCCGCGGGCTCGTCGGCGGCCAGGAGGACCAGCTCATCGACATCGCCGTCGCTCTCTCGGATCCTTCACAGAAAGCCTGATGCCGCCATGACGACCACCCATGACGTACGTGTCATCGACACCGGCGCCGCCCCCACCCGATTCGCCCGCGGCTGGCACTGCATCGGCCTGGCCGTCGACTTCCGCGACGGAAAGCCGCACGAGGTCGAGGCGTTCGGCACCACCCTCGTCGTCTTCGAAGGCGCCGAGGACCACCGACTGCACGTCCTCAACGCGTTCTGCCCGCACATGGGCGGCAACCTCGCCCACGGCACCGTCAAGGGCGACACCCTCGCCTGCCCCTTCCACGACTGGCGCTGGGGCGGCAACGGCCGCTGCCGCGAGATCCCCTACGCCCGCCGCGTCCCGCCCCGCGCCAAGACCCGCACCTGGCACGCCCTGGAGCGCAACAAGCAGCTCTTCGTCTGGCACGACCCCGAGGGCAACCCACCCCCGGCCGACCAGGACATCCCCGAACTCGCCGGAATCCACGGCCCGTTGGAGGAGACTGAGCTCTGGTCGGACTGGCAGTGGAACGCCGTCACCATCGACACCAACTGCCGCGAGATCGTCGACAACGTCGTCGACATGGCGCACTTCTACTACGTGCACTACTCGTTCCCGGTGTTCTTCAAGAATGTCTTCGAGGGTCACGTCGCCACCCAGTACATGCGGTCCGAGCCGCGCCCCGACGTCGACCTCGGCACCCTCTCCGCCTCCGGCGGACTGCGCTCCGAGGCCTCCTACTTCGGCCCCTCGTACATGATCGACTGGCTGTACGCGGAGGTCGCGCCCGGCGTCGAGATGGAGACCGTCCTCATCAACTGCCACTACCCGGTCGGCCCCGACAGGTTCGTCCTCATGTACGGCGCCATGGTCAAGAAGCTGCCCGGCATGAGCGACGAGGAGGCCACCGAGGCCGCCCGCGTCACGAGCGAGGGCCTCGCCGTCGGCTTCGAGCAGGACGTCGAGATCTGGAAGAACAAGACCCGCATCGACAACCCGCTCCTCACCGAGGAGGACGGCCCGGTCTACCAACTGCGGCGCTGGTACGAGCAGTTCTACGTCGACGCCGCCGACGTCAAGGAGGAGATGACGGACCGCTTCGAGTTCGAGCTGGACACCCGGCACGCCAACGACAACTGGCGTGCCGAGGCCGAGCGGAACCTCAAGGCGGGCGGCGTCACCTCGTACATCACCGGAGGCGGGGCATGACGCCCGTCGGCTGCGGCGCCTGCGGCGGCCAGGTGCTCTGCGAGAAGTACAGCCCGTACCACCTGCAGATCCAGTGGACGCGCGCCGCGTCCGCCGGCTGCCCGCGCCTCGACGCGCAGGGCTGCCCGCAGCTGCGCGCGTCCATCGACCGGGCCGTCGACGAGGGCCGTCTGGAGGTGACCCGGCGTGACCAGCGCTGACCTCGCCGAACCGGTCACGGGCGTGCTCACCCTGCGGGTCGCCGAGGTCGTGCGGGAGACCGCGGAGGCGGTCTCCCTCGTCCTCGACGCCCCCGAACTCCCATACCTGCCCGGCCAGTTCCTCACCCTGCGGATCCCCGGCGGCGGCGCCCGCTGCTACTCCCTCGCCTCCTCCCCGTACACCGGGGAGCCGCCGCGCGTCACCGTGAAGAAGGTGCCCGGCGGGGCGGGCTCCGGGTGGGTGTGCGAGGAGATCGGACCCGGCGACGTACTGGAGTGCCTGCCGCCCGCCGGGACCTTCACACCCGCGTCGCTCGACGAGGACGTGCTGCTGCTCGCGGGCGGCAGCGGCATCACCCCGTGCCTGTCCATCGCCCGCTCCGTGCTCGCCGCGGGCACCGGCACCGTCACCCTCGTCTACGCCAACCGCGACCAGGACTCGGTGATCTTCCGGGACGCGCTGTGGGGCCTCACGGAGGAACACCCCGGCCGGTTCGCGGTCGTCCACTGGCTGGAGACCCTCCAGGGGCTGCCCACCCGGGCCGCGCTCGGCGCGCTCCTCACCCCGCTCGCGCCCGGCCGCACCGCCTATCTGTGCGGGCCGCAGCCCCTGATGGACGGGGCCGAGGACGTGCTGCGCGAGGCGGGCGCGGCCGCCGTGCACCGGGAGCGGTACTTCTCCCTGTCCGGCGACGTGTTCGAGGCACCCGCCCCCGTGGGGTCCACGGTGACGGTCACCGCCGAGCTGTACGGACAGACCCACGAGGCGGCGGGCGACGAGCGGACCCCGCTCCTCGACGCGCTTCTCGCGGCGGGCGTCCCGGCCCCGTACTCGTGCCGCGAGGGCGCCTGCGCGGCCTGTACATGCCGGGTCGTGGAGGGCACGGTGACGCTGCGGCACAACGAGGTGCTCGACGCCGAGGACCTCGCGGAGGGCTACACCCTCGCGTGCCAGGCACTGCCGACGACGGACCATGTACGGGTCGAGTACTGACGAGTACCGGCAAGCACTGACGACTTCGGACACCTGGAGGAGCACATGTCCACGATCGCCGTCACCGGAGCCGGTTCCGGCATGGGTGCCACGCTCACCGAGCGGCTGCGCGCGCAGGGCCACACGGTCATCGGCGTCGACCTGAAGAACGCCGACGTCACCGCCGACCTCGGTGACCCCGAGGGCCGCGCCCACGCCGTCGCCGAGATCACCCGGATCGGCGGCGGCAGACTCGACGGACTGCTGCCGTTCGCCGGACTCGCGGGCGCCGCCGGCCGCCCGTCGAGCCTGCTCGTCTCCGTCAACTACTACGGCGCGATCCGCCTGTTGGAGGGCCTGCGCCCGGCGCTCGCCGCCGCCGGGACCTCGTCCGTCGTCCTCGCCTCCTCCAACTCGACGACCACGCAGCCCGACTGGCCGGAACACGTCGCCGCCGCCTGCCTCGCGGGCGACGAGGCCGAGGCCCGCCGCGTCGCCGACGAGGCGGGCGCCCAGGACGGCGGCCTCGGCGCCTACCCGGCCACCAAGGCCGCGCTCGCCTGGTACGCCCGCACCCGCGCCGCCGACTTCCAGGCCGACGGCATCCGCCTCAACGCGGTCGCGCCCGGCTACATCGACACCCCGATGACCCGCGCCGCCGCCGAGGACCCGGCGACCGCCGAGGGTATCCGGCAGTTCCTCGCCTCGATCCCGGCGGGCCGCGCCGGCCGGTCGGAGGAGATCGCCGAACTCGTCGAGTTCCTGCTCTTCCCGAAGTCCGCGTACTGCGTCGGCTCGGTGTTCTTCGCGGACGGCGGCCTCGACGCCCGCCTGCGCGGCACGGACTGGCCGAAGGCGTGGCACCCGGGCGCGTAGGGCCCCCGCGTCACCTCACATCCAGGAGTCGGACCGCACCCACCCCAGCAGATTGGGGATGGTGCGGTTCACCGCCGCATCCTGCGGCGTCACGTCAGGGGCGGGCGCGTGCCGGGCCGCCCGCCCGGGCCCGTTCAGATCACGCCAGATCGCCCGCGCCGCGCCCTGCAACAGCGGCGCCGCGAGCTCCAGCGGCCGCAACCCACCGAGCGACCCGAGCGAGACGGCCGCCACGGCCCGCCCCGCACCGCGCAGCGGCACCGCCGAGCACACCAGACCGTCGAAGGTCTCCCCGCGGTCGTACGCGATCTGCGCCGTGCGCACCCGCGACAGCTCCGAGCAGAACACGTCGGGCCGCGTCACAGTGCGGTGCGTCCGGGGCCGCAGCCCCGCCGCGACCACCCGCTCGATGTCGTCCTTGTCGCCGAACGCCAGCATCGCCTTGCCCGCCGCCGTGGCGTGCGCGGGCAGCCGCGCCCCGATCCGCACCGGGTACGCCCGGTCCGTGGCGTCCCCCGCCGAGTGCGGCAGCGACCCGGCCCGCTCCAGACACACCACGTCCGTCACGCCGTCGAGCACATACAGCTGGACGAGCTTGCCGGTGGCCTCGTGCAGCGCGTCCAGATGCGGAATCGCGGTGCGGATCAGCCGGTTGTGGTGCGCGGCGAGCCCGCCGTGCTCCAGCATCCGCAGACCGAGCCGGTAGTCCCGGCCCTCCCGGTCCAGCCAGCGCAGCTTCACCAGCTGGTCGAGGATGCGGTGCGCGGACGACCGCGACAGCCCGGAACGGTGGATGATCTCGGTCAGCGACAGCCGCCCACGACCGCCGTCGAACGCGGCAAGCACCTTCTCCGCCTTCTCCAGAAGAGACAGCGGACCACCTGCCTCCAGGGCCGTTCCAAGCACAGCACACCCCCGCAACCATGGGCATGGGCCGCCTCATCGCGGCCCCGATCAGCGCTGCCTGGACCTTGCCACGCCGCGACCTGGCTTATCTAGCCCCTGCCGGCGATTGAGCAGATCAAGCCGCGCGGACGATTGAGCAGATCAAGCCGCTCGGACGATTGAGCAAACCAAGCCCCGGCGCCGGTCGAGCAAATCAAGTCCCGGGGACGGTCGAGCAAATCAAGCCCCGCCGGCGATTGAGGCGCGGGGTCCGGGGCAGAGCCCCGCGACCTAGGAGGACGCTCCCTTCCCAGGGCCCGGGCCGCCCCCCCCCCGCGACGTAGGAAGACGCCCCCTTCCCGCTCACCGGGAACCTCACCTGTCCCGCCCCCGGCGGAGCCGCTTAGCGTCGCCGGCATGACCGACCCCACCACCACAAACGTCCTCGCCTCGGTCCGCGCCCTCCTGCCCGCCATCGCGGAGCGCGCCGCGGAGGCCGAAGAGCTGCGCAAGGTCCCCGAGGCCACCGTCAAGGAACTCACGGCGACCGGCTTCTTCCGCCTCCTCCAGCCCAAGCGCTACGGCGGGTACGCCGCCGACCCCACCGTCTTCTACGACGCCGTCAAGGAGATCGCCCAGGCCTGCGGCTCCACCGGCTGGGTCGCCTCCGTCGTCGGCGTCCACCCCTGGCACGTGGGCCTCTACGAGAAGCAGGCGCAGGACGAGGTCTGGGGCGAGAACGGTGAGCGCGCCGACACCCGCATCTCCTCCTCGTACGCCCCCACCGGCAAGGTCACCCCCGTCGACGGCGGCTTCCGGCTCTCCGGCCGCTGGCACTTCTCGTCGGGCTGCGACCACGCCACGTGGGTGATCCTCGGCGCGCTCGTGCCCGACGCCGAGGGCAACCTCGTCGACATGCGCTCGTTCCTGCTGCCGAGCGCCGACTACGAGATCAAGGACGTGTGGGACACCGTCGGCCTGCGCGGCACCGGCTCCAACGACATCGTCGTCGACGACGTCTTCGTCCCCGAGCACCGCGCCCTCTCCTTCGGCCCGGTCACCGCCCTCACCCCGCCCGGCGCCGAGGTCAACCCCGACCCGCTGTACCGGCTCCCGTACGCCAGCGTCTTCAC
Organism: Streptomyces sp. NPDC059897; assembly: GCF_042730865.1. Taxonomy (NCBI): domain Bacteria; kingdom Bacillati; phylum Actinomycetota; class Actinomycetes; order Kitasatosporales; family Streptomycetaceae; genus Streptomyces; species Streptomyces sp. NPDC059897. Next base: position 85,397 of record NZ_JBHWKQ010000029.1, on the reverse strand, counting down.
CACCACCATCTCCACCCCGATCGTCGGCATCGCGCAGGGCGCCTGGAACGGCTTCGTCGCCGCGACCCGCGAACGCATCCGCGTCAGCTACGGGCAGAAGGTCGCCGAGGACCCGTTCGCGCAGATCCGCCTCGCCCGCGCCGCGAGCGACATCGACGCCGCCTGGCGGCAGCTGCGCGGCAACATCGCCGAGATGTACGAACTCGCCTGCGCGGGCGACCCGTTGACGATGGAGCTGCGCGCCCGCGCCCGCCGCGACCAGGTCCTCGCCACCGAGCGCGCCGCGGCCGCCGTCGACCTGCTGATGGAGAACGCGGGCGGCAACGCGATGCGCACGGGCGCGGGCCCCGCCGGCGTCCAGCGCGCCTGGCGCGACGTCCACACCGGGCGCGGCCACGCCGCCAACGACCCGGAGCGGGCCCTGCTCATCTACGGCCAGGACGCCCTCGGCCTGGAGATCCAGGACGTGATGCTGTGACCACCGCCGCGTACACCTCCGAGAGCACCCGCCGCTCCGTGAAGGCGGGCGGCATCCAGCTCGCCTACCACGAGGCAGGCCCCGCGGACGGCCCCGCCGTGATCTTCCTGCACGGCGGCGGCCCCGGCGCGAGCGGCTGGTCCAACTTCGGCCCCAACCTGCCGGTCTTCGCCGCCGCGGGCTTCCGCACGATCCTTCTCGACCAGGTCTGCTTCGGCGCCAGCGACAAGCCCGAGCTCGACGCCGACTACTGGACGGCCTCCGCCCGCTTCACCGTCGCGTTCATGGACGAACTCGGCATCCGGCAGGCCGACTTCGTGGGCAACTCGCTCGGCGGCGGCACCGCGGCCCGCCTCGCCCTCGACTTCCCCGACCGCGCCCGCAAGCTCCTCCTGATGGGCCCCGGCGGCATCTTCCTGAACCTCTTCCACGCCGACCCCACCGAGGGCATCCGGCAGCTCTTCGAGTTCAACGCCGCCGCCGAGCCGACCCGCGAACAGATGCGGGCCTTCCTCACCACACTCGCGTACGACAGGTCGATCGTCACCGACGCCTTCGTCGAGGAGCGCTACCAGCGCGCCATCGACCCCGACGTCCGCCTCGGCACCGCTCGCATGGGCGCCTCCTTCGCCAACCCGGAGTGGGCCGAGCGCACCCAGATCTGGCGCGACGCCGGGAGGATCCACCACGAGACGCTGCTCACCTGGGGCCGCGAGGACCGCGTCAACCCCATCGACGGCGCGTTCGTCGCCCTCAAGGCGATGCCCAACGCCCGCCTGCACGTCTTCCCCAAGTGCGGCCACTGGGCGCAGACCGAGAAGGCCGACGAGTTCAACCGCCTCGCGATCGACTTCTTCACCAACTGACCGATCTCATACGGGAGTTACGGATGGACATCCGCGCACTCGGCTATCTGCGCATCGAGACGGCCGACCTCGCCGCCTGGCGCACCTACGTCCTCGACATCCTCGGCATGACCGAGGCCCAGGGCAGCACGGACACACAGCTCAACGTCCGCATCGACGACCGCATCCACCGCTTCCAGTTCGTCACCGGAACCCAGGACCGGCTGGCAGCCGCCGGGTTCGAGGTCGCGAACGCCCGCGAACTGGCGCTCGCGGTGGAGGAGTTGGAGGCCGCCGGGCACGCCGTGAAGCAGGCCGACGCCGCCACCCTCGCCGACCGCCGCGTCCAGGGCCTGATCCACGTCAGCGACCCCGCGGGCAACCCCCTGGAGATCTACTGGGGCCAGGCCCAGGACCACACCCCGCTCGCCACGCCCTACGGCAACCGCTTCGTCACCGGTACGAGCGCCCCGTCCACCGGCGACCTCGGCCTCGGCCACGTAGTCCTCCCGGCCGTCGAGATCGAGGAGGCCGTCGACTTCTACGAGAACCTCCTCGGCTTCCAGCTCCGCGACTCCATGCAGCTCCCGCCGGTCGCCGTCCCCACCGGCAAGCCCGGCCAGGACACGTACCGCATGTACTTCCTGTCCCCGAACCGCCGCCACCACAGCCTCGGCCTCTACCCCGGCGCCCTGCCGCCCGGCATCGTCCACTTCATGATCGAGCTGGAGCAGCTGGACGACGTCGGCTACGGCCTCGACCGCATGAAGAAGGCCGGCTACCCGATCGCCTCGTCCCTCGGCCGGCACTCCAACGACCACATGGTGTCCTTCTACGCCCAGGCGCCCGGCGGCTTCCAGGTCGAGTACGGCTGGGACGGCCTGGTCGTCGACCCGGAGACCTGGGTGACCAAGGAGATCACCGCCGACTCCCTGTGGGGCCACGAGTGGAACGGCTGAGCACCACCGTGGCGCCACCCGTCGACGCGGGGGAGTACCGGGACACCCTGTCCCGGTTCGCCTCCGGCGTCACCGTCGTCGCCGGCCTCGACGAGGCCGGCGCCCCGGCGGGCCTCGCCTGCCAGTCCTTCACCTCCCTCTCCCTCGACCCGCCCCTCGTCCTCGTCTGCGTCGCCCGTACGTCGACGAGCTGGGCCCGGATCGCCCCCGCCGGCCGCTTCGGGGTCTCGGTCCTGGCCGAGGACCAGCGCGCCCTGTGCCGCACCCTCGGCTCCCGCGCCCCCGACAAGTTCGCCGGCCTCGACTGGCACACCGGGCGCGACGGCGGCAGCGTCCTCGTCGACGGCGCCCTCGCCCACCTGGAATGCCAGCTCGAACGCACCGTCGACGGCGGCGACCACGAGATCGTCATCGGCCGCGTCACCTCGCTCACCACCCCCCGGGCCGACGGCCGCCCGCTCCTCTTCTTCCGCTCCGCCTTCGGCACCGGCCGCTTCGGCACGGACCGGGAAACGGTGGACCTCTTCGCCCAGTGGCTGTGACGGCCGGGACAATGGGCCCGTGCCTACGAAGAAGAAGCCCCAGTCGACGAACGGCGCGCCCGAGCGGCGCGGCGAACTCCTGCACACGGCCGCCGAGGTCTTCGCCGAGCAGGGCTACAACGCCACGACCGTCCGCAAGATCGCCGACCACGCGGGCATGCTCGCCGGCAGCCTCTACTACCACTTCGACTCCAAGGAATCGATGCTGGAGGAGATCCTGCGGACCTTCCTCGACGAGCTGTGGTCCGGCTACGACAGCGTGCTCGACGGCGAGCTCGGCCCCAGGGAAACCCTGGAGGCACTGGTCACCGAGTCCTTCCGGGAGATCGACCGGCACCGCGCCGCCGTCGCCATCTACCAGCGCGAGTCCCAGCAGCTCGTCGCGCAGGAACGCTTCGCGTTCCTCGCCGAATCGCAGCGCAGGTTCGCGAAGACCTGGCTGACCACCCTGGAGCGCGGCGTCGCCGACCAGGTCTTCCGCGCCGACCTCGACATCCGCCTCACCTACCGCTTCGTGCGGGACACCGTCTGGGTCGCGGCCTCCTGGTACCGGCCGGGCGGGCGGCACAGCCCCGAGGAGATCGCGCGCCAGTATCTGTCGATGGTCCTGGACGGGATCGCGGTGCGGTGACGTCGCATGCTAAGATTCATGACGTTGCAGTTTTGGTACCCATAGACTTTATGTGCGCCTGACGGGAATGTTCCTCAGGCGCATTATTGTTTTTCCCGGGATTATTCCCGGTTCCGGCGTTCATCTGGGCGTTCTGGGAATGGGGGCTGCTACCTGTTCTTAAGGAGAACGACATGGCCACCGGTATCGTTAAGTGGTTCAACTCGGAAAAGGGCTTCGGCTTCATCGAGCAGGACGGCGGCGGCGCCGACGTCTTCGCCCACTACTCCAACATCGCCACCTCGGGCTTCCGTGAGCTCCAGGAGGGCCAGAAGGTCACGTTCGACGTGACGCAGGGCCAGAAGGGCCCGCAGGCGGAGAACATCCTCCCCGCCTGATCTCGCTCGTAGATCACTCGACCTCGCCGGGCTGACCCGGTGAGCGTCGGATCGAGCATCACCGGGCCGGGGCCCGCACCGCTACGGTGCGGGCCCCGGTTCCTGCTGTCCCGTCCCGGAAGGCATCGCCGCATGGCCAGTTCCGCCCGCCCGTCCCGCCGCAGCCCGCGTCCCGCAGCCGGGCAGCGCCGCGCCCCCGAGCAGCGTCGCCGGCCGCAGTCCGCGCCGCCGAGCGAATTCACCATGCCGGAGAACACCACTCCCGCACTGCCGGCCGTGGACAGCTTCGCGGAACTCGACATGCCCGAGGCCCTCCTGAAGACGCTGGGTGAGCAGGGCGTCACCGACCCGTTCCCCATCCAGGCCGCGACGCTCCCCAACTCGCTCGCCGGACGGGACCTCCTCGGCCGCGGCCGCACCGGCTCCGGCAAGACCCTCGCCTTCGGCCTGCCGCTGCTCACCCACACGACCGGCGCCAAGGCCGAGCCGAAGTCCCCTCTCGCGCTCGTCCTCGTCCCCACGCGTGAGCTCGCCCAGCAGGTCACCGACGCCCTCACCCCGTACGCGACCGCGCTGAAGCTGCGCCTCGCGACCGTCGTCGGCGGCATGTCGATCTCCCGCCAGGCCGGCGCGCTGCGCCGCGGCGCCGAGGTCGTCGTCGCCACCCCCGGGCGCCTCAAGGACCTCATCGAGCGCGGCGACTGCGTGCTCGGCTCGGTGCGCACGACGGTGCTCGACGAGGCCGACCAGATGGCCGACATGGGCTTCATGCCGCAGGTCACCGCGCTCCTGAAGCAGGTCGAACCGGGCGGCCAGACGATGCTGTTCTCCGCGACGCTCGACAAGAACGTCGACCGTTTGGTCAAGCAGTTCCTCAACGACCCGGTGGTCCACTCCGTCGACCCGTCGGCCGGCGCGGTCACGACGATGGAACACCACGTCCTGCACGTCCAGGACGAGACCGACAAGAAGGCCGTCACCGCGCGCATCGCCGCCCGCGACGGCCGCGTCATCCTCTTCGTCGACACCAAGCGCTCCGCCGACCGGCTCGCCAAGCGGCTCCTCGCCACCGGCGTCTACGCGGCGCCGCTGCACGGCGGCCGCAGCCAGCCGCAGCGCAACCGCACCCTCGAGCAGTTCAAGGACGGCCGGGTCACCGCGCTCGTCGCCACGAACGTCGCGGCGCGCGGCATCCACGTCGACGACCTCGACCTCGTCGTGAACGTCGACCCGCCCACCGAGCACAAGGACTACCTGCACCGCGGCGGCCGCACCGCCCGCGCCGGTGAGTCCGGCAGCGTCGTCACGCTGGTCCTGCCCGAGCAGAAGCGCGACGTGCAGCGCCTGATGCGCGACGCGAAGATCAAGCCGCAGACGACGCAGGTCCGCTCCACGGACGAGGAGCTGACGACGATCACCGGCGCGCGCGAGCCGTCCGGTGTCGCCGTGGCCATCGCCGTACCGGAGCAGCCGGCGCCCGCCGCGGCGTCGAAGCCGCGCCGCTCGCGCCGCTCCCGCGGCGGCTCGGGCAACGGTGGCGGCGGCCGTGCCGCGACCACCGAAGGCCAGCGCACGGCCCAGGGCAACGGCGGCAACCGCCGCCGCTCCGGCTCCGGCAACACCGGCCAGCCCGGCTCCACCCCCGCCCCTCGCCGCGGCCGCGGCGGCCGGGGCCCTCGCCAGGCGGCATAGCGCACGGCAGACCGGGCACCACATCAGCCCCGCCGGTGATTGAGGCGCGGGGTCCGGGGCGGAGCCCCGTGACCTCGGCGCCGTGGGGCCGCAACGGTGCGCCGGGTGGGCCAAATCCAGCCCCGCCGGCGATTGAGGCGCGGGGCCCGGGGCAGAGCCCCGCGACCTCAGCCCCGTGGGGCCGCAACAGGACGGCAGGGCGACGCCCCCCTCACCCCACCAGCCGCCTCCGCAACACCTCCACCACCCCCCGGTCCACCCCGAGCCCCTCGGCCACATACCGGTCCAGCCCGCCGAACACCCTCCGGACCTGCTCACGCGCAGCGTCCAGATACTCCATCCGCACCTCCTGGACAGGTATCAGCAGCTCCGGGTGCCGCATCAGCCCCGCCCGCCGCAACCCCTCACGCACCTCGGCGTCATGCGCGGCGCGAATCGTGTTCGACGCCAGGTAGTCGCCCACCGCGGCCCGCCGGTCCACCCCGAGCAGGCTCAGCAGGACGTACGTCATCCAGCCCGTACGGTCCTTGCCCGACGTGCAGTGGTAGAGCAGCGCACCGCGCCCGCCGAACGCCGCGTCCCGGAGCGTCGCCCCGAACCTGGCCCGGTTCGCCGCGTCGGTGACGAACATCCGGTACGTCGCGCGCATCGCGGCGGCCCCCTTGCCGTCGCCCAGCGCCTCCTGCTGCACCGCCGGATCCTTGGAGCCGATCGCGGCCATCAGCTGCTCGTACTGGCCCCCGTCGGAGACGGCCCGCGCGGTCGCGGTGAGCCCCGCGGGCAGCCGGTCGGCGCCGTCGGTCCGCACCTCGAACGGCACCCGGAAGTCGACCACTTCGGCGAGACGCAGACCGGCGATCCGCGCCACGTCCGCCTCGGTGAGTTCGCTCAGCGCGTCGGCCCGGTACACGAGCCCGTACCGGACCCGGCCGTGGCCCCGCGCGCGGTAGCCGCCGATGTCCCGGACGTTCACCGCCCCCTGGAGGGGGATCTGCCGGATGTCGCCGGTGGCCGGCCTGCCCGGCGCAGCCGCCGCGGCGGCGGGGGCCGCGGCGAGCGCCGCGACCGAGCCGAGCGCGGCGCCGAGCGCACGACGTCGCGAGAGCGCCGCCGCGAAGGTGTTCCCTGTTCTGTGAACGTGCCCTGTTCTGTACGTGTGCGGCATACATGAACTCCCTTGTGGATGCGGGCAGTTGCTCTGCCCGGTCAGGGTGGGGTGGGGAGGGACTCCAGTGTTTTGCGGGCCTCGGTCATCACGCGGTCGACCAGCTCCGCGCAGCTGGGCAGGTCCTCGATGAGGCCCGCCACCTGGCCGGAGGCCATGACGCCCAGGTCGGTGCGGCCGTCGACCATGGAGGCCTTCAGGAGCATCGGGGTGTTCGCGGCCAGCAGCACCTGGCTCCAGCTGAGGTCCTTGCCGTGCTTCATGGCGAGGCCGTCGCGCACCATCTGCGGCCAGCTCAGCCCCGAGAGCCGCCGAAAGCCCGCCGCACGCCGCACGGCGTGCAGCAACGCGCGCGTACGCCCCGCGTTCTCCAGTGATGCGACGAGCTCCGAGCGCAGCATGCGGTGCGGAAGACCGTCCACCGCCGTCGTCACCGTGACGTCCTTGACGCTCGCCGCGAGGTACTTCGCCTTCACCGCGTCCGGCACCGTCGAGTCCGACGTCAGCAGGAAGCGCGTGCCCATGGCGATCCCGGCCGCCCCGTAGGCCAGCGCGGCGACCAGGCCCCGCCCGTCGCGGAAGCCGCCCGCCCCGATCACCGGGATGTCGACGGCGTCCACCACCTGCGGCAGCAGCACCGATGTGGCCACCTCGCCGGTGTGTCCGCCGCCCTCGCCGCCCTGCACGATCACCGCGTCCGCGCCCCACGCCGCGACCTTCTCGGCGTGCCGGCGCGCCCCGATCGACGGGATGACGACGGCGCCCGCGTCCTTCAGCTCGGCGATCAGCTCGCGCGAGGGGGCCAGCGCGAACGAGGCGACCTTCACGCCCTCCTCGACGATCACCTTGACCCGCTCGCGCGCGTCCCCCGCGTCGGCCCGCAGGTTCACCCCGAAGGGCTGGTCCGTGCGCGACTTCACCTCGCGTACGGCGGAGCGGAGCTGGTCGAGCGTCATGGTGGCGGACGCGAGGATGCCGAGCGCCCCCGCGTCGGCCGCCGCCGACACCAGGCGCGGCCCCGCGACCCACCCCATGCCGGTCTGCACGAGAGGGTGGCGCACCCCGGTCAGCCTGGTCAGCGCCGTGGGGATGGTGAACGTGCCGGAGTCGGGGGCCGGTTCGGAAGGCGGCGTCATACCGGCTTGACCTCCCGGTTCCGCTTCGAGTCGGGGTCGATGACCTCCCGGATCAGCCGCAGCTCCTCGGCTGTGGGCTCCCGCGTCGTCGCCACCTCGCCGCCTTCGGGGAGCACCAGCGCGAACCCCGTCGCCTCCTGGACCTCCGCCACCGTGACCCCCGGATGCACGGACACCAGCCGCATCGCGTGGTCGTCCGTGTCGAAGTCCAGGACGGCCAGGTTCGTCACCACGCGCGGGATGCGGTGGTACCGCGTCGCCGACGGGCCCGCCGCGGCCGCGCTGTCGTAGCCCACCCCGCTGATCATGTCGACCTTCTCGACGAAGACCCGCGGGCTGTGCTTGGCCACCCAGTAACTCACCGCGTTGTTCAGCGTGTTGACGGGGGCGCCGCGCACCCCGATGAGCTGGCGGTCGGGCCGGGACCAGTCGCCGATGCACGAGATGTTCATGTTGCCGAACCGGTCGAGCTGGCTCGCGCCCATCATGATGTGCCGCTTGCCGCCCGTGGTCAGCGCCAGGTGCTGCCGGTAGGGAAGCCAGCCCTCCCGCTGCCCGTCGAGGCCCACCAGCATCGCCTCGCCGTCCGTCAGCATCAGCTCGGGGGAGAAGGTGCGCTTGGCGAGGCGGGACGCGAACACCGGGACCATGCCGCCCATCGGGCTCGCCAGCACCTCCCCGTTGCCCCGCCAGGCGTCGGCGCACGCGATCACGCAGTACTCGGCGCGGGACACCTCTGTCGTCGTGACGCTCACTTCTGCTCCTCGTGCCAGGCCTGGACGGCGGACTGGTACTGCTTCTCGTCACCGCCGGGCGGCAGGAACCGCTCGGCGAACTCGGGCCAGGGCGTGCTCGCGTACAGCTTCTGGAACGCCTCGTCGCGGTCGTAATCGGGCACGCAGGACGTGAAGTGCGCCCCGCCCGGTGTCTCCACGACCCCTGTCACGGAATGCCGCTTGACCAGCAGCGTCTGCGGAACCGTGTCCGCCCCGAAGCCGTCGACCAGCTGCTCGCACGACACGTACGCGCTGTCCGCCGCCTCGCAGAACAGGTCGTCGAAGTACGGGTCGGGGCCCAGGTACTGGCCGTTGCCCGCGCGGTCCGCCCGGTTCACGTGCACCAGCGCCGCGTCGAGCCGCAGCGCGGGCATCGCGACGAACGTCTCCCCGTCCTCGTACGGCGACGTCACCGTCCGCAGCGCCGGGTTGACCCGCATGACGTCCGAGCCGAGGCCGGCCCGCACGGGCAGGAACGGCAGCCGGTTCGCCGCCGCGTGCAGCCCCCACATGAACATCGCCTCGTCGATCTCCATCAGCTCGAACGCGCCCTGCTGGCGCGCCGCCCTGAAGTTCGGCTCGAGCGGGATGGAGTCGAGCGTCGCGAACGCCGCGACCAGCTTGCGGATCCTCCCGGCCGCCGCGAGCAGCCCGACGTCCGGGCCGCCGTACGAGACGACGGTCAGGTCCGTGACATCGCTGCGCAGCAACGCCCGCACGAGCGCCATGGGCTTGCGGCGCGAGCCCCAGCCGCCGATGCCGATCGTCATGCCGCTGCGCAGCCGTCCGACCACGTCGTCGGGCGTCATGATCTTGTCCGGTGCGGTCATCGGTCGGTCTCCTGTCCGAAGGTGTCGCGGACCCGGTCGGCGACCCCGCTCAGGTTCGCCTCGAAGGTGAAGCCCTGCTCGAAGCGGTAGCTGCGGTGCACGTCGACGGGGTCGATCCCGTTGAGCGCGGACTTGGCGAGGCGGAGCAGATAGCCGTCCTTGCGGGCGATGTCGCGGGCCAGCTCCAGGGCCGCCCCGCGCAGTTCGTCCCGCGGGACGACCTGCCAGACCGAGCCGTGTGCGTGCAGCTCGGCGGCCGTCGCCGTGCGCGACGTGTAGAACAGCGCGCGCATCAGATGCTGCGGGACGAGGCGGGCCAGGTGCGTGGCCGCGCCGAGCGCGCCCCGGTCCAGCTCGGGCAGGCCGAACGTCGCGTCGTCGCTCGCCACGATCGCGTCCGCGTTCCCCACGAGTCCGATGCCGCCGCCCAGGCAGAACCCGGCGACCGCCGCGATCACCGGGACCTCGCACTGGTACACCGCGGAGAACGCCTCGTAGCAGCCGCGGTTGGCGCCGATCAGGGCGCTGTGGCCGCCGCCGGCCGCTGCCGTCTCGCGCTGCATCTCCTTGATGTCCACCCCCGCGTTGAACCCGCGGGAGGTCTCGGCCGCCGTCAGGACGACGCAGCGCACGTCGGGATCGCGGCCCGCGGCACGCACGGCGTCCGCCAGGTCGTACCAGCCCCGCACCGGCAGTGCGTTGACGGGCGGGAAGTCGACCGTGACGACGGCGATGCCCTTTTCGGGTGAGGAGGTGGAGACACCCATGGCGTTCAGCTACCTTTCCACCTAACGTTTGTTTGGTACGCCGATGACGGTAGCAGGCGGCGAGGGGCAGCGGAATGGGTCGGGCAGCGGTCGGCGCAAGTGGACCCGAAAGGGTCGGGAAGGGGTCCGGGATGGATCTGAGCGGTCGGGTCGTCGTCGTCACGGGCGGCACGAGGGGAGTGGGCGCCGGAATCGCGGGCGCCTTCGCGAAGGCCGGGGCGCGGGTGATCACCTGTGCCCGCAGGCCTCCCGAACAGCCGGTGGAGGGCTGCGAGTTCATACCCGTCGACCTGCGGGACGCGGCGGCCGTCGCGGAGCTGTTCGCGGGCCTCGACCGGGTGGACGTGCTGGTGAACAACGCGGGAGGGACGCCGTACCGCCCGCTCGCGGAGGCGGACGCGGCGCGGCACGCACGCGTGATCGAGCTGAACCTGACGGCGGCCCTGACCGCGTCCCTCGCCGCCCGCGAGAAGCTCGCCGCCGCCCGCGGCTCGATCGTGATGATCGGCAGCGTCAGCGGCAGCCGCCCCTCGCCGGGCAGCGCGGTGTACGGGGCGGCGAAGGCGGGCCTGGAGCACCTCGCGCGGTCCATGGCCGTGGAGTGGGCGCCGCGGATCCGGGTGAACACGCTGGTGCTCGGCATGGTCCGCACCGAACTGAGCGCACTGCACTACGGGGACGAGGACGGCATCGCCGCCGTGGGCGCGACCGTGCCCATGGGGCGCCTGGCCGAACCGGGCGAGGTCGGGGACGCCGCGGTGTTCCTGGCCTCGGACGCCGCCTCGTACATCACCGGAGCGAGCCTGCTGATGCACGGCGGCGGCGAGCTCCCCGCGTTCCTGGACGCGGCAACTGCCAACAAGGAGGCGTGAGATGACGGACGTGAGGCCGGTCGACGGCGACAGCGGAGGCCTGTGCGCGGGACGGGTGGTCGCCGTCACGGGAGCGGGACGCGGACTCGGGCGCGCGCACGCCCTCGCGTACGCGGCCGAGGGCGCGAAGGTCGTCGTGAACGATCTGGGGGTGGGTCTGGACGGCGCCCCCGCCCCCGACAGCCCGGCGGCCCAAGTGGTCCAGGAAATAGCGGCGCTGGGTGGCGAGGCGGTGACGCACGGCGGCGACATAGCGACCTCCGAGGGCGCCGCCTCGCTCGTCGCGGCGGCCGTCGACACCTTCGGGCGTCTGGACACGCTGGTGAACAACGCCGGATTCCTGCGCGACCGGATGCTCGTCAACCTCGACGAGGACGACTGGGACGCCGTGATGCGCGTCCACCTCAAGGGCCACTTCCTGCCGCTCAAGCACGCCGCCGCGTACTGGCGCGCCGAGTCGAAGGCGGGCCGCACCCCGACGGCCCGTGTCGTCAACACATCGTCCGGGGCGGGCCTGTTGGGGTCCGTCGGGCAGGGCAACTACAGCGCGGCGAAGGCCGGGATCCTGGGCCTGACCCTGGTCGCCGCCGCCGAGATGGGGCGCTACGGCGTGCAGGTCAACGCGATAGCGCCCGCGGCCCGTACCCGGATGACCGAGGCGACGTTCGCCGAGACCATGGCGGCGCCCGGCTCCGGCACCTTCGACGCGATGGCTCCGGAGAACGTGTCGCCGCTGGTCGTCTGGCTCGGCTCCGGGGCCGCGGCGGACGGGGTGACCGGGCGGGTCTTCGAGGTGGAGGCCGGCCGGATCACCGTGATGGAGGGCTGGCGGCCGGGCCCGACCGTCGACAAGGAGGAGCGGTGGACACCCGCGGGCGCGGGCGACGCGGCCCGCGAACTGCTGGCACGCGCGGCGATACCGGGAGGCGTGTACGGGGCGTCGTGACGCGTGCGCGGCGGTTCGGCGGGGGAGTCCGGCCGCACTCTCCCGCCGGGCGGCCTACGTGTCGCACTCCCACACCGTCCGGCACAGCCCGCACCGCGCCCGAACCCGGCCCCGCACCGGCACCCGGATCCGCTGCTGACACGTCGGGCACGCGAACGCCACCCGCAGCCCACCGGCCCGCCCCTGCGGCCCTTCCCCCACCGAGAAGGAGTACGGGCCCCCGGGGTCGAGGCCGCGCGGCCCGTGGTCCTGCGCGTACCGGCGGTCCTTCGCGTAGCGCCGCCGCCCCGCCCAGCCCGCCGCGGTCAACGGCGGCTGCCGCTCGTCACGCCGCGCCTGCTCGAGCCCCTTCTCGTACGCCGAGAACGCCTGCGGGCTCGTGAACCACGTCTCCGGCCCCTCACCGAAGACGAGGGCCCGCTTCGCAAGCACGTACCCGAACTCCTCGGGCGTCAGATAGCCCAGCTTCTGCGAGGACGCCGCGTCCTCCCGGTAGGCGTCGAGGAGCAGCCAGCCCGCCCCCAGGTATGTGGCCGCCGTGTCGGTCAGGATCTCGTTGTCCCGCGTCCCCGGCAGCGACAGGTCGAGGCGGTGCAGGTAGACGTGCATGATCTCGTGCGCGAGCGCGGCCCCGATGTCCCGGCGATGCGTACGGAACCGGTCGTTCAGCTCGATGAAGTACTCGGGGCCCGCCGCCAGTTCGACGCTCGCCGCATGCCGCATCTCCCGGAAACTCACGATCATCCGCGCGTCGGGGAGCCGATAGTGCCGCACCAGCTCACGCGCCAGCCGCTGCACCCCCGGATACAGGTCGTCGATGTCGCTGAACGCCACATCGGCCGGGGCGACACTCGACGAGAACGTCCGCACCGTGTCGTAGGAGAGCCGTCTGTAGAGCGCGGTGATCGCCGAGCGCACCGTCTCCAGATGCGGATAGCCGTGCACCACCGGTCCGCCGTCCGCCACGCGCGCACCCCCTGGGGCCGCCGGTCCAATTCCCCCGGGAGCCCGCGCCCGGACCCGGCGAGTCCAGAGTACGGCCATTAATCCAAGACCTGCCGCCCCTTTGTCCATGGGCCCCTCGGCCCCGCCCGGCGCATCGTGATCGACACGCCAAGCCGCCGTGAGAAGGAGTGCGCCGTGCCCGAGCAGCCCCAAGGCCAGCCGTCGGAGAACTCGGAGAACTCGGAGTCTTCGGGGTACGAGGAGGTGTCGCCAGGACCCACCCGCAGGGCCCTCGTCGCCGCCGGCGCGGTCGGCGGGGCGGGCGCCGTCCTCGGCCTCACCGGCACGGCCCGCGCCGCGACCACCGCGCCCGCCACCGCGCCCGCGACCGCGGTGCTCCGCTCCAAGGACCTCGACGTCCGCGTGAACACCGCCTTCCCCGTCGTCGTCTCCTACACCGAGCGCGCCACCGGCGCCGTCCTGCACGCCCAGCCGGACCCGGTCACCACGCTCCTGATCGACGGCGTCGAGCACACCCCGAAGGTGACGTGCGCGCCCGCCGCCGACCACGCCTACTACCGGCTCACGCTGACCGGCGGCACCACCATCGGCATCCGTATCGCCGTCGACGGCAAACAGGTCGACTGGCGCGTCACGAAGATCAGCGACACCGCGCAACTGCGCGTCGGCACCCTCCAGTTCCCCGGCCTCGCCCTGCTGTCCGTCCGCAGCGACCAGCCGGGCGCCGCGCTCCTCGCCGCCACCGTGCAGCTCGACAAGGCCAAGAGCGGCGACACCCTCGTCACCCCGGCCGCCGACACCCCCGCCCAGGCGCCCACCGGCTGCGCGTACGCCGTCGTCGCCCACGACAAGCTGGGTGGCGCCATCGAGGCCAACACCAGCTACGACAAGCCCACCAGCGCCGCCGGAACCACCTGGGAGAACGGCCGCCTGTGGCGCGAGACCGTGCGCCGCGACGGCCACACCGCGGCCCTCCTCGCCCCCGGCCAGTGGACCCACCGCGCCGCCACCTCCCCGGTCGACGCCACCGAACCCCTCCCGTACGCGACCGTGATCGTCACCGGCGACCGGGGCGGCGACGGCAAGGTCGACTGGCAGGACGCCGCCATCGCCTTCCGCGACATCGCCGTCACCCCGCGCGGCGCCGACGAGCAGCACCTGCGGGTGGTCCCGCACATCCCGTTCAACTTCGCGTCGCAGGCCACCAACCCGTTCCTCGCGACCCTCGACAACGTCAAACGCGTCCATCTGGCCACCGACGGACTGCGCCAGTACGCGCTCCTCAAGGGCTACCAGTCCGAGGGCCACGACTCCGCGCACCCCGACTACGCGGGGAACTACAACGCGCGCGCGGGCGGCCTCGACGACCTCAACACCCTGGTCCGCGAGGGCAAGAAGTGGAACAGCGACTTCGGCGTCCACGTCAACGCCACCGAGTCGTACCCCGTCGCGAACGCGTTCTCCGAGACGCTCGTCGACAAGAGTGACGAGCAGTGGGACTGGCTCGACCAGAGCTACCGCATCGACCAGCGCCGCGACCTCGTGTCCGGCGACATCGTCAAGCGCTTCGCCGACCTGCGCCGGGACACCGACGACGGCCTCAACACCCTCTACATCGACGTGTTCCGCGAGTCCGGCTGGACCTCGGACCGCCTCCAGCGCACCTTCCGCGAGCAGGGCTGGAACATCACGTCCGAATGGGGTCACGGCTTCGAGAGGTCGGCGCTGTGGTCCCACTGGGCCACCGAGACCGACTACGGCCCCGACACCTCCCGCGGCATCAACTCGAAACTCATCCGCTTCATCCGCAACCACCAGAAGGACGTCTTCGCCGACAAGTGGCCGACCCTCCTCGGCATCGCCCGCATGGGCAACTTCGAGGGCTGGACCGGCAAGACCGACTGGGCCGACTTCTACCGACTGATCTGGACGCACTCGCTGCCCGCCAAGTACCTCCAGGCGCAGCCCATCAAGACGTGGGGCGAGCACGAGATCACCTTCTTCGGCGCCGCCCGCACCACCGTCACCGACGCCTCCGGCGCCCGCCGCATCACCACCGACGACCGCCTCGTCTACGACGACGGCAGCTACCTGCTGCCGTGGGAACCGCGCCGCGCCACCGACCCGGCGAAGCTGTACCACTACAACCCCAAGGGCGGCAGCACCAGTTGGCGGCTCCCGCGCGCGTGGGAGAGCAGCGGCCGGGTGGCCCTGTACCGGCTCACCGACCAGGGCCGCGCCTTCGTCTCCTACGTCCCCGTGTCCGGCGGCAAGGTGACACTCAAGGCCGACGCCGACCAGCCGTACGTCCTCTACCGCAGCCGCACCGACCTCGACCGCGCACCCGACTGGGGCCAGGGCACACCGCTGCACGACCCCGGCTTCAACTCCGGCTCCCTGAAGGGCTGGACGGTCACCGGGCCCGCCACGGTCGAGCGCAGCGACCTCGGCGACTTCGAACTCGTCGTCGGACCCGGCGCCGCCGCGACCGTCTCCCAGCGGCTGACCCGGCTCGCCCCCGGCGGCTACGCGGCGTCCGTGCAGGTCGAGGTCGGCGCCAAGGCGGGGGAGCGGCGCACGGCGACCCTGGAGGTCCGCACGGCCGACGGCGTGAGCGCCACGAACCGCACCGACACGTCGACCGCGGGCAATCACGTCGCCGCGGACCGCAAGCACGGCACCCGCTTCCAGCGCATGACCACGTACTTCACGGTCCCCGAAGGCGGCGGCCCGGTCACCCTCGCCCTGCGCGCCGCGGCCGGCTCTGCCCGGGTCCGCTTCGACAATGTACGCATCGTGAAGTCGCCCGCACCGAAGCTGCCCGCCGGAACCGTGGTTCACGAGGACTTCGAGCATGTCCCCCAGGGCTGGGGCCCGTTCGTGAAGGGCGACGCGGGTGGCGCCACCGACCCGCGTACGCACATCGCCCAGCGGCACGCGCCGTACACCCAGCGCGGCTGGAACGGGAAGGCGATCGACGACGTCGTCGACGGCACCCAGTCCCTCAAGTCGCGCGGCGAGAACACCGGCCTCGTGTACCGCACCGTCCCGCACACGGCCCGCTTCGAGCCGGGCAAGCGGTACCGGGTCTCCTTCCGCTACGAAAACGAGAAGGCCGGCCAGTACGCCTGGATCACCGCGGTCGACACCCCGGACACCAAGGAACTCTCCCGCACCGACCTCCCCGTCGCCACCGAACCCGCCACGCACGCCTACGAGTTCACGGCGCCGGACAAGGGCGAGGCCTGGGTGGGCCTGCGCAAGACGGGGGAGGACGGCACGGCGGAGTTCGCGCTGGACGCGTTCGAGGTGACGGAGGCCGACTGAGCGGTTTCCGTGGGCCCGGGGGAGCGCCCCGGGCCCTTGGGGGCTTCACCGGAGCAGAAGCCGCCGCTCCCCGGCCCCGTCCAGCTCCAGCACCCACACCTCGTTCGCGCCCTCGCGCAGCACGGGGCCCGGCACGTACAGGGCTTCCTGCGGGCCCGCCGACCAGTAGCGGCCCAGGCAGAACCCGTTCACCCACACGAACCCCCGCCCCCAGCCCGGCAGTTCGAGTGCCGCGTCCCCGGCGCCCGCCACCTCGAAGGACCCCCGGTGCAGGCCCTGGCCCTCCCCGTCCGGCGCCCGCGACGGCAGTGCGGCCACCGCGGCGGCCGTGACGGCATCGAGGCGCAGCCCCCGAGCCCGTACGCCGTGCAGGAACTGCCGCTCGTGCAGCAGCCCGCCCGTGATCCCCTTCGGCTCACCCGTGCGCGGTCCGTAGTTGACCCGCCCCAGCGACTCCACCCACAGCTCCACGCGCGCGTGCCCGGCCACCGGCTCGGCGAGCACCGGCTGCTCCTCCGTGAGCACCCCGGCCCGCACCCCGTCGACGTACACGGTCGCCAGATCCCGCAGCCCGCGCGCCAGCAGCGGATACGGCTGCCGGGGCCCCGGCACCGTCGCCGCGTACCGCACCAGGCCACGGTCCACGTCCAGGTCCTCGAACGACGGCGGCACCGCGTACTCCGCCTCCGGGCCGCCCAGCGCGTCGAGCACGCCGTCCAGCGGCGTGAATGCCGTCAGCTCCGCCGCGACCGGGCCCGCGAGCGCCGCGGGCAGGGGCGGCACCTCCGGCAGCGGCCCCTCCGCGTACGCGGCGAGCACCTCACGGAACAGCCAGAACTTCTCCGTCGGCCGGCCGAACTCGTCGATCGGCGCGTCGTAGTCGTACGACGTGACGTCCGGCTCAAGGGGCCCGTCGTGCAGCGCGCCACCACCCCGGTTCGCGCCCGACCAGCCCCCGAAACTCGTCCCGCCGTGCGCCATGTACAGATTCACCGACGCCCCGCACTCCAGGATCTCCCGCAGCGCGTCCGCCGCCTCCCGCGGATCCCGTACGACATGGTCGGCGCCCCAGTGGTCGAACCAGCCGCACCAGAACTCCATGCACATCAACGGCCCCGACACCTGGTGCCTACGAAGCGTCTCGAACGCCTCACGCGCGCGGGACCCGAAGTTCACCGTCGCCAGCACCCCCGGCACCGAACCCCCGGTCAGCATGTGGTCCTCAGGACCGTCCGACGTGAACAGCGGCACCGTCACCCCGAGCCCCACCAGCAGATCGGCCAGCGCCCGCAGATAGCGCCGGTCCGAGCCATAACTGCCGTACTCGTTCTCCACCTGCACCATCACCACCGGACCACCCCGGTCCACCTGCCGCTCCACGACCTGCGGCAACAACACCCCGAACCAGCGCTCCACCGCCGCCATGAACTCCGCGTCACCGGTACGCGCGCGTGCCCCAAGGCGCCCCGTCACCCAGTGCGGAAGCCCCCCGTTCTCCCACTCCGCGCAGATGTACGGGCCCGGCCGCACGATCGCCCACAGCCCCTCCCGCCGCGCGGCATCCAGGAACCGCCCCAACGCCCCCACATCGTGCACCTCGCCCGGGCGCGGCTCGTGCAGATTCCACGGCACGTACGTCTCCACACAGTTCAGGCCCATCGCCCGCAGCATCCGCAGCCGGTGCGCCCACTGCTCCTCGTGCACCCGGAAGTAGTGCAAGGCCCCCGACAACAGCCGCACCGGCCGCCCGTCCACCTCGAAGGCGTCCCCGCCCACCCGGAAATCCGTCATCACGTGCTCCTCCGTGCCTGATGGGCCGCATCACCCACCGGCCGCCACCCTCACCTCTGGCGGCCGACCCGGTCCATGGACAAAGATCGGCCGGTGTTGGACGGGGACGCCCGCACGGACCACCACGGGAGGGGACAATTGCCCACGTACCACACCTGGATGCGGTACTTCACGCCCAGCCCGGCCCACCACCGCCTCGGCCTCGTCTGCCTCGGCGTCGGCCTCCAGCACGGCCTGCTGCCCACCGTCGGACCCCGCACCCTCGACCACCACGTCGCCGTCGTCGTCACCGCCGGCAGCGGCTGGTACCAGGACCCCGAAGGCCACCGCCGCACCGTCACCGCACCCGCCCTCATCTGGCTCACCCCAGGACGCCCCCACCACTACGGCGCCGACCCCGAAACCGGCTGGGACGAGTGCTTCGTCGACTTCACGGGCCCCGCCACCACCACGTACACCGAACTCGGCTACATCGAACCCGACCGCCCCGTCGTCGCCCTCTCCGACGCCGCCCAGGCCCGCGCCGCCGTCGCCCGCATCGCCCGCGCCGCCCGCCGCGGAAATCCGTTGCTGGAGGTCGAGACCGGCGCCGCCGTCCACGAACTCCTCGTCGCCCTGCGTCGCGCCCGCGCCGACCTCGCCCCCGACGGCCACCCCGTCCTCACCGCCCTCGCCCGCGACGCCTTCCAGCCGCTGTCCGTCGCCGCCCACGCCGCCCGCCACGGCATGACCCCCGCCGCACTGCGCACCGCCGTCCGCCGCGGCGCCGGCTGCAGCCCCAAGGACTACCTCCTCGGCATCCGCCTCGGCCGCGCCAAGGAACTCCTCGCCGCCACCGAACTCCCCGTCGCCGCCGTCGCCCGCCGCGTCGGCTACGACGACCCCGCCTACTTCTCCCGCCTCTTCACCCGCCGCGTCGGCACCGCCCCCGTCCGCTTCCGCGAACAACAGGGCCGCGCCGTCCCCGGCGGCTGGTCCGACAAGATCCCCGACCCCGACGACCCACCCATGCTCCACGTAGGCTGATCCGTCATGACCACCAGCAAGCCCCACGACAAGCCGGCAGCCGACCCGGCCGTCCGCGCCGAGCTCGCCCGCCTGCGCGACAGCATCGACAACATCGACGCCGCCGTCGTCCACATGCTCGCCGAGCGCTTCAAGTGCACCCAGCAGGTCGGCCACCTCAAGGCCGAACACGACCTCCCCCCGGCGGACCCGGCCCGCGAATCCCGCCAGATCGAACGCCTCCGCCAACTCGCGGAAAACGCCAAACTCGACCCGGCCTTCGCCGAAAAGTTCCTCAACTTCATCATCAGCGAAGTCATCCGCCACCACGAGCAGATCGCAGAGGACACGAAACGCTGACCCAATCAAGCCCGGGCGCCGGTTCGGCAAATTAGGCCCGGTTCGGCAAAATAAGCCCCGCCGGCGATTGAGGCGCGGGGCCCGGGGCAGCGCCCCGCGACCGCAACCCCGGTGCCCCGCAATGATCCACCCTGGTCCCCGCCGGAGGCGTACGGCAGCATGACCGCATGCCCGTACTGACGCGCAGCGAAGCGCAGACCCGAGCCCAGCTCATCGACGTCGAGCGATACACCGTCGCCCTCGACCTCACCGTCGGCGACGACACCTTCGACTCCCGCACCGTCATCCGGTTCACCGCACACACCGCGGGCGACACCTTCGTCGAGGTCAAGCCCGCCGACCTGCGCTCCGCCACCCTCGACGGGCAGCCCCTCGACCCCGCCACCCTCGCCGACAACCGGCTCCCCCTCACCGGCCTCACTGAAGGCACCCACGAGCTGCGCATCGACGCCTCCATGCGCTACTCGCACACCGGCGAGGGCATGCACCGCTTCACCGACCCCACCGACGGCGAGACGTACACGTACACCCAGCTGTTCATGGAAGACGTCCAGCGCGTCTTCGCCGCCTTCGACCAGCCCGACCTCAAGGCGCGCTTCGACCTCACCGTCACCGCCCCCGAAGGCTGGACCGTCCTCGCCAACGGCGTCACCGAACACCTCGGCGAAGGCACCTGGCGGGCCGCCACCACCCCCCTCCTGTCCACCTACCTCGTCGCCGTAGCCGCGGGCCCCTGGCACTCCATCCGCACCGAACACCGCGGCCTCCCCTTCGGCCTGCACTGCCGCCGCTCCCTCGCGCCGTACCTCGACGCCGACGCCGACGAGATCCTCGACGCCACGCGCGCGTGCTTCGACCGCTACCACGAGAAGTTCGAGGAGCCCTACCCTTTCGACTCCTACGACCAGGCGTTCGTCCCCGAATTCAACGCCGGCGCCATGGAGAACCCCGGCCTCGTCACCTTCCGCGACGAATTCGTCTACCGCTCCGCCGTCACCGACACCGAGCGCCAGACCCGCGCCATGGTCATCGCCCACGAGATGGCCCACATGTGGTTCGGCGACCTCGTCACCCTCAAGTGGTGGGACGACATCTGGCTCAACGAATCGTTCGCCGAATACATGGGCTACCAGACCCTCACCGAGGCCACCCGGTACACCGACACGTGGATCGACTTCGGCGTCGCCCGCAAAACCTGGGGATACGACGCCGACCAGCGCCCCTCCACCCACCCCGTCGCCCCCGAATCCGTACCCGACACGGCCTCCGCACTCCTCAACTTCGACGGCATCTCCTACGCCAAGGGCGCCTCCGCGCTCCGCCAACTCGTCACCTGGCTCGGCGAAAAGGACTTCCTCGCCGGCATCAACACCCACTTCAAACGCCACAGGTTCGGCAACGCCACCCTCGCCGACTTCATCGAATCCCTCGCCTCCGGCACCGAACGCGACGTCCACGCCTGGGCCGACACCTGGCTGCGCACCACCGGCGTCGACACCCTCACCACGACCGTCACCGAGCACGCCGACACCTGGACGCTCACCGTCGACCGCCAGGGCAACCGCCCCCACCGCATCGCGATCGGCCTGTACGACCACGCCCCCGCCGACACCCACGGCCTCGTCCTACGGGAACGCCTCGAAACAGAAGTCCCCCTTACCGAGCCGGAGTTGACGTTCCACGGCCGCCGCCCCGCCCTGATCGTCCCCAACGACCAGGACCTCACCTACGCCAAGATCCGCCTCGACGCCGCATCCGAGGAAGCCGCCCTGCACGGCCTCGCCGGCATCCCCGACGCCCTCACCCGCACCATCGTGTGGAACACGCTGCGCGACATGGTCCGCGACGGCGCACTCGCACCCGCCACCTACCTGGAGGCCGTCGCCGCCCACCTCCCCGAGGAGAGCGACCTCGCCCTCGTCCAGGGCGTCCTCGCCTTCGCCCACACCCAGGTCGCCGACCGGTACACCCACCCCGCCGACCGACCCGAGGCCCTCGACCTCATCACCGCCCTGTGCGAGGACTTCATCCGCCGCACCGAGGACGGCAGCCACCCCGGCCTGCGCCTCACCGCCGTCCGCCACCTCATCGACGCCGCACGCCACGCCGACGTCATCCGCGACTGGTACGACTCCGGGGCCGTCCCCGGCGGACCCGAACTCGACCCCGAACTGCGCTGGCGCATCCTCGGCCGGCTCAGCGTCCTCGGCACCGTCGACGAAGCCGTCATCGAGGCCGAACTCGCCCACGACCCCAGCGCCACCGGACAGGAAGGCGCCGCCCGCTGCCGCGCCTCCCTGCCCGACCCGCAGACCAAGGCGGAAGCCTGGGCCGCGATGTTCACGACGAACCCCGACGACGACCTCTCCAACTACCTCTTCACCGCCACCGCCCAAGGCTTCTGGCAACCCGAACAGGCCGGCCTCCTGCGGGGCTACGTCCCCCGCTACTTCACCGACGCCACCGAACTCGCCGCCCGCCGCGGCCCCGCCATCGCCGAAGCCGCCGGCCGCCACGCCTTCCCCGTCTACGCCATCGACACGGACACGCTCCACACGGGCGACCAACACGTGGCGGCAGCACCCCCGGCCCTGCGCCGCAAACTCACCGACCAACTCGACGACCTCCGCCGCGCGTTGCGGGTCCGCGGGGCGTAGACCGGGCGTCGGGGCTCGGCCCCCTGGGCCCGGTGCGCGGCACCGGGGGCTTCGGCCTGACGGGGGCTCGGCTCCCTGGGTCCGGTGGGCGGCACCGGGGGCTTCGGCCCGACCGGGGCGGGGCCCGGGGGGCCTGGTTACGGGGAGGGGCGCGGGGCGGCGCCCTGCTTACGGGGCCCGGCCCCGGGGCGGCGCCTATCGTCACCGGGAGCCGGGAGCCGGGAGCCGGGAGCCGGGAGCCGGGAGCCGGGAGCCGGGAGCCGGGAGCCTTGCCGGCACCGACAGCCAGCACGCCGCTGGCGCGACGCCCCGGTGCACCTGCCGACTTGCCCCGCCTATCTCCCACCCGCCCGCCCCCTCCGGGGGCGTCGGCCCGACGGGGTGTCGTCCGTCCGGTCGGCGTGCCCGCCATGCCACCCGGGGTGCTCCCGGGGCCGGCACCCGGGCCGACGCACGCGCGACCCCAACCGCGCAGGCCCACGACCCTCGCCCATCTCCCACCCGCCCGCCCCCTCCGGGGGCGTCGGCCCGACGGGGTGCCGCTCCTTCCGGTCGGCCTGGCCGCCACGTCACCTGGGGTGCTGCCGGGATCGATGCCCCAGGTGGAAGCCCCTAAGGCTTGCGGCCGCCGAGCGAGACGGGCGTGCCGGACGCCGAGTGCTCCCGTTCCCCGCCGGAGCCCGGAGCCCGGAGCCCGGAGCCCGGAGCCCGGAGCCCGGAGCCCGGAGCCCGGAGCCCGGAGCCCGGAGCCCGGGGGCCACTGGTCCATCGAAGTGTGGGAAGCACGCACCTGCGGCGGCGCGGGCCGCCCCATCAAGCCCGTCCGGCGCCTGAGGACGAGACCGACGGGAGATGGGTGGCCGGGGCGCAGCCCCTGGGGGCCAACCCTGGTGCGGGCCAGGAGAGTCGAGCTCCGATCGGGCCGAAGCCCCCGGAGGGGGAGGGTGGTGGGAGACGAGTGAGGAGCGGGCCAACCGCCACGCACCCCCACGGCGGCCCCCGGGCGGTGCCCCACCCACCCAGGCCGGAGGCCCACCCCGTCAGGCCCGGTTCGTGGGCGAGAGGCACGAGCCCGAAGGAGGGCGAGGGCCCGGGGCGCAGTCCCTGGCACCCAACCCCGGTGCGGCCCAGGGGAGTCGAGCCCCGGCCGACCCGAAGCCCCGGAGGGGGCGGGCGGGTGGGAGATGAGCGAGGAACGGGCCAAACGCCGACCCGCCGCCCCAAAATCGCCAATCCGTCCCCAAGCCAGAAGACCACCCCCACCCGGTCCGGCGGCCCACCCACCGACCACCGGCCCCACCCCACCCGCACCCCCCGGAGGGGCTTAGCACAGGATTCCCCCCACCCACCCCCACCCCTACCACTTTCGGGTCAGCTTCCCCGGTACGGCGGACGCATCAGCAGGCAAAAGGCAAGCTGATGCATCACGTACGCCAACCACGCAAAGGACCCGTATGCGCAGCTCGCCGCCCCTCGCCGGAGGTACCCAAGGCCCCGACGCCCTGCGGCCGTTGCTCGCCACAGTCCTCGACGCACTGCACAAAGGCGCCGCCCACCGAGGCGGCCCCCTCCCGGCCGGCGGCCCCGAGGCCGTCACGGCACAACTCCACCACAACGTAGGCGAGTTGCTGCCCACCCACGGCACAGGGCCCGAAGACGCGCTGCGCACCCTCGTCACCGCCCTCGCCGAAGGCGCCGCGGACCCCGCCGACCCGCTGTGCGCAGCCCACCTGCACTGCCCGCCGCTGGCCGTCGCCACCGCCGCCGACCTCGCCGCGAGCGCCCTCAACCCCTCCATGGACTCCTGGGACCAGGCCCCCGCCGCCTCCGCCCTCGAAGCCCTCGTCACCACCACCCTCGCCCACGAGGTCTACGGCCCCCACGCCGCCCACACCGCCCCCGCAACCGACGCCCCCCACGCCCAAACCCCACGCACCCACGCACCCCCCACCCCCGACGCCC
This sequence comes from Streptomyces sp. NPDC059897, assembly GCF_042730865.1. Taxonomy (NCBI): domain Bacteria; kingdom Bacillati; phylum Actinomycetota; class Actinomycetes; order Kitasatosporales; family Streptomycetaceae; genus Streptomyces; species Streptomyces sp. NPDC059897. Next base: position 61,313 of record NZ_JBHWKQ010000029.1, on the reverse strand, counting down.
TCGTCACCACCGGCGGCACCGAAGCCAACCAGCTCGCCGTCCTCCTCGCCCGGGAAACCGCAGAGGCCGCCGCCCCCGGCGAACCCGTCCACCTCCTCGTCGGGGCCAACGCCCACCACAGCCTCGCCCGCGCCGCCTGGCTCCTCGGCCTGCCCGAACCGGTCACCGTGCCCGCCCCCGCCGGCACCCTCGACCCCGCCGCCCTCGACGAAGCACTCACCGAGCTCCCCGGCCCCAAGCTCGTCGCCGCCACCGCAGGCACCACCGACGCCGGCCTCATCGACCCGCTCCCCGAGATCGCCGACATCTGCGAACGGCACGGCGCCCGCCTCCACATCGACGCCGCCTACGGCGCAGGCGCCCTCTTCAGCCCCCGCGAAGCCCCCAAACTCCACGGTCTCGCCCGCGCCCACACCGTCGCCCTCGACCTGCACAAACTCGGCTGGCAACCCGTCGCCGCCGGCATCCTCGCCGTCCGCGACACCACCGAAACCACCGCCCTCGCCCACCAGGCCGACTACCTCAACGCCGACGACGACACCGAAGCAGGACTCCCCGACCTCCTCGGCCGCTCCCTGCGCACCACCCGCCGCCCCGACGTCCTCAAAACGGCCGTCACCTTCAAAGCCCTCGGCCGCACCGGACTCGCCGCCCTCGTCGACCAGGTCACCGCCCTCGCCCACCACCTCGCGCGACTCATCGACACACACCCGAACTTCGAGCTCTACGACACCCCCACCCTCACCACCGTCCTCTTCAGGCCCACCGGCGCCACCGACGAGCAACTCGCCGCGATCCGCCGCACCCTGCTCACCGAAGGCCGCGCCGTCCTCGGCCGCGCCCGCATGGACGGAAAGCTCTACCTCAAAGCCACCCTGCTCAACCCGCACGCCACCCCCGAAGACCTCACCGCCCTCCTGGAACTGGTGGAAGGACACACGCCCCGATGACAGCCGCACCCGCCGGGCCCACCCCCAAGCCCGCAACCCCGCCCACCGAGGAACCCCGCGACCTCGTCGGCATCGGCATCGGCCCCTTCAACCTCTCCCTCGCCGCCCTCGCCCACCCCCTCACCGAACTCGACACCGCCTTCTACGAACAACGCCCCGACTTCCACTGGCACCCCGGCCTCCTCATCGAAGGCGCCACCCTCCAAGTCCCCTTCCTCGCCGACCTGGTGACCCTCGCCGACCCCACCAGCCACTGGACATTCCTCAACTACCTCAAGACCCGCGAACGCCTCTTCCCCTTCTACTTCGCCGAGCGCTTCCACATCCAGCGCGCCGAATACGACGCCTACTGCCGCTGGGTCAGCGAAAACCTCCCCGGACTCCACTTCTCCCACCAGGTCGACGCCGTCCGCTGGAACACCGAACGCGCCCTCTTCGAAGTCGACTACACCCAACTCGACGCCGAAGGCGAAGCCGAAGCCCTCGGCCGCACCTACACCAAGAATGTCGCCATCGGCGTCGGCACCGCCCCGTACATCCCCGAACCCCTCAAACCACTCGCCGACGCACCCACCGTGCCCGTCGTCCACTCCGCCGACTACCTCACCCACCGCGACCGCCTGCTCGCCGCCGACCACATCACCGTCATCGGCAGCGGCCAGTCCGGCGCCGAAATCTTCCTCGACCTCCTGCGCTCCCGCCCCGCAGGCCACGAAAAGATCCACTGGCTCGCCCGCAGCGAAGCGTTCGCGCCCATGGAATACAGCAAACTCGGCCTCGAACACTTCACCCCCGACTACAGCCACTACTTCCACCACCTCCCCGAAGCCGAACGCGACCGCCTCGTCCCCGCCCAATGGCAACTCCACAAAGGCATCGACGCCGACACCATCGCCGCCATCCACGAAGAGCTCTACCAGCGCACCCTCAACGGCGGCTGGCCCGACGCCACCCTCACCCCCGGCGTCAGCATCCGCACCGCAGGCCGCGTCGCCGCCACCAAAGTCGAACTCCACCTCGAACACCGCCAACAGGGCACCCGCTCCCGCCTCACCACCGACGCCGTCGTCCTCGCCACCGGCTACAAGGAACGCCCCCTCAGCGGCATGCTCACCGGCCTCGACCCCTACCTGCGCCGCGACCACTCCGAACGCCCCCGCATCGACGACCAGTTCCGCCTCGTCCTCGACAACCGCGTCCAAGGATCCGTCTACGTACAGAACGCCGAACGCCACACCCACGGAGTCGGCGCCCCCGACCTCGGACTCGCCGCCTGGCGCAGCGCCACCATCCTCAACTCCCTGACCGGAAAAGACCCCTACCCGCAACCCCGGCGCACCGCCTTCACCACCTTCGGCCTCACCGGACACGAAAACCGCGCCCCCCTGCCCGGACAACAGACCGGAGAGCGCGGCACCATGGTCAAACTCCAGGACTGAACCGTGGCCGCCTAACGAGTCACGACGCGAACACCGGCGTCCCCTCCCGCGTCAACCGCCAGTCCACCGAAGCGAAATCAGCCGGGTCGAGGACGCCCTTCGCCGTCACCCACTCCGCGATCCGCGTCCGGATCTCCGTCGACTCCGACCACAGCTCCTTCGCCGCCGCCACATGCGGGAACGCGCCACCACCGTTCGCCCGATAGTTGTTCACCGCGAACACGAACTGCGCCGCGTCATCCACAGCCTTGCCGTCGAACGTCAGATTCCTGATCCGCGAACCCGCCGCCTGCGCGATGTCGATGTCGTACGACAACCCCGACACATAGTCGTAGTTGTAGTCCGGCCGATTCCCCGCGTTCGTCAGCTTGTCCACATCCACCGCAGCGCCCGCCGCCGTCCGCACGAAATACTCCGCCGAATACTCCAGGTACGCCCGCACCTGCGCACCCGTCATCACCTTCGCCACCAGCGTGTTGTCGTACACATACAAGCTCGACAGATCCCGGATCGTCACATCACCCGCAGGAATCTCCGACGTACGCGAGAACGGCGACGCCTGCGAAAGCACCGGAAGCTTCGCGTACTCCGTGCCCTCCAAAGCCTTCGCCACCACATCCGACTGCACCTTGTTGATCAAATCGATGATCGGCGCATCCTTGTAGCGGGCGTCCACCGTCGTCAGCGTCTGCTTCGCCGTCCCCACGACCCGATTGACATACGCCACCACCACCTCGTGCTGCTCACTCATCAGCTTCGAGATCTCCGGATCGTCCGCCACCGTGTTCGTGTTCCGCAGCGACGCCTTCACCGACTCGACCGTCCAACGGCCCTTCTCCCACACCAGATCGAAGTCGAACAACGTCAACCGCTCGGCATAACAGAGCGGTTCGGACAGGACGACCGTCTTGCCCGTCTTCTCGTTCGTCACCAGCTGCTGTGCGATCTCCACGTGCGCGTGGCCGACCAGAATCGCGTCGACCCCCGGCACCTGCTTCGCGACATTCGCCGCCGCGTTCTCCACATACGGCACCTGATCCCCGTACGAAGACTGCCCCGACGCCCCCGAATGCGCCGACACGATCACCACGTCAGCGCCCATCGACCGCAGCTTCGGCACCCACTTCGCCGCCTGCTCCTCAAGCCCAGGGAACTTCAACACACCCTGCACGTACGCCTTGTCCCAGATCGCGATCCCCGGATTCGTCAGACCAAGCACCGCCACCTTCACGTCCTTGCCGTGCGGAGTGCGCAGCCGCTTCATGAAGTACGGAGGAAACGCCGGCTTCTCCGTCTTCGCATCCACCGCGTTCGCGCCAAGCAGCGGAAACTCGCACTGCGACTCGAACTTCCGCAGCGTCTCGATGCCGTAATTGAACTCGTGATTGCCCAACGCCACCGCGTCGTACCCGATCGCGTTCATCGCCCGCGCCATCGGATGCACCGGACCACCGGCCGCCGTGATCGGATCGACCTTCGCGTAGTAGTACGTCAGCGGGGTCCCCTGAATCGTGTCCCCCGCATCGATGAGCAGGGTGTTCGCCCGGCCCTTCTCCGCGCGCACCTGATCCACCAGCGTCGACACCCGCGCAAGCCCCTGCGCGTTGCCCGCCGCGTCCGAGTAGTCCGCGTTCTTGAAGTAGTCCCAGTTGAAGACATGACCGTGCAGATCCGTCGTCCCCATCACGGTGAACGCGTACCGCTTCTTCGGCCGGCCCTTCGGCTTCGCCCCCGCCGCGGAAGCGGGCGCGGCCACCGCACCCGTCAGAGCCACCCCGGCACCCGACGCGGCCGAACTGGCGAGAAAGGATCTACGGTCCAACGACATCGACGTCTCCTCGTCTACGTGTACGCCATAGCGACGCGCGTAGATTCTTGCTCACCAACCCCAACTCGCAACAGCCTCACAAGGTTTCGTTTCGATGATGACAAGGTGGGCCCATGACCAACGACCACCACCACACCGCCACCCCCGAAGCCCCCCGCATCGCCGTCCGCGGCGAAGCCCACATCGAAGCCGAACCCGAAATCGCCCGCATCGGCATCACCGTCGCCGCCCGCGGCACCGACCGCCGCACCGCCCTCGAAGACCTCACCCGCCGCAACACCCACGTACTCGACCTCATCAAGGGCTACGGCGACGCCATCGACAAAACCGCCACCGGCGCCCTCTCCATTACCCCCGAACTCACCAAACGAGGCCGCGGCGAACGCATCCGCACCTACCACGGCCGCGTCCACATCACCGCCGACCTCACCGACTTCACCGCACTCGGCGAACTCACCACCCGCCTCGCCGACCTCGACCTCACCAGCGTCGACGGCCCCTGGTGGTCGCTGCGCCCCACCTCACCCGTCCACGCCCAAGCCCGCCAACAAGCCGTCCGCGAAGCCGTCGGGCGCGCCCGCGAATACGCCGAAGCCCTCGGCACCACCCTCGCCGCCCTCATCGAAATCGCCGACATCGGCGCCGACAACCCCATGACCGACCGCGCCATGCCCGCACCCGGCGCCATGCGCATGGCCACCTTCGCCGGCGCCGAAGCAGAACCCGCCCCCGCACTCGACCTCGAACCCCAACGCCAGCGCGTACGGGCCCAGGTCAACGCCCGCTTTACGATGCACCCACCGGAGCTGTGAGCCACTTAGCCGCTCATCAGAGCGCAGTGTCGCCCAAATTCAACCCTTGTCAATAGCCCTTCACGTAAAGGTTGTTGAGTAGTCATGACCGACCAATTCTCTACCCGTCGGTAAGGTCTAGGGTCGAAAGCATGCGCCGAGCAAAGATCGTCTGCACCCTGGGCCCCGCCACCGACTCGTACGAGCAGATCAAGGCACTCGTCGAAGCCGGAATGGACGTAGCCCGCTTCAACCTCAGCCACGGCACCTACGCCGAACACGAGGAGCGCTACCAGCACGTACGAAAGGCCTCCGACGAAACCGGCCGCAGCGTCGGAATCCTCGCCGACCTTCAAGGCCCGAAGATCCGACTCGGCCGATTCAGCGAAGGACCCGTACTACTCGAACGCGGCGACGACTTCACCATCACCGTCGAAAACGGCATCCAAGGCGACCGCCAAACCTGCGGCACCACCTACGACGGCCTCGCCGAAGACGTCACCACCGGCGAACGCATCCTCGTCGACGACGGCAAAGTCACCCTCGAAGTCACCGGAGTCGACGGACCCCGCGTCCGCACCCGCGTCATCGAAGGCGGCATGGTCTCCGACCACAAGGGCCTCAACCTCCCCGGCGTCGCCGTCTCCGTCCCCGCCCTCAGCGACAAGGACCAGGAAGACCTCCGCTGGGCCCTGCGCACCGGCGCCGACATCATCGCCCTCTCCTTCGTCCGCAGCGGCCGCGACATCGAAGACGTCCACCGCATCATGCAAGAAGAAGGCCGCCGGCTCCCCGTCATCGCCAAGGTCGAAAAGCCCCAGGCCGTCGACAACATCGACGACATCGTCGCCGCATTCGACGGCATCATGGTCGCCCGCGGCGACCTCGGCGTCGAAATGCCCCTCGAACAAGTCCCGATCGTCCAAAAGCGCGCCATCAAACTCGCCAAGCGCAACGCGAAGCCCGTCATCGTCGCGACCCAAATGCTCGACTCGATGATCGACAACTCCCGCCCGACGAGGGCGGAGGCGAGCGATGTGGCGAACGCCGTCATCGACGGTACGGACGCCGTCATGCTTTCCGGTGAAACCAGCGTCGGAAAATACGCCATCGAAACGGTCAAGGTAATGGGCCGCATCGTCGAAGCGGCAGAGGAAGACATCCTCGCCAAGGGCCTCCCGCCCCTGACCGAACGCAACAAGCCCCGCACCCAGGGCGGCGCGGTCGCCCGCGCGGCAGCCGAAATGGGCGACTTCCTCGGCGCCAAATTCCTCGTCGCCTTCACCCAGTCCGGCGACACCGTCCGCCGGCTCTCCCGCTACCGCTCGCCGATCCCGCTCCTGGCCTTCACGCCGGAGTCGGCGACGCGCTCGCAGCTCAACCTCACGTGGGGCGTGGAGACGTTCCTGGGCCCGCACGTCGAGTCCACCGACGCGATGGTCGCCCAGGTCGACGAACAACTCCTGAAGATCGGCCGCTGCAAGAAGGGCGACGTCGTGGTCATCACGGCGGGCTCCCCTCCGGGGGTGGCGGGCTCCACGAACCTGGTCCGCATCCACCACATCGGCGAGGACGACAGCCCGAAGTAGTTCAATACTTGGGGCCGATGTGGACGTCCAGCAGGGCCACGTCCTGTTTGCGGGCGACCGAGATGTTGTACGGGTTGCCGTGGCGGGTGCAGTGCGTCCACGTGACGCCGAGCCGGTCGAGGGTGTCGGTGTACAGGTGCCGGATGCAGTCGGACTTGTTGGTGAAGAAGTACCGCGGGTACTCGTAGCGCTTGCGCTCACCACCGACGACCCGGGTCGTCCAGTTCGTGATCCGACACCCGTCGGAGTGGATGAGCCCCCGGAGGAACTCCCACGGGTGGGCGTCGACGATCTCCTGCTGCCAGTCGGCGAGGGTGATCTTGCGGTCGTGCTTCTTGCCGGGGCCGTGCTGAGGGAACATGCAGGTCCAGTGTTTGGTGTAGGACTTCACCTCGGTACAGCCGATCTTTTGGTGCCTGCCCACACCTGGGTTCGGCATGACCTTGCGCATGGCCTCCTCGGCGGCGGCGATCAGGCCGACCTGTGAGGCGTTGCAGAAAATGGACAGGTGGTTCTGCTTGGGCTTGGAGACGATGTGGCCGTCTCCGAGGTAGAGCCCGAGCAGGTATGAGTAAGCGACGTGGTCGAAGTCCCGGCCGGTGCACCGAGGGCAGTCCGTCGGTTGCCTGTACACCTCACCGCGGGCGCGCCGGTCTTCGCTGCGCCACCAGCCGACGGTGCCCCTGGGCACGCCCAGGTGCTCAGCGACCTCCCGGTTCGGGACGCCTTGCCGCATGAGTTCGATCGCGCGTTCCCGAAGGGAAGGGCTGTGCTGCTTCATGTGAACACTCTGAGTGAGCGGCCGTCACGCCGCGCAGCAAAAAGCGGATGTTCACGAGAACGTGAGCATCCGCTTTCTGGTCTGTGCCGGGTGCGGGATTCGAACCCGCAAGCCCTCTCAGGCAGAGGTGTTTGAGACCTCCGTGTATACCGTTCCACCAACCCGGCTCGGCACTGCGCTGAGTGTACCGGTTCATGAACGCGAGTCGCAGCTAGGTAGGCTTTGGGGCAGCAGCACACCGCCTGCCCGAACAAGGAGCGCCCCCGTGACCGCCCCCGAGACGCCCGAGCCCGTAGACGCAGTCGACGACGACAAGTCGCACGTCCCGCCGCTGACGACCCGCGTCGTCATCGCCGAGGACGAGGCCCTCATCCGCCTCGACCTCAAAGAGATGCTCGAGGAAGAGGGCTACTCCGTCGTGGGCGAGGCCGGCGACGGCGAGCTGGCCGTCGAGCTGGCCCGTGAGCACAAGCCCGACCTGGTGATCCTCGACGTGAAGATGCCGAAGATGGACGGCATCAGCGCGGCGGAGAAGATCGCCGGTGAGTCGATCGCCCCGGTTCTGATGCTGACCGCGTTCTCGCAGCGCGACCTGGTGGAGCGTGCGCGCGACGCGGGCGCGATGGCGTACCTGGTGAAGCCGTTCAGCAAGAGTGACGTCGTCCCGGCGATCGAGATGGCCGTGTCCCGGTTCACGGAGCTGAAGACGCTGGAGAACGAGGTCGCGGACCTTACGCAGCGCTTGGAGACGCGGAAGCTGGTGGACCGGGCGAAGTCGGTGCTTCAGACGGAGTACGGGCTGACGGAGCCGGCGGCGTTCCGTTGGATTCAGAAGACGTCGATGGATCGTCGTCTTTCGATGCAGCAGGTTGCCGAGGCGGTCATTCAGGACGCCGAGGAGAAGAAGGCGTCGAAGGGCTGAGGCCCGCCGGATGTCAATGTGGCCCGTGCCCCTCCCAGGGGCACGGGCCACATTTACGTAAAGGCATCAGTCCTCGCCGAGGTAGGCCTTCCGTACGGATTCGTCATGCAGCAGGTCCTCGCCGGTGCCCGACAGCACGATGGAGCCGACCTCCATCACGTGCCCTTGGTCGGCGAGCGACAGAGCGGCCTGTGCGTTCTGTTCGACGAGCAGGATGGTGGTGCCTTGGGCTTTGAGTTCGTTGATGGTCGCCATGATCTTCTGCATCATGATCGGCGAGAGGCCCATGGAGGGTTCGTCGAGCATCAGCAGTTTCGGTTGTGACATCAACGCCCGTCCCATGGCCAGCATTTGCTGTTCGCCCCCGGACAGCGTTCCGGCCGCCTGCTTCCGTCGTTCGCCCAGGATGGGGAACAGCTCGTACGCCCGCTGCATGTCCTTTTCGACGGCCGCCTGGTCGCGGCGGAGGAATGCTCCGAGCTGGAGGTTCTCCATGATGGTCAGGCGGGGGAAGATGCGGCGGCCTTCGGGGGAGTGGGCGAGGCCCATGGCGACGATCTTGTGTGCGGGGACGGTGGCCAGTGGCTGTCCCGCGAAGGTGATCTTGCCGCCCGAAGGTTTCAGCAGTCCGGACAGTGTGCGCAGGGTGGTCGTCTTGCCGGCGCCGTTGGTGCCGATCAGGGTGACGACCTGGCCCTCCTCCACGCTGAAGGAGATTCCCTTGACGGCTTCGATCTTGCCGTAGGCGACCTTGAGGTCTTCGACCTCGAGCAGTGCGGTCACTGGTCGTTTCCTTCCCCGCCGGCCTGGGCTTCCGCGGCCTGGACTTCTTCGATGGCGGTGTCTTCGGGGGCGCCTTCGAAGGGGGTGCCGAGGTAGGCGGCGATGACGCGTTCGTCGCCTTGGACCACCTCGCTGGTGCCCTCCACCAGCTTTTCGCCTTGGACGAGTACGGCGACGCGGTCGCAGAGGTTGAAGATGAAGCGCATGTCGTGCTCGATGACGAGGACGGCGACGCCCTTGTCGCGGATGGCGACGACGAGTTCTTCGGTGGCGCGGGTTTCTTGCGGGTTCATGCCGGCGGTGGGTTCGTCCAGCAGAAGCAGGCCCGGTTCGCTCGCCAGTGCCCGCGCGATTTCCAGCTTGCGCTGTTCTCCGTAGGGGAGGTTGCGGGCGAGGTGGTCGCGTTTGTGGGCGAGGCCGATGAACTCGAGGAGTTCCATGGCGCGTTCCTCGCTGCCGCGTTCGGCCTTTTTGAAGCCGGGGCCGCGGAGGAGGGCGGACCAGAGGCCTTCCTTGGTGCGGGTGTGGCGGCCGACCAGGACGTTTTCCAGCACTGTCATGTTGGCGAACAGGCGGATGTTCTGGAAGGTGCGGGCGACGCCTGCCTGGGTGACGAGGTGGGGTTGGGGCGGGAGGGTGTTGCCTTGGTAGGAGACGCTGCCTTCGGTGGGGATGTAGAGGCCGGTGAGGCAGTTGAAGAAGGTCGTTTTTCCGGCGCCGTTGGGGCCGATGAGGCCGACGATTTCGCCTTGGTCGACGTGGAGGTCGACGTTGCGTACGGCGGTGAGGCCGCCGAAGCGCATGGTGACGCCGCTTGCCTGGAGCACGGTGGTCGTGTTGGTCATCGTGGTTACGCTCCTGCCTTTGTCGTGGCGCCGGGCAGGGTTGTTTGTTCGGGGACGTCGAGTTGGCCGGTGTCGTGGAATTCGAGTTGCTTGCGGCGGTCGGCGACGAGGCCTTCGGGGCGGAAGCGCATGAGGAGGATCAATGCGACGCCGAAGAGGAGGAGTTGGTAGTCGCCGATGAATTGGAGTTTCGCTGGGATGAGGTACAGGAGTGCCGCGCCGATGAGGGGGCCGCTGACGGTGCCCATGCCGCCGAGGATGACTGCCGCGAGCAGGAAGGCGGAGTTGGGGGGTGCGTTCTCGACGAACTTGTACTGGTCGGGGGTGACGGAGTACTGGATGTGGGCCTGTACGGAGCCGGCCATGCCTGCGAGTGCCGCGCCGAGTGCGAAGGCGAGGAGTTTGAGGCGGAAGGCGTTGATGCCCATGGCGCGGGCTGCTGTTTCGTCTTCGCGGATGGCGACCCAGGCGCGGCCGATGCGGCTGGCGCCGGCGCGGCGGAAGACGGTCACGACGATGATCGTGAAGAACAGCATCAGGAGGTAGTAGTTGGCGAAGCGGCCGAGGTCGACGCCGAGGACGGTGTGGGTTTCTCCGAGGTCGAATCCGAAGATTTTGAGGTCGGGGATGTTGGGGATGCCGTTGGGGCCGTTGGTGACGTCGGGGCCTGAGTCGCCGTCGAGGTTGTTCATGGTGATGCGGAAGATCTCGCCGAAGCCGAGGGTGACGATGGCGAGGTAGTCGCCGCGCAGCCGCAGGGTGGGTGCGCCGATGGCGACGCCGAAGACGAGTGAGGCGCCCATGCCGGTGAGTACGGCTGCCCAGAAGGGGAAGTGGACGCCGATGGTGGAGTCGGGGCTGCCGGAGACGAGGGCTGCGGCGTAGGCGCCGACGCCGAGGAAGGCGACGTAGCCGAGGTCGAGGAGGCCTGCGAGGCCGACGACGACGTTGAGGCCGAGGGCGACGGTGGCGAAGACGAGGATGTTGGCGGCGACGTTGGTGTAGGTGTCGTTGGTCTGGGTGAAGGGGAAGGCGGCTGCGGCGACGAAGGCTGCGGTGAGGCTGATGTTGCGGTGTTTGTTGGTGAGGCCGGTGATGCGGCTGAGGAGGCCGGATTTGGAGAGGGCGGCGGCTCCGAAGCCGACGATGATGAGGTAGCCGATGAAGAGTTCGCCGTATTCGGTGTCGATGCCGTACGTGAAGACGTAGAGGGCGAGGCCGAAGGCGACGGCGATGAGGAGGATTTCTGCCCAGTTGGGGAGGGTGATGGTGGCCGGGCGTGCGGGTGGGGTTTTGAGTGCGGCGCGGAAGCGGGTCCAGGGGTTGGTGGCTTCGGGGTCGGGGGTGTCGGCGGGGAGGCCGAGGGCGAGGAGGGTGGTGGCGAGGGCGGCGAGGCCGGCGATCCAGGCTCCGGGTTCGAGGTTGGCGGTGCCGCCGAGTTTCGCGGAGATGGCGCCCATGGTGAAGCCGGTGGTGCCGAGGGTGCCGAGGGCGAAGAGGAGGGTGGGGGCGGTGGTGCCTGCGGGGGTGAGCCATCGCAGGCCGCGGGTGCCGAGTCCGGAGAGGGCGAGGAGCAGGGTGAAGAGGGCTCCTGCGAGGGTGAGGACCTGGAGTCCGCCGGGGTAGCCGGTGACGGTGAGGTCGCCGGGGAATTCTTCTGTCCAGGTCCAGGCGAGGAAGGTGCTGGCGAGGGTGAGGAGGGCGGCTGCGGCGGTGCCGTAGCGGGCGGCCTTCTCGGGGAGGGGGAGGGCGGCGGTCTTCATGGCGGGTGTGGTGGTTGTCGTCATGGTGATCACGCCCTGTCCGCGACGCGTTCGCCGAGTAGGCCTTGGGGGCGCAGGAGGAGGACGAGGATGAGGACGACGAAGGCCCAGACGTCCTTCCAGGCTCCGCCGCCGAGGAGTTCCATGCCGGGGATGTCCTGGATGTAGGCGGTGGCGAGGGCTTCGGCGAGGCCGAGGGCGAGGCCGCCGATCATGGCGCCGTAGATGTTGCCGATGCCGCCGAGTACGGCGGCGGTGAAGGCTTTGAGGCCGGCGATGAAGCCCATTTTGAAGCCGACTTGGCCGTATTTGAGGCCGTAGGCCATGGCGGCGACTGCTGCGAAGGCGCCGCCGATGGCGAAGGCGGTGACGACGATGCGGTCGGTGTTGATGCCCATGAGCTTGGCGGTGTCGGGGTCTTGGGAGGTGGCTTGCATGGCGCGGCCGGTGCGGGTTTTGGCGACGAAGAAGGCGAGGGAGGCCATGCATATGGGGGCGGCGATGATGAGGAAGAGGTCGCCGCGTTGGAGGTTGAAGGCGCCGAGGTCGATGGGGCCGCCTTCGAACTGGGGGAAGGTGCGGTCGGCCTTGGCGTCGGGGTAGAAGGCCCAGACGGCTTGTTGGAGGGCGATGGAGAGGCCGATGGCGGTGATGAGGGGTGCGAGGCGTGGGGCGTTTCTGAGGGGGCGGTAGGCGAAACGTTCCGCGCCGACGGCGATGAGGACGGAGCAGGTGATGCCCATCAGGAGCATGAGGGGCAGGGCGAGGGCGAGTGATGTTCCGCCGGGGAGCCAGAGCCACATGGTGAGGGCGCCGAAGCCGCCGATCATGTAGATCTCGCCGTGGGCGAAGTTGATGAGCTGGATGATGCCGTAGACCATGGTGTAGCCGACGGCTATGAGGCCGTACAGGGCTCCGAGGATCAGGCCGTTGACCAGCTGTTGCGGCAGATCGTGCACCGCTGGGCCTCCGTGGGTGTGGTGTCAAGTACGGGTGCGCGGGGGGCTGTTGGTGGGCCCCCCGCGCTTGGTGCTGTGCTCGTACTGGGGAGTGGCCGGGGTGCCGGGCGCTCCCTGGGTGTTACTGGGCTTCCAGCTCGCCGGTCTTGACCGGGGCGTGCTTGCCGCTCTTGACCTGGTAGACGGTCAGGGTGCGGTTGGTGGTGTCGCCGTACTCGTCGAAGCCGACGTTGCCGGTGACGCCGTTGAAGGAGACCTTCTGGGTGGCTTCGGTGATCTTCTTGCGGGCTTCCTTGGGGTCGCTGGGAAGCTTGCCGTCGTTGTCGGACATGACCTGCTTGACGGCTTGGATGATGACCCAGGCGGCGTCGTAGGAGAGGGCGCCGTAGGTCTCGTAGGGCTCCTTGTAGCCGCCGGCCTCGTAGTCGGCGATGAACTTCTTGGCGGTGTCGAGCTTCTCGGGCGGGGCGCCGACGGAGGTGGCGAAGTCGCCTTCGGCGGCCTTGCCGGCGAGCTTGGTGTAGTCGGCGCTCTGGAGGGCGTCGCCGCCGACGACGGGGATCTTGGCTCCGGCGTCCTTGATCTGCTTGGAGAGGGGGGCGCCGGCCGGGTATTCGCCGCCGTAGTAGACGAAGTCGGCCTTGGAGTTCTTGATCTTTGTGGCGATGGCGCCGAAGTCGCGGTCGTCGGGGTTGATGTGGTCGGTGGCGACGACCTTGCCGCCGAGCTTGGTGAATTCCTCGCGGAAGGTGCGGGCGAGGCCCGCTCCGTAGGTCTTCTTGTCGTCGACGGAGTAGACGGTCTTCAGCTTCAGGGTGTTGTACGCGTATTGGGCGGCGTACGGGCCCTGGAGGGCGTCGGTGGTGGCGGTGCGGAAGTAGGTGTCGAACTGTCGGGCCTTCTTGGTCGCGTACTTGGCGCCCTGGGTGAGTTCGGGGGCGGTGTTCGCGGGGGAGACCTGGACGAGGTTCGCGGAGGAGAACGTCTTCTGCATCGACTGGGCGACGCTGGAGTTCAGGGGGCCGACGACGCCGAGGACGTCGTCCTGGCCGACGAGTTTGGTGGCGTTCTGTCCGCCGGTGGAGGGGTTGGCGACGTCGTCGAGGGGCTGGGTCTTGAAGGTGACGCCGTTGACTTCGTTGTTCTTGTTGGCGATCTTCGCGGCCAGGTCGACGGAGTTCTTGATGCCGATGCCGATGGCCGAGAGGTCGCCGCTGAGCGGGGCGTCGACGCCGATGACCACGGTGGTCTTCTGGCCGCCCTCGGACTTGTTGTCGTCGTCGCGCGATCCGCAGGCGGTGAGTGTGAGTGCTCCGGTGGTGAGCACGGCGGTGAGTATGAGCAAAGAACGGTGTCGCACGATCATTCCTCTCCCTGGCGCGGTCCCCTGGTCCAGGGGCCGTGTGTCTCGCCGGGCCGTACGGAGTGGTACAGGGGCCGTGCAAGTGAAGCGCCCGGCGGCGCGGTGACTGGCCGTGACTATAAGCGCAGGTGGCGGGGTGGAGCGTGGGTGCGGAAGAGGCTGTGACGTTCTTGTTATGCCGGGCCTGCCGCTGGGGCGGGGCGGACCAAGATCACCTCAAGTCCCGTAGTGGAGCGGGGTGTTCTCAAGATCGATTCGGTCGCGTACACCCCGTGATCGTCGTCAGGGCTGCGCGGTGCGACGTTCGCATTGCTTCGTTGCGGCAGAGGTAACCGAGTGTTACCGCTGTGTGAGTTCGGTGCGGGGCTCCGCGCAGCGGGCGCGCAGCAGGGTGAGCAGGTCGTGCGGGTAGCGGTCGACGAAGATGAAGCTGTGGAGTTCTCTGGCGCGCCGGTTGGTGAGTGTGAGGTCCAGGTAGGTCATGTCGAGGGCGCGGGGCAGGGCGGAGCAGTCGTCGCGTACGTGGATCCGTACGGTGAGGGTGCGGTGGGAGTCCGCGGTGGCCTCGATCGGTGGGCGGGGTGTGGTGGTGAGGCTCAAGCGGGGGTCTCCTGCCTGTATGTGACGGATCGTCACGGGTCCTCCGTGGTCGACGCGGACGGTGAACCGGAAGGTGTCGCCGCGTGCTCCCTCGTACGTGAGGTGGGTGACCTGGGCGGGCCAGGGGTCGGGCGGCCCGGGGGCGGGGTGTTCGGGGTGGGGCAGGAGGAGGGTGCCCGCGACGGTGGCCGCGGTGACCGTCGCGGCGAGGAGGAGACGGCGTCTGCGTGGGGGCAGTGCGGCCCAACGTTCGTACGGGTGTGGGGAGTCGGCGCCGACGATGTCGGTGGGGTGCGGCGTTGGGGGGTGGCTGTCGGCCGCTGGTTCGTGCGGCTCGACGGGCCCGATGCCGGTCATGCTCGACGGTAGGGCGGAGGGGGTGGTTCCGCCAACGTCGGTGCGGTTCGGCCGAGTTGGCGGGATTGTCGCCAATGTTGCTTCTGGCGGCGGGAGTTGCTGAGGCCCTCTGGTCGGGCGGGGCGTGGCGCGGTGGAATACCTCACGTCACCTCCCGTCCCGTGAGTGAGCTCCCTGAACGCGCCCTTGGAGGCACGATGGCGAGATCCACCGGTAAGAGACGCTTCGGTCTGACGTTGGTGTGTGCGCTGGTGGCGGCGACGGCCGCCCCGTCCGCGTACGCGGTGCAACCCTCCGCCGGTCGGGCGGAGTTGAGGATCGAGGATCGTGAGACGCAGCCCGTCTTCTCGCGTGCGGACGCCGTGCTGCAGAAGGTCGACGTGCAGACCGAGGCCGACAGTGACGGTGACGGGAAGCGCGACACGGTGCGCATGCGGATCCTGCGGCCCAAGGAGACGGACACGGCGGGCCTGAAGGTCGCCACGATCGTCGAGGCCAGCCCGTACTGGGCGGGTGGCAACGATGTACCGAACCATGTCGTGGACCTGGACGAGGACGGGCTTCCGGAGTCGGGGAACCGGTTCCAACGGGAACCCGGCAAGGCCGGGTTGGCGGGTCCTGCGGTGGCGTACGGCGGGTACTACGACAACTACTTCCTGCCGCGCGGCTATGCCGTGGCCGAGGTCGACAGTCTCGGTACCGGCGGCTCCACCGGCTGTCCGACCTCGGGCGGCCGCAACGAGACCCTGGGGGCGAAGGCCGCGATCGACTGGCTGAACGGGCGCGCCAAGGGCTGGGACACCGACGGCGAGCCGGTGCGGGCCGACTGGTCGACCGGTGACTCCGCGATGATGGGGATCTCCTACAACGGCACGCTGCCGACCGCCGTCGCCAGTACGGGAGTCGAGGGCCTCAAGGCGATCGTGCCGATCTCCGGGATCTCCTCCTGGTACGACTACTACCGGGCGAACGGCGGGGTCGTGGCGCCCGGCACGTTCCAGGGCGAGGACACCGACGTCCTCGCGCGGTACGTGTACTCGCGGGCCGACCGGGAGATCTGCAAGCCGGTGCTCGACGCGCTGGAGCGTGATCAGGACCGGGGGAGCGGTGACTGGTCGCCGTACTGGCAGGAGCGCGACTATCTGAAGGACGCCCGCCGGATCAAGGCGGCGACGTTCGTCGTGCACGGCCTGGGCGACTGGAACGTGAAGACGAAGAACGCCGGTCAGCTGTGGGAGGCGCTGAAGAAGAACCATGTGCCGCGCAAGCTGTGGCTGCACCAGGCCGGGCACTCCAATCCGATGCCGCTGCGCATGGAGGAGTGGCTGAGCCAGGTCCATCACTGGTTCGACCACTATCTGTACGGCATCGACAACGGCGTCACGAAGGAGCCTCAAGTCGACGTCGAGCAGGCCGACTTCGGCTGGCAGCAGCAGAGCGACTGGCCGGCGGCGGGGACCCGCTCGACGACGCTGCGGATGCGTGCCGACGGGGCGCTGGGGAGCACGGCGGGCCCCAAGCGCGTGCAGTCGCTGACCGACGCGGGCCGTACGGTCGCCGCGGAGAAGCTGGTGACGTCGCCGGACGACGTGAATCCGAACCGGCTCGCGTACACGACGGGGACGCTCGACAAGGACGTCCGGCTGAACGGTGTGCCGGAGGTCGATGTGCGGGCCTCGCTGGCCGGAACGTCGCCGTATGTGACGGCGCTGCTCGTCGACTACGGACGGGACACCCGGGCCACGTCGGGCACGGTCACCGACACCTCGCAGCAGGTCTGCTACGGCGAGGGGGTGCCGGGGCTCGCCGGTGAGACGGGCTGTGCGTACCGCACGAAGCACCGCACCGAGACCGCCGACTTCAAGATCGTGACGCGGGGCTGGCTGGATGCCCGCAATCGGACGTCGTACGAGCGGCAGTCCAAGGTCGTCGAGGGCCGCGAGTACCGGCTGAAGTGGGACATGCAGCCCGAGGACTACGTCTTCAAGGCCGGGCACCGGCTCGGTGTCGTCCTGATCTCCACCGACTACGACTACACGCTGCGCTACCCGGCGGGCACGAGGATGACCGTGCGCGCCGGGGACAGCTCGGTGACGCTGCCGCTGGCGCCCACCGGCAAGGGGTAGGCGCCCGGGGAGTCCCGTACTACGCGGTCGGCGCGTCCGGGACTTCCTTCAGCATGCAGGTCAGGCGGGCCGAGCAGACCCGCCTGTCCTGCTCGTCAGTGATGACGATCTCGTACGTCGCCGTGGAGCGGCCGCGGTGCAGCGGTGTGGCGACGCCGGTGACGAGGCCGGAGCGGGCGCCGCGGTGGTGCGTGCAGTTCAGGTCGACGCCGACGGCGATCTTGCCGCTGCCGCCGTGCAGCATCGCGCCGACGGAGCCGAGGGTCTCGGCGAGGACGGCGGAGGCGCCGCCGTGCAGCAGCCCGTAGGGCTGCGTGTTGCCCTCGACGGGCATGGTGCCGACGACGCGCTCGGCCGAGGCCTCCTTGACGTCGATGCCCATGCGCGTGCCCAGGTGCCCGGCGGAGAACAGGGCGACGAGGTCGATGCCGAGTGCGGCGTACTCGTCGATGACCTCTTGCGGGAACTGCGTGTGGTTCTGCTCGCCCATGGCGCCCGGCTCCGTTCGTCGTGCGGTGCTTGAGTCGTCTACGTGACTGATACGTGGCTGATACCTGGCTGAGCAAACGCTCAGTCGGTCCTGGATTGTTCCAGGCGGACCACGACGGACTTGCTGGCGGGTGTGTTGCTGGTGTCCGCGGTGGCGTCCAGCGGCACCAGCACGTTCGTCTCCGGGTAGTAGGCGGCCGCGCAGCCGCGGGCCGTCGGGTAGTGCACGACACGGAAGCCGGGCGCGCGCCGCTCGACGCCGTCGTCCCACTCACTTACGAGGTCCACGTAGGAGCCCTCGGCGAGGTCGAGGTCCTTGGCGTCGTCGGCGTTGACGAGGACGACGCGGCGGCCGTTCCTGATGCCGCGGTAGCGGTCGTCCAGGCCGTAGATCGTGGTGTTGTACTGGTCGTGCGAGCGCAGTGTCTGGAGCAGCAGGCGGCCCTCGGGCACGCGCGGGTACTCGACGGGCGCCGCCGTGAAGTTGGCCTTGCCGGTGGCCGTGGGGAAGCGGCGCTCGTCGCGCGGGGCGTGCGGGAGCGCGAAGCCGCTCGGGTCGGCGACCTTCTCGTTGAAGTCCTCGAAGCCGGGGATCAGGCGAGCGATGCGGTCGCGGACCGTCGCGTAGTCCTTCTCGAACTCCTCCCAGGGCGTCAGGGATTCGGTGCCGAGGACGCGGCGGGCGAGGCGGGCGACGATGGCCGGCTCGGACAGCAGGTGGTGGCTCGCAGGGTCCAGGCGGCCGCGGGAGGCGTGCACCATGCCCATGGAGTCCTCGACGGTCACGAACTGTTCGCCGCTGCCCTGGAGGTCGCGCTCGGTGCGGCCGAGGGTGGGCAGGATCAGCGCGCGGGTGCCGGTGACGGCGTGCGAGCGGTTCAGCTTCGTGGAGACGTGGACGGTGAGGCGGGCGCGGCGCATCGCCGACTCGGTGACCTCGGTGTCGGGGGACGCCGAGACGAAGTTGCCGCCCATGGCGAAGAAGACCTTCGCCTGTCCGTCGCGCAGGGCCCGGATGGCGCGGACCACGTCGAAGCCGTGCTCGCGCGGCGGGGCGAAGCCGAACTCCTTCTCCAGGGCGTCGAGGAACGCGGGGGCGGGGCGCTCGAAGATGCCCATGGTGCGGTCGCCCTGCACGTTCGAGTGGCCGCGCACCGGGCACACGCCCGCGCCCGGACGCCCGATGTTGCCGCGCAGCAGCAGGAAGTTGACCACTTCGCGGATCGTCGGCACAGAGTGCTTGTGCTGGGTGAGGCCCATGGCCCAGCACACGACGGTGCGCTTGGAGGCGAGGACCAGCTCCAGGGTGCGCTCGATGTCGGCGCGGGACAGGCCGGTCGCGGCGAGGGTCTCGTCCCAGTCGGCGTCCCGGGCGGCCTTCGCGAACTCCTCGTAGCCGTGCGTGTGCTCGGCGATGAAGGCGTCGTCGGTGGCGCCTTCCGTGGCGAGGATCAGCTTGTTGAGGAGGCGGAAGAGGGCCTGGTCGCCGCCGAGACGGATCTGCAGGAACAGATCGTTGAGCGCCGCGCCCTTGGTGAGGCCCTTGGGGGTCTGCGGGTTCTTGAACTTCTCCAGGCCCGCCTCGGGCAGCGGATTGATGGAGATGATCTTCGCGCCGCCGGCCTTCGCCTTCTCCAGGGCGGAGAGCATGCGCGGATGGTTCGTGCCCGGATTCTGCCCGGCGACGATGATCAGGTCCGACTTGTAGAGGTCCTCGAGGAGGACGCTGCCCTTGCCGATGCCGATCGTCTCCGTGAGCGCGGAGCCCGACGACTCGTGGCACATGTTCGAACAGTCGGGCAGATTGTTCGTGCCGAACTCGCGGGCGAACAACTGGTAGAGGAACGCCGCCTCGTTGCTCGTGCGCCCCGACGTGTAGAAGACGGCCTCGTCGGGGGAGTCGAGCGCGGTCAGCTCGTCCGCGATCAGGTCGAAGGCGCGCTCCCAGGTGACGGGCTCGTAGTGGGTCCCGCCCTCGTCCAGAAGCATGGGGTGGGTGAGGCGGCCCTGCTGGCCCAGCCAGTACCCGGAGCGCGTCGCGAGGTCCGTCACCGGGTGCGCGGCGAAGAACTCCGGTGTCACGCGGCGCAGGGTGGCCTCCTCGGCGACCGCCTTCGCCCCGTTCTCACAGAACTCCGCCGCGTGCCGGTGCTCCGGCTCCGGCCAGGCGCAGCCCGGGCAGTCGAAGCCGTCCTTCTGGTTGACGCGAAGCAGCGTCAGCGCGGTCCGCTTCACGCCCATCTGCTCGCGCGCCATCTTGAGCGAGTGCTTCACGGCGGGGAGCCCGGCGGCATGGTGCTGCGGCGCCGCGACCTGCGGCGCGTCCTGTACCGGGTCGGATGCGGGCGGCTTGCTTGCCATCGATCGGCTCCCCTTTGAGCGGTCCTGCGGTGCTGCTGCGCGTCCTGCCGAGCAGCGCTGTGAGCTACGTCTCCGATCTTCGCACGGGGGTCCGACAACGCCCGCTCCGGTGGGAGGTGGGCCGCGCTGTCAGTGGGGCGTGGCAGGATCGTGGGCGTGGCAGAGAAAGCAGCAGCGAAGACGGCTAAGAAGACGGTGGATCCGGTGGCGAAGGCAGCAGACGGCAGCTCGGGCGGGCGTCCCCGCCTGATGCTCATGGACGGGCACTCGCTGGCGTACCGGGCATTCTTCGCGCTGCCCGCGGAGAACTTCACGACGGCGACGGGCCAGCCGACGAACGCGATCTACGGTTTCGCGTCGATGCTGGCGAACACGCTGCGCGACGAGGAGCCGACGCACTTCGCGGTGGCGTTCGACGTGTCGCGCAAGACGTGGCGCTCCGAGGAGTTCACCGAGTACAAGGCGAACCGTTCGAAGACGCCGGACGAGTTCAAGGGCCAGGTCGAGCTGATCGGCGAGCTGCTCGACGCGATGCACACACCGCGCTTCGCGGTCGACGGCTTCGAGGCCGACGACGTGATCGCCACGCTCGCCACGCAGGCCGAGGCCGCCGGCTTCGAGGTCCTCATCGTCACCGGCGACCGGGACTCGTTCCAGCTGGTGTCGGAGAACGTGACGGTGCTGTACCCCACCAAGGGCGTCTCCGAGCTGACCCGGTTCACCCCGGAGAAGGTCGAGGAGAAGTACGGGCTCACCCCGGCCCAGTACCCGGACTTCGCCGCGCTGCGCGGCGACCCCTCGGACAACCTGCCGGGCATCCCCGGAGTCGGCGAGAAGACCGCCGCGAAGTGGATCAACCAGTTCGGTTCGTTCGCCGAGCTGGTCGAGCGCGCCGAGGAGGTCAAGGGCAAGGCCGGGCAGAACTTCCGGGACCACATCGAGGCCGTGAAGCTGAACCGGCGCCTCACCGAGATGGTGCGCGACGTCGAGCTGCCGAAGACGGTCGCCGACCTGGGACGCGAGGCGTACGACCGGACAGCGATCGCGATGATCCTGGACACCCTCGAAATCCGTAACCCGTCGCTGCGCGAGCGCCTGTTCGCCGTCGACCCGGGCGCCGAGGAGGCCGAGGAGACCCCGGCCGAGCCGGGCGTCGAGCTCGACGGGAAGGTGCTCGCGACGGGCGAGCTCGCGCCGTGGCTGGCCGAGCACGGCAAGGCGGTCCTCGGCATGGCGACCGTCGACACCTGGACGCTGGGCACCGGCTCGGTCACCGAGATCGCGCTGGCCGCCGCCGGGGGAGAGGCCGCCTGGTTCGACCCGTCGACGCTCGACGAGGCCGACGAGAAGGCCTTCGCCGCCTGGCTCGCCGACGCGAAGAAGCCGAAGGTGCTGCACAACGCCAAGAGCGTCATGCGGGTCTTCGCCGAGCACGGCTGGAGCGTCGAGGGCATCACCATGGACACGGCGCTCGCCGCGTACCTGGTCAAGCCGGGCCGCCGCTCCTTCGCGCTCGACGCGCTGTCCCTGGAATACCTGGGCCGCGAGCTCGCCCCCGCCGGAGCGGCCGACGGCCAGCTCGCCTTCGGCACCGACGAGGACGACCAGGCCGAGGCCGACGCGCTCATGGTGCAGGCCCGCGCGATCCTCGACCTCGGCGAGGCCTTCGGCGAGCGCCTCAAGGAGGTCGGCGCCGCCGACCTGCTCACCGACATCGAGCTGCCCACGTCCACGCTCCTCGCCCGCCTGGAGCGGCACGGCATCGCCGCCGACCGCGCCCACCTTGAGTCGATGGAGCAGATGTTCGCGGGCGCCGTGCAGCAGGCGGTGAAGGAGGCGCACGACGCGGTGGGGCACGAGTTCAACCTCGGCTCCCCGAAGCAGCTCCAGGCCGTCTTCTTCGAGGAACTCGACCTCCCGAAGACGAAGAAGACCAAGACCGGCTACACGACGGACGCCGACGCGCTCGCCTGGCTGGCCACGCAGACCGACCACGAACTCCCCGTGATCATGCTGCGCCACCGTGAGCAGGCCAAGCTCCGCGTCACCGTCGAGGGCCTGATCAAGACGATCGCGGCGGACGGCCGCATCCACACCACGTTCAACCAGACGGTCGCGGCGACAGGCCGCCTGTCGTCCACGGACCCGAACCTGCAGAACATCCCGGTGCGCACGGACGAGGGCCGTGCCATCCGCCGCGGATTCGTGGTCGGTGAGGGCTACGAGTCGCTGATGACGGCCGACTACAGCCAGATCGAACTGCGCGTCATGGCGCACCTGTCGGAGGACGAGGGCCTCCTGGAGGCGTTCAACTCCGGCGAGGACCTGCACACCACGGTGGCCTCCCAGGTCTTCGGCGTGGAGCGGGACGCGGTCGACGCGGAGATGCGCCGCAAGATCAAGGCGATGTCGTACGGACTCGCGTACGGCCTGTCCGCGTTCGGGCTCTCCGGCCAGCTGGGCATCGACCCGGGCGAGGCGCGCGGCCTGATGGACACGTACTTCGAGCGGTTCGGCGGAGTACGGGACTACCTGCGGCGGGCCGTCGACGAGGCGCGCGCCACCGGGTACACGGAGACGATGCTGGGACGCCGCCGCTACCTGCCCGACCTGAACTCGGACAACCGGCAGCGCCGCGAGATGGCCGAGCGGATGGCGCTCAACGCGCCGATCCAGGGCACCGCCGCCGACATCGTGAAGATCGCGATGCTCAACGTCGACAAGGCGCTGAGCGAGGCGAAGCTCAAGTCCCGGATGCTGCTCCAGGTGCACGACGAAGTCGTGCTGGAGATCGCGCCGGGCGAGGCCGCGGCGGCGGAGGAGCTGGTGCGGCGGGAGATGGCCGGGGCGGTCGCGCTTCGCGCTCCGCTGGATGTGTCGGTGGGGCTGGGGGCGGACTGGGAGTCCGCCGCCCACTAGGGGCTGGTCGGTCGGGTGCGGGTTGCGTTGTCGCGGCCCGCACCGGGCCTACGTCGCGGGGCTCTGCCCCGGACCCCGCGCCTCAATCGCCGGCGGGGCTTCAAACGGGTCACCAGTGCGTACAGCACCACGCCCACCACCACGCCCGCTCCCGCGCCGAAGCACAACGCCGGGACGATCTCCCACGGTTGCCACGTGAGGCCGGCCCCGTTCACGTACGACAGCCAGCGCGTCACCCGCAGCGTGCCGGCGGCGCACGCGCAGGCCGCGATCAGGGTCCAGCCGAGCCACCGCTCCCCGGCGGGCGGCGCCGGGGCGGGGACGGCGGTCCGCAGCGCCCACCACGCGTACCCGGCGAGGACCGCGAGCGCGGCGGCCGAACCGGCGTACTGGGCGTACCAGTACAGCGGGGACCCCGCGAACGTCTCGTCGAGGACCGGGAAGAGGCGCGTCCCCCAGCGGTCCGGGTGCGTGAAGGCGTCCCACACGACGTGCGTCGTCGCGCCCACCACCGCCGACACGTACCACCACAGCGGCCACCGCCCCGTCCGCGCCCGGGGCCGCAGCACCGCCGCCAACCGCCCCCGCACCCGCCCCGGCGCGAGCCCGAGCAGCGGCTCCCGGACCAGCCGCCACACGGCCACCACCACGAGCGCGACCGCCACGTCCACGGTGAACACGCCCGCGAACGAGTGCGTGAACGCGCCGAATTCCATGGCCCCCGGCGCCACACCCGCCGCGTAGTACGTGAGGTCGGGCGCGAACGACCCGGCGACGAGCAGCGCGGGCACCAGCGGCCCCCGCCCCGCACCGTCCCGCCGCACGAAGGGCAGCACGGCCGCGGCATGGCTGATGGTGAACGGCACGTGTCCCCCTGTTTTCCCGTACGTGCGAGCGTGGAATCGTACGGCATCCGTAGCGGCGCAATCGTTCAATACCGGGCACGAACGGGTGTCTGTGCGGCGGAAGTTGTCGTAGGGTCGGCGGGATCCGCGTGCTGGGGGAGCATCGCGGGTCGGTACAGGCGACAAGGGGAGGGCTCGCGGCATGGCGGCGGTATTCGGCAGGCGACTGCGCAGGGGAGTCATGACGGCCGCGGTCGCCGCCGCGGCGGTGGCGGCCCTGTCCGCGTCCCAGGCACCCGGCGTGATCACCCCGCACGGGGACAGCGGCAAGTCCGCGGCGGACCGCTCCGACGACACCCCGCCGGACTCGGCGTCGGGCCCCGACTACTACACGGACCTGCCGCCGCTGGACAGCCCCACCACCTCGCCCGGCAAGGGCAGCAAGGGCGGCGACGACTCCGGCATCCCCGCGACCGTCCTCGACGCCTACAAGAAGGCCGCCGCCGAGATAGGCACCACGAAGCCCGGCTGCAACCTGGACTGGCAGCTGCTCGCCGCGATCGGCAAGGTCGAGTCGGGTCAGGCCCGCGGCGGCGACGTCGACGCGGACGGCAACACGCTGCACGCGATCAAGGGCCCGCCCCTGGACGGCAACGGCTTCGCGAAGATCACCGACACCGACGGCGGAAACTACGACGGCGACACGGTCCACGACCGGGCCGTGGGCCCCATGCAGTTCATCCCCTCCACGTGGGAGTGGGCGGGCCGCGACGGCAACGGCGACGGCAAGAAGGACCCGAACAACGTCTACGACGCCGCTCTCGCCGCGGGCCACTACCTGTGCCGCGACGACCGCGACCTGTCGAACGCCCTGGACCTCAACAAGGCGATCCTCAGCTACAACAACTCCTCGGAGTACCTCGCCACTGTTCTGGCCTGGCTGGAGCGCTACCGCAAGGACTCCCACTCGGTCCCCGACGGCACCGGCGTGCTGCCCAAGCACCCGAGCGGCGGCGGCAGCGGCGCGAGCCCGTCGCCGAGCCCCTCCGGCCGTGAATCCGACCGGCCGTCGGACGCCCCGACCACGAAGCAGCCGTCCAAGAACCCGCCGAAGGCCCCGTCCGGCGGCGGCTCGACGGGCCCCGGCGGAAACACCGGCGGAAGCACCGGCGGCGGCTCGGAGAGTCCCGGCGAGACCACCCCGCCGCCCACCACCAGCCCCACCGAGTCCGTCACCAAGCTCGCCGACGCCGGCACCGGCACCCTCGCCGCCCTCCAGGACGACACCTTCAGCCAGCGGGTCAAGGTGAAGGCGAGGAACGCGGCGGGCTCCGCCGTCGGCTCCGCGAAGATTCGTTTCGCGATCGTCGGCGACACGGACGCCACGTTCTCCGGCGGAGCCACCGGCGCCACCGTCAGCACGAACAGCTCCGGCGTGGCCACCGCGCCCGCGGTCGAGGCGGGGAAGCAGACCGGTCAGTTCAAGGTCCGCGCCACCGTCGTCGGCCGCACCCTGGACCCCGTCTACGCCACGGCGACGGTCACCGCCCGCGCCGACAAGCTGATCCGCGCCGGCGAGGAGGAGCTGACCTGCGAGGCGGGCGGCACCTTCGCCGAGGACGTCGAGCTGAAGGCCACGTACAAGGGCGCCGCCGCCGGCAAGGTCGGCGCGACCGCCACCCTCGTGAAGTCCAAGGACGACGCGACCCAGGCGGACAAGGGCCCCTACTTCAAGGACGCGGACGGCAAGACGATCCGCACCTTCAAGGGCCTGACGGCCGACGCCGAGGGGAACCTCACGGTGCCGAAGCTGTACGCGGACGACACCACCGGCACGTTCCTGTTGCGCGTCACCACGACGGGCGGCGCGACGCTCGACGTCGAACTGAAGGTGACGGCCGCCTCCGCCTCGTAACACGCCCCGCGCACCGCGCAGTTGAGCCCCCGACCGCACATGGTCGGGGGCTCAACTACGTCCCGTACAACGTGTTCTCATTCCCGCTCCGCGTTGCTACGGTGCACCGACCCAGAGGCCTGACGCCTCATCAGATTCCGTGTGCCGCAAGGCTGCAGGGAGGTCGGACATGCGCGCTCTCGTCGCCGCGGCGATCGGTCTCGCCGCGGCGCTCGCCCTGGTCCTCACCATGACCGCGGTCGGTGCCCCGCCGGGCGAGACATCCCCGAAACCGCTGCTGCACTCCGTGCCCAAACACCCGTAGAAGCCCGTGCCACGCCCGTAGCTGAGGAGGGCCGCCGCGATGCGCCGCAAGGCCAGCCTGATCCTGCTCGCCTTCGCCGTGTTCTGCACGGCGATGTCCCCGCTGATGCGCTGGTACGCGTTCCCGCGCCTCGCGAAGATCCCGCCGAGCCAGTACCAGACGATGGTCCTGGAGGCGAAGAACGCGACCCTCGTCGACTACGGGACCATGAAGGAGAAGAAGGTCCCCAAGCTCAGCATCGTGCAGACCCTCAAGGGCAACGTCGAGGCGTCGAACAAGGTGGAGGAGACCGCAGGCCGCGACGTCGTCGTCTGGGACGGCCTCACCTACGTCGTGGGACCCGACGGCAAGATGGTGTCCCAGATCCCCGAGCGCTACATCTTCGACGCCCACAGCTCCGCGCCCGTGCACGCCAAGGGCGAATCCGTCGACGGGGACCCGGTCAAGCGCGAGGGCATCGAGTTCAAGTGGCCGTTCCTGACGGAGAAGCGGGACTACGAGTACTTCGACGCGCGCGCCCGCGTCACCCGCCCCATCCACTACAAGGGCACCCAGAACTTCCACGGCCTGAGCGTCTACTACTTCGAGCAGACCATCCCGTGGACGAAGGTCCCCTTCCCCAAGAAGCTCCCCGTCAAGGGCATCACCCCGGAGTCGGTCGCCAAGACCGGCACCGAGATGTACTACACGACGGTCCGCAAGTTCTGGGTCGACCCGACGACCGGCGCCCCCGTGTACGGCGAGGAGATCCACAAGGAGCAGATGCGCGGCGGCACGCTCCTTGCCAGTGATCCCGACAAGAAGATCACCGCGTTCTCCGGACACGTCAAGATGCGCCCCGACTTCATCGAGTCGACGGTCGACCTGGTCAAGTCCCAGCGCGTCCTGGTCCTGCTGCTCACGTCCTACCTGCCATGGGGCTTCCTGATCCTCGGCGCGCTGCTGCTCTCGCTGTCGCTGTGGCTGGAGGCGCGCAGCCGGCGCCCCGGTGAGCCGGAGGAGACGCCGGTGACCGAGCCGGAGCCCGACCCCGTCAGCGTCTGAGCCGGGCGTTCGTGTGCCGCGTGGGCTCGGCCGTCGCCGGGTCCTCGGGCCACGGGTGCTTGGGGTAGCGGCCGCGCAGATCGGCCCGTACGGAGCGGTAGCCGTCGCCCCAGAACGAGGCCAGGTCCGCCGTGACCGCGGCGGGCCGCCCGGCGGGCGACAGCAGATGTACGAGCACCGGGACCCCCGCCACGCGCGGCGTCTCCCGCAGCCCGAACATCTCCTGCAACTTCACCGCGAGCACGGGCTGTTCGGGGTCCGCGTAGTCGAGCCGGATCCGGGACCCGCTCGGCACCTCGAGGCGTTCGGGCGCCAGCTCGTCCAGGCGCGCCGCCTGCCCGCCCGCCCACGGCAGCAGCCGCTTCAGCGCCTCCCCGGCGTCGATCCGCCCGAGGTCCGCCCGGCGCCGCGCCGCGCTCAACTCGGGCTCGAGCCACTCGTCCACGCGCGCGTGCAGCGCCTCGTCGCCCACGTCCGGCCACGGCTCCCCGACATGCCGCCGCAGAAACGCAAGGCGCTCCCGCAGCGCCACGGCATCCTTGCTCCACCGCAGCAGCCCGAGCCCTTCCCGCCGCAGCCCTTCGAGCAGCGCGTCCCGTACGAGGCCGGGGGCGGGGTTCTTGAGGGGGCGCACGGCGAGTTCCACGGCGCCGAGCCGGGTGACGTGCCGAGCCACCAACTCGCCGCCCGCCCAGGCCACTTCATCGCCTTCGTGGAACAGTGACGCGGCGGCCCGTCGGGCGACCTCCTCGTCCACCACGGCGCCGAGCCGCACGCGCGCGTGCCCGGCCCCCACGGGCCGGTCCGCGACGGCGACGGCGACCCACTCGGCGTCGCGCAGGGCGGAGCCGTCGGGCACGTCGGCGCGGGTGCCGGAGACCATGAGCAGCGATCCGCCGGAGCGCCGGGCGACCCGCTCGGGAAAGGCGAGCGCGGCGACGACACCGACGGCGTGATCGTCCGATCCGGTCGCCGGGGGAGCCGCGTCCCCCGAGGTCAGGCGGGCGAGCCGCCGGACCTCCGCGGTCCACCGCCGGGCATACGCGTCACCCCCGCGGCGAGCTGCCCGCAACGCCCCGCCGAGATCGTCCCCGTACTCCCGCGGCGGCTCCTCGCTCAGCAGCGCCACGACCTCCGCCGCCCGCTTCGCGCCCACCACCGGCGCCGCGTCCACCAGCGCACGGCCAAGGCGCGGATGCAGCCCGAGCCGCGCGAGCCGCGCACCCCGCCCGGTGGCCCGGCCCGAATCCCCGTCGACCGCGCCCACCGCCGTCAGTACGGACCGGGCCGCCGCCATCGCCCCGCCGGGCGGCGCGTCAAGCAGCGCGAGGCCCGACGCGTCCGGGTCGCCCCAGCACGCCACCTGCAGCGCGAACGCCGTCAGGTCCGCGACCTTGATCTCCGGGGAGGGGAAGCGCGGCAGGCGCCCGTCCTCCGCCTCCTCCCAGCACCGGTACACGACACCCGGCGCCTCACGCCCGGCACGTCCGGCCCGCTGCGTCCCGGCGGCCCGGGAGGCCCGTACGGTCGTCAGCGCGCTCAACCCGCGCGCGTGGTCCACCCGCGGCTCACGGGCCAGCCCCGCGTCCACGACGACCCGCACCCCGGGCACCGTCAACGACGACTCGGCGACGGCCGTGGCAAGGACGACCCGCCGCCGCGCACCCGCCGAGAGCACCGCGTCCTGCACGGCGGCCGCTGCCCGCCCGTGCACCTGCAGCACGTCCACCTCGCCCAGGCCGCCCAGCTGACCGGCCACCCGCGCGATCTCCCCGACGCCGGGCAGGAAACACAGCACGTCCCCGTCCCGCTCGGCGAGCGCGCGCCGCACCACGGACGCCACATGCGTGAGCAGCGCCGGATCCACCCGCATCCCGTGCGGCGGCCGCACCGGACGCGCGGGCGGCGCCCACACCACGTCCACCGGGTACGAGACGCCCTCGGCCTCGACGACCGGAGCGCCCCCGAGCAGCGCCGCCCACCCCTCGGCATCCGTCGTCGCGGACGCCGCGACCAGCTTCAGCTCGGGACGCAGCGCCTCGCGCACGTCCCACAGGAAGGCGGCCACGGTGTCCGCGTCCAGGTGCCGCTCGTGCACCTCGTCGAGCATCACGACGTCGACGCCGGCCAACTCCTGATCCCGCTGCAGCCGTTGCAGCAGCACCCCGGTCGTCACGACCTCGACGCACGTACGAGGCCCCACGACGCGCTCCCCGCGCACCGTGTACCCGACCCGCTCCCCGGCCTTCTCGCCGAGCAGCCACGCCATCCGCCGGGCCGCCGCCCGGGCCGCGATCCGCCGCGGCTCGGCGACCACCACACGACGTACGGGAGCGTCCTCGTCGAGCAGCCCGGCAAGGACCAGCGGAACGAGGGTCGTCTTGCCGGTGCCGGGCGGGGCGACGAGCACCGCGACCCCGTCCGCGTCGAGCGCGGAGGTCAGGTCCGGCAGCGCGGAACGTACGGGGAGGGCTCGCAGGGCGTCGTCACGGATCACGTGACCAGTGTCTACTGCCGCTCGCACACGAAGATCGACGTCCCCGGGATCAGGTTCCCGCGCAGCGGCGACCAGCCGCCCCACTCCTGCGTGTTCCACCCGGGCCACTCGGGCTCCACGAGGTCGACGAGCCGGAAGCCGCCCGCCACCACGTCCCGCACCCGGTCCCCGATGGTCCGGTGGTGCTCCACGTAGACGGCCCGCCCCTCCTCGTCCTGCTCCACGTAAGGGGTGCGGTCGAAGTAGGAGGCGGAGACGGAGAGGCCCTCGGGGCCCGGCTCGTCGGGGAACGCCCAGCGGACCGGGTGCGTGACCGAGAAGACGAACCGGCCGCCGGGCCGCAGCACGCGGTGCACCTCGCGCAGCACCTGCACCTGGTCCGCGATGAAGGGGAGCGCCCCGTACGCGGAGCAGGCGAGGTCGAAGGAGCCGTCCTTGAAGGGGAGCACGCTCGCGTCCGCCTCCACGAGCGGCACCTTGCCGCCGTCGATGCGCAGCGCGTGCTGGAGCTGGCGGTGCGAGAGGTCGAGGGCGACGGGACGCGCGCCCTGGGCGAGCAGCCAGCGCGAGCACTGCGCGGCGCCCGCCCCGATCTCCAGGACGTCCTTGCCGGCGAGCTCGTCGAGCGGGCCGAGCAGCTCGGCCTCCATCTCGTCGAGCCCCTCGGGGCACCACACGAAACGGTCGTCGCCGAGGAACGTGCCGTGCTCGACCTGGTAGTCGTCCGCGTTCCTGTCCCACCAGCCGCGGTTGGCCCGCGCGCTCTCCGTGGTGTCCGCGTCCCGCCGGGTCGCCGTCGAGTCGTCGTCGACCGTAGTGGGGGAGTCGTGCGCTTCCATTGGTCCGGACTCTTGGATGATCCGCTCCCTCGTAATAGTGTGCGGGCCCTGCGAGGCCCATGGCGATGCCAGTGGCCTCGCGTGACAGGTTTTGTGCCGGGTATGCGGCGATCCGCCCCGGGTGTGCGCCTTCGCGCATTGACCCTGTCCGGCTGCCCCCGTATGCTACAAGTTGCGCTGCGGGCCTGCGCACCTCGGACATAGCAGGCTGTGCTCGCATCTGTTGCATGTCCCCTCGGTTGTCGAGGCGCCACCGGTTCCACACGGAAGTCCGGATTCGGCGCTTCCAAGGCTGTCCGGCTTCTTCAGAGCGAAACGGGCTCCCGGCGTAGCAGTACCCACCGACTTTCAATGTCCGCCGGAGCCCTTTCCCACATGACGAGCAGCACCGAGACCACCGCCACCACCCCGCAGGTTGCGGTCAACGACATCGGTAACGAGGAAGCTTTCCTCGCCGCCATCGACGAGACGATCAAGTACTTCAACGATGGCGACATCGTCGACGGCGTCATCGTCAAGGTTGACCGGGACGAGGTTCTCCTCGACATCGGTTACAAGACCGAAGGTGTCATCCCGAGCCGCGAGCTCTCGATCAAGCACGACGTCGACCCGAACGAGGTCGTGGCCGTCGGCGACGAGATCGAGGCCCTGGTTCTCCAGAAGGAGGACAAGGAAGGCCGTCTCATCCTGTCCAAGAAGCGCGCTCAGTACGAGCGTGCCTGGGGCACGATCGAGAAGATCAAGGAAGAGGACGGGATCGTCACCGGTACCGTCATCGAGGTCGTCAAGGGTGGTCTCATCCTCGACATCGGCCTCCGTGGCTTCCTGCCGGCCTCCCTCGTCGAGATGCGCCGCGTCCGCGACCTTCAGCCTTACGTGGGCAAGGAGCTCGAGGCGAAGATCATCGAGCTGGACAAGAACCGCAACAACGTGGTCCTGTCCCGCCGTGCCTGGCTCGAGCAGACCCAGTCCGAGGTCCGCCAGACGTTCCTCACCACCCTGCAGAAGGGTCAGGTCCGCTCCGGCGTCGTTTCCTCGATCGTCAACTTCGGTGCCTTCGTGGACCTGGGTGGCGTCGACGGTCTCGTCCACGTCTCCGAGCTCTCCTGGAAGCACATCGACCACCCGTCCGAGGTTGTCGAGGTCGGCCAGGAAGTCACCGTCGAGGTCCTCGACGTCGACATGGACCGCGAGCGTGTCTCCCTGTCGCTGAAGGCGACGCAGGAAGACCCGTGGCAGCAGTTCGCCCGCACGCACCAGATCGGCCAGGTCGTTCCCGGCAAGGTCACGAAGCTGGTTCCGTTCGGTGCGTTCGTCCGCGTCGACGAGGGCATCGAGGGCCTGGTCCACATCTCCGAGCTGGCCGAGCGCCACGTGGAGATCCCGGAGCAGGTCGTCCAGGTCAACGACGAGATCTTCGTCAAGGTCATCGACATCGACCTCGAGCGTCGTCGCATCAGCCTCTCGCTGAAGCAGGCCAACGAGGCCTTCGGCGCCGACCCGTCGGTCGTCGAGTTCGACCCGACCCTGTACGGCATGGCCGCGTCCTACGACGACCAGGGCAACTACATCTACCCCGAGGGCTTCGACCCCGAGACCAACGACTGGCTCGAGGGCTTCGACACCCAGCGCGAGGCCTGGGAGACCCAGTACGCCGAGGCGCAGCAGCGCTTCGAGCAGCACCAGGCTCAGGTCATCAAGTCCCGCGAGGCCGACGCTCAGGCCGAGGCCGAGGGTGCCGCGGCTCCCGCCGGTGCTTCGGCTCCGGCTGCCTCCGGCGGCAGCGGTGGCGGCGGCGGCTCGTACTCCTCGGAGACGGCCGACAACTCCGGCGCGCTCGCCTCGGACGAGGCGCTCGCCGCGCTTCGCGAGAAGCTGGCGGGTGGCCAGAGCTGAAACGCTCTGCGCTAGCAGGTAGTTAGCGGTTGGGCTGCACCGTATGGTGCAGCCCAACCGTTTTTTGTGCCCTGGGCCACAGGGCGTTGCCTCGCCGGCTGTGTGCGCGGCGATGTGTTGCGCGCGCAGTTCCCCGCGCCCCCAAAAGCCGTTACTTGGGGGATACAGCTAGTGGGGGCGGGGCGTAACACGGTGTTGTCAGCATCCCCGGGTCGGTCGAGAACTCACTGATCCTGAGGGGAGCCGGGCACATGGCGGCAGTACAGCAGGCGGCAGGGACGGGCAGCAGTCGGCGGGCGTTTCTGCGGAACGTGGGCGTCAGCGGGGGCGCCGGGGCCATGTTCGCGACCATGGGGGCGCTCGGGCTCGCGCCCACGGCGCAGGCCGCGCGGCGCGAAGCGCCGTACCGTGCGCCGCGGTCGGGGGACTTCTCGCTGAGCGGGCGCGGCGCCGCGAAGGTCGTGATCGTGGGCGGCGGCATCGCCGGGCTCGCGACCGCGTACGAGCTGGGCAAGGCCGGCTACGACTGTACGGTCCTGGAGGCCAGGGACCGGACCGGCGGACGCAACTTCACGGTGCGGGGCGGGGATTCGACCGTCGACACGTACGGGAACCGGCAGACCGCGCGGTTCAGCGACGGGCAGTACATGAACGCCGGCCCCGCGAGACTTCCGCAGTGGATGGTGACGCTCGACTACTGCCGTGAACTCGGCGTCCCCATCGAGGTGTTCACCAACACCAATGCCGACGCGTATCTCTTCAACGAGTCCGCCGGGATGACGAAGCCCGTGCGCTACAGGACCGCCAAGGCCGATGTCTACGGCTACGTGTCCGAGCTGCTGGCCAAGGCCTCCGACAAGGGGGCGCTGGACAAGGAGTTGAGCGTCGCCGACCAGGAGCGGCTCGTCGAGTTCCTGAAGGACTTCGGGGCACTGGGCGACAAGCTCTCCTACGAGGGGTGCGACCGGCGCGGGTACGCGACCGTGCCCGCCGCGACCGGGACGCCGGGCGTGGTGCTCGGCGACGTGCCCTCCGCGTCGGAGGTGTTCGCGAGCGGCGTCGGGCGCTACTTCTCCTTCGAGTTCGGCTTCGACCAGGCCATGCAGATGTTCCAGCCGGTCGGCGGGATGGACCGGATACCGAAGGCGTTGGCGCGCGCGATAGGGGCCTCCCGGATACGTACCGGGGCAGTCGTCAGCAAGATCACGGACAAGGGGGACGGGGTCTCCGTCACCTACGCGCAGGGCGGTCGCACCAGGGTCGTCGAGGCGGACTTCTGCGTCGGGGCGCTGCCGCCCAACATCCTCGCCAAGATCCCGCACAACCTCGGCTCCGGCGTGCAGAGCGCCCTGGAGGCCATCACGCCGCAGTCCGCGGGGAAGATCGGCCTGGAGTACCGGTCCCGCTGGTGGGAGACCGATCACCGGATCTACGGCGGCATCACCGAGACCGACATGGACCTCAGCCACATCTGGCACCCGTCGTACGGGTTCCACGGCGAGCGCGGCCTCATGATCGGCTACTACAACTACGACGCCGATGCCGACGCGTACGGGAAGCTCACGCCCGACAAGCGCGAGGCGCGGGCCGTGGCGCAGGGCGTGAAGATCTACGGCGAGAAGTACCGGACGGAGCTGGCGAGCTCGTTCTCGCACCACTGGCGGCAGACGCCGCACCTGGAAGCCGCCTGGCACGACACCCCGGGCGGCCCCGACGATCCCCGCTACAAGCCGCTCAACGAGCCGACGGGCCGCGTCCACTTCGCCGGCGACTGGCTCAGCTACACCGACGCCTGGCAGCACGGGGCGTTCACGTCGGCGCGGCGGGCCGTGAGCAGGCTGCACGCGCGCGTGCTGGCCGACTGACACGTCCCGGCGCCGACTTATGCGCTGCTCATCTTCGTGAGAGGCGGCTGAGAAAGGGTGCGGGCGGGAATGCCCGCACCCGCTCCGCGCGTTCTTGGGATGGAACACGAGGAGGAGCGGTCACTGTGCTTGATCCGCAGGATTTGTACTCATGGGAGCCGAAGGGGCTCGCCGCCGTGGACATGGCGCTGGCCCAGGAGTCGGCCGGGTTGGTCATGCTCTACCACTTCGACGGCTACATCGACGCCGGCGAGACCGGTGATCAGATCGTCGAGCGGCTCATCGACTCGCTGCCGCACCAGGTGGTCGCCCGCTTCGACCACGACCGGCTCGTGGACTACCGGGCCCGCCGCCCGCTGCTGACGTTCCGGCGCGACCGGTGGACCGAGTACGAGACGCCGGTGCTCGAGGTGCGGCTCGTGCAGGACGCGACGGGGGCGCCGTTCCTGCTGCTCGCCGGGCCCGAGCCGGATGTCGAGTGGGAGCGTTTCGCGGCCGCCGTGCGGCAGATCGCGGAGCGCCTCGGAGTGCGCCTCGCGGTGAACTTCCACGGGATCCCGATGGGTGTCCCGCACACCCGCCCCGTCGGCCTGACCCCGCACGGCAACCGCACCGATCTGGTGCCGGGACACGCCAGCCCGTTCGACGAGGCGCAGGTGCCGGGCAGCGCCGCGGCCCTCGTCGAGTACCGCCTCATGGAGGCGGGCCACGACGTCCTCGGCGTCGCCGCGCACGTCCCGCACTACATCGCCCGCTCCGCGTACCCGGATGCCGCGCTGACCGTCCTCGAGGCGATCACGGCGGCGACCGGAATGGTGCTGCCGGGCGTCGCGCACGGGCTGCGCACGGACGCGCACCGTACGCAGACGGAGATCGACCGGCAGGTCCAGGAGGGCGACGAGGAGCTGGTCTCGCTGGTCCAGGGCCTTGAGCACCAGTACGACGCGGCCGCGGGAGCGGACCAGCGGGGCAACATGCTGGCGGAGCCCATGGACATCCCGTCGGCGGACGAGATCGGCAAGGAGTTCGAGAAGTTCCTGGCGGAGCGCGAGGGCGACGCCTGATCGCGGTCCCGGTCTGGTCGCGGCCCGTGCTTGATCTCGGTCCTGCTTGATCGCAGGCTCTGCCCGATTCCGCGGGCAGGCCCTAAGCTTCCGCTTATGTTGAAGGTGGGGCTGACCGGCGGAATCGGCGCCGGCAAGAGTGAGGTGTCACGGCTGCTCGTGGAGCGGGGAGCCGTGCTGATCGACGCCGACAGGATCGCGCGGGAGGTCGTCGAGCCCGGGACCGAGGGGCTCGCGGCCGTCGTCGAGGCGTTCGGCGACGAGGTGCTCGCGCCCGACGGCAGCCTCGACCGGCCGAAACTCGGCTCCGTCGTGTTCGCGGACGCCGACAAGCTGGCCACCCTCAACAAGATCGTGCACCCGCTGGTCGGCACCCGCTCCGCCGAGCTGGAGGCCGCCGCGGGCCCCGACTCCGTCGTCGTCCACGACGTGCCGCTGCTCACCGAGAACGGGCTCTCCCCGCTCTACGACCTGGTGATCGTCGTCGACGCGAGCCCCGACACCCAGCTCGACCGCCTCACCCGGCTTCGCGGCATGAGCGAGGAGGACGCGCGGGCCCGGATGGCCGCGCAGGCCACCCGCGAGAAGCGGCTCGGGATCGCGGACGTCGTGATCGACAACGACGTACCGCTGGAGCGGCTGCGGGAGCGGGTCGACGAGGTCTGGGCGGAGCTGGCGCGCCGGGCGCGTGCCGCGACCGCGTGATCGTTCTCGCCGCCTGCACCGCACTGGGCGGACTGGTGGCGCTGATCGCGGGCGCGTACGGGCTGCAGCGCGGCCGGCGCGTCCAGAGCGCGGGGAACGTCGCGCAGGCCCTGGTCAAACCGCCGCAGCCGGGGTCCGAGCGGCCGCTGCTCCAGTTCGAGACGGGCGACGGCAGGGTGGTCGAGGTCGTCTCGCCGGTGCCGCCCAGCAAGCGGCGCCCGCTGGCCGCCGGCGGCGTTGTCAGCGTCGCGTACGACACCGAGGACCCGCGCGAGACCGTGCTGCTCGGCAGCGAGCGGCCCGGCGTGGACCGGGCCTTCATGCTCGCGGGAGCGCTGCTCGTGCTCGTCGGCATGGTGCTGACGGTGTCCCTGAGCCGCTCGCGTTGAGCGCGCCGCGTGTTCTGCCGAAGGGCCGCGGGAAGGAATAGCCCTTACGGTCCACGGTGTTGACGTGGTCGACACCAGGAGGAGGTTCGTCGTGCCCGAGGCCACCCCGGAGACACACGTCATCGACTATCGCGCCGCCGAGCAGCTCCTGGCCGCGCGCGATCCGCGCGGAGCGGTGAAGCTTCTGGACGACGTGCTCGCCGTCTACCCGGAGCACACGGCGGCCCGGCTGCTGCGGGCCCGCGCGTTCTTCGCCGCCGCGCAACTGCGGGCGGCCGAGCTGGAGTTCACCATCGTCCTGGAGCGCGAGCCGGACAACGCGTTCGCGCACTTCGCGCTGGCCAGGACGTACGAGCGGTGGTCGCGCCCGCAGCAGGCCCGGCGGCACTTCCGCCTCGCCGCCGCGCTCGACCCGCAGCCGGAGTACCTGGCGGCGGCGCGCTTCGACGACTGAGGGGCGCTACCGGACCCTGCGGTACGGGGGGACGTCCCGGCCCGGCTGATAGTGCGGGCCCTGGCGCAGGTGCCGAAGGATCATGAACAGGTCGACCGTCGTGATCAGCCAGAGGATTCCGCAGGCCAGGGCCCATCCCGGGCGGTGCGCGAGCAGGAACGCGACGGTGCCGAAGACCGTCCACACGAGCCCGAACAGCGCGAGGCCGAGCCTCAGGCGCAGCGGGCTGCGGGCGGTGACCGGCTCGTCACCGGTGCGGACGAGGTGCGCCGAGTGCGGCACGTGCGTTGACACGTGCGTGCGACGCGGATGCGTGCGGTTCATGATCACCATCCCCTCGGGGTGCGGCACCTTCCAGGATGCCACTCACGGGTGAAGGGGCGGGCGGCTGGAACCGGGCCGGTGGGCGGATCGTTGGACGTGCATGAGCCTTGAGATGCGTACGGGTTACGAGGGCACGGGTCCGGGCGCCATCACGCCGGACGGCTGTGCGGTGGAGCTGTACTCGCGGCTCGCGGTCGAGGGCGAGCCGGACGTCGTCGCGGGCGCCGTGCCCGCCGGGGCGACGCTGCTCGAGCTCGGCTGCGGGGTGGGCCGTGTGACGCACGCGCTCGTCGACCGGGGGTTCCAGGTGACGGCGGTGGACGAGTCGCCGGAGATGCTGGAGCGGGTCAGAGGCGCGCGCACGGTGCGGAGCGCCATCGAGACCCTCGACCTCGGCGAGACGTTCGACGCGGTGCTGCTCGGGTCCATCCTCGTCCACACCGGGGACGCGGAGGTGCGCGCGGGGATGCTCGACGCGTGCCGGCGCCATGTCGCCGACGGGGGCTGCGTGTTGATCCAGCGGGAGTGGCAGGGGGCGCACGAGAACCTGCCGCGGGAGGTGACCGGGCCCGGCGGTGGGTTCACGATCCGCAAGCTCTACTCGGAGCCGGTCGGCGACGGCGTGCGCTCGGTGAAGGTCGAGTACGTGTTCCCGGACGCGGTGTGGACGCAGACGTATCGGGTGCGTCCGCTTACTCCTCCGGAGTTCGAGCAGGTGTTGGCGGGGGCCGGGTTGAAGATCGACCGGGTGTTGACGGAGGACGGGACGTGGGTGCGGGCTGTTTTGGCGTGAGGGTGGGTGGCGCCTGCGGTTCCGTTGCGGGATGCCGGTCTACGCCGCGGGTTCCGTTGCGGGACACCGGTCCTACGCCGCGGGGCTCTGCCCCGGACCCCGCGCCTCAATCGCCGGCGGGGCTTGATTTGCTCAGCCCGCGCCGGGGCTTGATTTGCTCAGCCCGCGCCGGGGCTTGATTTGCTCAGCCCGCGCCGGGGTTTGAATTGCTCAACCTGCGCCGGGGCTTGATTTGTCCTGGTCGAACGTGGCCCGCAGGCGTTCCAGTTCGCGGCGGTCGCGTTTTGTTGGGCGGCCTGTGCCGCGGTCGCGGACGGGGACCGGGGCGATCGCCTCGCGAGGGGGTGGCGGCGGGGAGTTGTCGACGTAGGCCTCGGCGGCGACCGGCGCACCGACGCGCTTGCGGATCAGGCGGGTGACCTTCACCAGGCGCTCGCGGTCGCCGGGCCTTCGCACCCGCACCTCGTCCCCGATGCGCAGCGCGTGGGCGGGCTTGACGCTCGTCCCGTTGACCTTGACATGCCCACCCTTGCAGGCCGCGGCGCCCGCCGAGCGCGTCTTGACCAGGCGTACGGCCCAGATCCAGCTGTCGACCCGGACGCTGCCGCCGCCGTCCGGCCCGTCCGGCGCCTGTGGTGTCCCCGGTGTCTGCGATGCCATGAGTCCGACGATAGTCCCGCGCGGGCCGCGCCCTGAACCCGTTGTCGCACCCCTCGGCGAGCCCCGGCCGAACTGCCCCCACCCTCCCCGGATAATCCGGGCGAAAGGAGCGTATTCGACAGTTAGGGGTGCATGAAGACATGGTCGGTATGGACGGTACGGATGCCATCGACCCGAGCGGTGACCCGCGGGCGGCGGTCGACCGACTGATGGACGGGCTGCGGTCCGACCTGGAGCGGCTCGCGGCCATCCCGTCCGTCGCCTTCCCCGGCTACCCCCAGGAGCCGGTGCACGAGGCCCATGAGCTGCTCGTCGGGCTGCTGCGGGACGCGGGCGTGGAGCGGGTCGAGACCCTCGACCTGCCCGACACCGCCCCGGTGATCTTCGGCGAGATCCCGCCGCCCACGCCCGACGCCCCGACCGTCCTGCTCTACTCCCACTACGACGTGCAGCCGCCCGGCGACGAGAGCCTGTGGAAGTCGCCACCGTTCGAACCGACCGAGATCGAGGGCGGGCTGCGGGCGCGCGGCATCGCGGACGACAAGTCGAACGTCATCGCGCATCTGGGGATGCTGCGGGCCTTCGGCGGCCGGCCGCCCGTCGGGGTGAAGATCGTCTTCGAGGGGCAGGAGGAGTACGGCAGCCCGTTCGACGCGTATCCGCCGACCGATCCGGGCCGGTTCGCCTGCGACGCCATGGTCATCGCCGACCTCGGAAACATCCGCCCCGGCACCCCCACCCTCACCACGGGCCTGCGCGGCGCCGCCGAGGTCACCGTCGAGGTCCGCACCCTCGAAGAGGCCCGGCACAGCGGCGAGTTCGGCGGCGCGGCCCCCGACGCCCTGCTCGTCCTCCTCAAGGCCCTGTCCACGCTCCACGACGTGCACGGGGACGTGGCCGTCGAGGGCCTGCGCCGCGACGAGTGGAAGGGCACCAGCTACACCGAGGACGAGTTCCGCGAGCTCGCCGGTGTCGAGGAGGGCCTCCCGCTGCTCGGCAGCGGCACCCTCGGCGAGCGCCTGTGGAGCGGCCCCGCGATCACCGTCATCGGCCTCGACGCACCGAGCGTGGCGGGCGCCGCCTCGGCC
This sequence comes from Streptomyces sp. NPDC059897, assembly GCF_042730865.1. NCBI lineage: Bacteria > Bacillati > Actinomycetota > Actinomycetes > Kitasatosporales > Streptomycetaceae > Streptomyces > Streptomyces sp. NPDC059897. The sequence continues at coordinate 21,766 of NZ_JBHWKQ010000029.1, read as the reverse complement.
GTCGTCCCGCACGCCCGCGCCAAGCTGAACCTGCGCTTCCACCCCCAGCAGGACCCGAACGAGGCCCAGGAACTCCTCGTACGGCATCTGCGCTCGTTGCGGCCCTTCGGCGTCGCGCTCACCGTCACCCCCGGCGACACCGGGCCGGGCTACGAGGCGGCGACCGGCGGCCCCGCCTACCGGGCCGCCCGCGCAGCCCTCAAGGAGGCGTGGGGCACCGACGCCTCGTACGTCGCGACCGGCGGCTCCATCCCGCTGGTCAACGGCCTCGCGAAGGCCGCGCCCGGCGCCGAGGTGCTGCTCTTCGGCGCCCAGGACAACCTCTGCAATCTGCACGCCCCCAACGAACGCGTCCTGTTCTCCGAACTGCACGCCACGGTCGTCGCGATGTGCGCGTTCGTGCGGGAGTACGCCGCCGACTTCCGGAGCGGAGCATGAGCACCGAGGGCCCGACGGACACGGCAGAGGCTCCCGAACAGCCACCGGCGAAGAAGAAGTTCACCTTCCCCAGCGCCCTCACCGTCCTCGCCGTCGTCACGATCGCGATCTGGCTGCTCGCCTTCCTGATCCCGTCGGGGGAGTACGACAGGAACGGCGAGGGCGCGCCCGTCGAGGGCACGTACCAGCGCGTCGACTCCGGGCAGTCCTTCGTCGACCGCCTGAACGACCTGTTCCTCGCCCCGGTCAACGGCCTCTACGGCATCCAGGACCCGAAGACCGCCCTCGTCTCGCCCGACAACTCCGGTGACCTGTACGGCAGCGCGGGCGTCTTCCTGTTCGTGCTCGCGATCGGCGCGTTCATCACCGTCGTCTTCGCGACCGGTGCCCTCGACCGCGGCATCGGCCGCCTCGCCCACCGGCTGCGCGACCGCGGGGCGCTGCTCATCGCGGGCGTGATGGCCGTCTTCTCCGTCCTCGGTACGGTCGAGGGCTTTGCGGAGGAGACGCTCGGGTTCTACGGCCTGATCGTGCCGCTGATGCTGGCGCTCGGCTACGACCGCATGACGGCGGTCGGCGCGATCATCCTCGGCGCGGGCGTCGGCGTGCTGTGCTCGACCGTCAACCCGTTCGCCACCGGCGTCGCCTCCTCGGCCGCCGAGATCTCGCTGGGCGACGGCATCGCGCTGCGGTTCGTGATGTGGATCGTGCTGACCGCGGTCACCATCGCGTACGTCATCCGGTACGCGAAGCGGGTGCGGCGCGATCCCGAGCGCTCGATCTCGGGCTTCCTGCCGGGGGACCGGGACCTCGACGAGACGGCGACCGAGAGCGCCGAGGTCCCCGAACTGACCGGTCTGCACAAGGGTGTTCTGGCCGCCACGGCGCTGGTCTTCGCGTTCATGATCTTCTCGGTGGTGCCCTGGGCGAGCGCTCTGACCGGTGACGCCGACGCGACCCCGTACGGCTTCGAACTCGACTGGTCGTTCCCGCAGTTGGCGGCGCTTTTCCTGGTCGCGGCCGTGCTCGTCGGGATCGTCGCGCGGATGGGCGAGCAGAAGCTCAGCTCGACGATCATCCAGGGCGCCGCCGACTTCGTGTCGCCCGCCCTCGTCATCCTGCTGGCCCGCGGCGTCACCGTGATCATGAACAACTCGAAGATCACGGACACGGTCCTGCACGCCATCGAGGGCGTCGTGAAGGGCACCTCGTCCGGGGTCTTCGCGATCATCGTCTTCCTCGTGAACCTGCCGCTCGCCTTCCTCATCCCGTCCACGTCCGGGCACGCCACCCTCGCCATGCCGATCCTGGCGCCGCTCGCCGACTTCGCGGACGTCTCGCGCGCGGTCGTCGTCACCGCGTGGCAGGCGGCCAGCGGCTGGATGAACCTGTGGGTGCCGACGACCGCCGTCACCATCGGCGGCGTCGCCCTCGCGAAGGTCGGCTACGACAAGTACCTGCGGTTCGTGTGGCCGCTGCTGGCGATTCTCTTCGTGCTGATCTGCGTGTTCGTCGCGCTGGGGGCCGCGTTCACGTAGCCCTATCGTCGGGTGCATGGACGGAGCGGACGGACTCGGCGAACTCGACGAGCGGATCAGCGGCTGCCGCGCCTGCCCGCGGCTCGTCGAGTGGCGGGAGGAGGTCGCGCGCACCAAGCGCGCGGCGTTCGCCGACTGGACGTACTGGGGGCGCCCGGTGCCCGGCTTCGGCCCGCACGACGCCCCGCTCCTGATCGTCGGCCTCGCGCCCGCCGCGCACGGCGCCAACCGCACGGGCCGGATGTTCACGGGCGACCGCTCGGGCGACGTCCTCTACCGGGCCCTGTACGACATCGGGCTCGCCTCCCGTCCCGACGCCGTCAGCGCCGACGACGGGCTGACGCTGCACGGCGTCCGGATCACCTCGCCCGTGCACTGCGCGCCGCCCGCCAACAAACCGACCCCGGCCGAACGCGACACGTGCAGGCCCTGGCTGGTCCAGGAGCTGCACCTGCTGCGGCCCACCCTGCGCGCGGTCGTCGTGCTCGGCGGATTCGGCTGGCAGGCGGCGCTGCCCGCGTTCGCGGAGGCCGGGTGGGCGGTGCCGCGCCCCCGCCCCACGTTCGCGCACGGCGCCCGCGTCGACCTGGAAGGTGCCGAAGAGGCCGAAGCACTGGCGCTCTTCGGCTGCTTCCATGTCAGCCAGCGCAACACGTTCACGGGCCGACTCACCCCAAAGATGCTGCGGGACGTACTGCGGGAGGCAGCACGGACGGCGGGCCTGCACCCGTTCGGCCCAGCTCAGGGAGACCGGGACGCCCCCGCTTCCTAGCGTGGCGGTGTGGCAGCACTGACAGCGCAGGAGACGACGTCCAAGCCGCCCGCGGCGGCCTATCGCAACCTCATCGTGGCGACCGTGGGCTTCGCGCTCACGTTCTGGGCCTGGAACCTCATCGCCCCGCTCGGCAGCGCCTTCGGCGAGTCCCTCGGACTCAGCTCGTTCGAACAGTCCTTCCTGGTCGCCGTGCCGGTCATCGTCGGTTCGCTGGGCCGGATCCCGGTCGGCGCCCTGACCGACAAGTTCGGCGCCAAGCTGATGTTCCCGCTGGTCACCGCGGCGACGATCATCCCCGTGCTGCTGGTGACGGTGGCCAGGGACTCCTACCTGGCCATGATCCTCGTCGGCTTCCTGCTGGGCCTCGGCGGCACCACGTTCGCCATCGGGGTCCCGCTGGTGAACGCCTGGTTCCCGCCCGCCAAGCGCGGCGCGGCGGTCGGCATCTTCGGCATGGGCATGGGCGGCGTCGCGCTGTCCGGCTACTTCACCCCGCGCATCGCCAAGCACGGCGAGAACCTGCCGTTCTACATCGTCGCCATCGCGCTCGCCGCGTACGTGGTGATCGCCTGGCTCTTCATCAGCGACCACCCGGGCCGCACCATCCCCACCACCACACTCGGCGAACGCCTCGGCGAGGCCGGGAAGCTGCGGGTGACCTGGGAACTCTCCGCGCTCTACGCGATCGGCTTCGGCGGCATCGTCGCGTACGGCACCTATCTGCCCACGTACCTGAAGACCTGGTACGACCTCGACCCCATCGACGCGGGCACCAAGGCCGCCGGCTTCGCCCTCGTCACGGTCGTCTTCCGGCCGATCGGCGGCTGGCTCTCCGACCGGATCCACCCGGCCGTCGTCACCGCCTGGGCGCTCGCAGTCGTCGCGGTCTTCGCCATCGTGCAGGCCTTCAACCCGAACCTGGCCCCCGGCGGCACGGTCGACATGCTCGTCATGGGCGCGGGCCTCGGCACCGCGAGCGGCAGCGTCTTCGCCCTGGTCGCCCAGGTCACCCCACCGTCCCAGGTCGGCTCGGTCACCGGCATCGTCGGCGCCATCGGCGGCCTCGGCGGCTTCGTCCCGCCGCTGGTCATGGGCGCGATCTACAGCGCGCAGAACTCGTACTCCATCGGCTTCATGCTGCTGTCCGACCTGGCGCTCGCGGGCTGTGTGTACGCGTACGGGCGGATGCGCAGCATCAAGACGGACGGGCAGTCCGTGCAGTAGCTTCGCCGGATGCCTCTCTACCCGCCCCTCGAACCGTACGGGCACGGCCTCCTGGACGTGGGCGACGGCAACCGGATCCACTGGGAGACCTGCGGAAACCCGGACGGCAAGCCCGCCGTTGTGCTGCACGGCGGGCCCGGATCCGGGGCCACGCCCTTCGCCCGCCGCCTGTTCGACCCCGAGCGCTACCGGATCGTGCTGCTCGACCAGCGCGGCGCGGGCCGCTCCACCCCGCCGGCGAGCGCGTACGACACCGACATGAGCGTCAATACGCTGCCGAAGCTGATCGCCGACCTGGAGCTGCTCCGCGCCCACCTCGGCATCGAGCGCTGGCTGGTGTGGGGCGTGTCCTTCGGTTCCGTGCTCGCCCTGCGGTACGCGCAGACGCACCGGGAGTCCGTCTCCGAACTGGTCCTGACGGGCCTCGCGACGGGCAGCCAGGAAGAAGTCGACTTGTTGACGCGGGGGCTCGGCGCGGTGTTCCCGGAGGCGTTCGCCGCGTTCCTCGACGCGCTGCCCGAGGGGGAGCGGGACGGCGACCTGGCGACCGCGTACAACCGGCTCCTGGAGTCGCCCGACCCGGCCGTGCGCGAGCGGGCGGCACTCGCCTGGACCGACTGGGAGACGGCGTGTGTCTCGCAGCCGCCGCGCTCCGTGCCCCGCTACCAGGACCCGGTCTTCCGGTACGGCTTCGCGCGCACGGTGACGCACTACTGGGGTCGGGGGCACTTCCTCGACGGGCCCGACACGGTGCTGCGCGACCTGCCGCTGCTCAAGGGAGTCCCCGCGGTGGTGGTGCAGGGAAAGGTGGACCTGGGCAATCTGCTCGGCATCCCGTGGCGGCTCGCGCAGGCCTGGCCGGACGCCGAGCTGATCGTCGTGGACGACGCGGGGCACACCGTGGGGGCGCGCGGCATCACCGACGAACTGGTCGCGGCCCTGGACCGGTTCGCCGACCCGGACCGGTTTAGCGGCCGCGGCGCCGTCTGACGCTTCCCCAAGCTCTCAACTACGTTCGAGCAGGGGAGACCCCATTGCCCTGCGCCTCGATGAACTGCAGCTCAAGGGCGACGGGCGCGGGTGCGAGACCGGGCCCACCCGCTTCGGCCCACGCCAGAACCTCGTCGGTCGCGTCGTCGCCCATCGACCAGCCGATCCACGTGGCCTTTCCGCCGCGGGCACGGCCCTGGGCGGAGGGCTGGAGGACGACCACGTTCGCCTGGTCGCACGGCCCGAGACAGTCGACGACCCGCACGGCGAACCGCCCCTGCGAGGCCCGCGCCGCCGCCTGCCAGCGCTCCAGCTGCCAGTCGTGGTCGTAGCCGGGGTACTTGCGGGCGTCGCCGCAGCAGCAGCCCCGGCACACGACGAGCGTGCAGGGGCGGGTGCGGGCGGCGCCGATGAGGGTGGGCACGAGGGGGTTGCTCCTGGTGTTACGGGGTGGGCTCGTGGTGCTAGGGGGGTGGCCCACGGTGCTACGGGGTGGGCTCGTCGTCGAAGAGGTGGCGCACGGTGAAGTGGTAGTTGGTGCGGACGTGGGTGAGGGCGACCGCCCGCGCCCGGTCCGCGTCGCCGCCTGCCATCGCCCGGTACAACTCCTGGTGCTCGGCGAGCTGTTGGGTCCATTCCTCGGCGCGCCGGGTGAGCCAGCGCAGCCGCCCGCTGACGGGCTGCATCACGGACACGATGAGTTCGTTGCGGGCCATTTCCAACAGCCGGTCGTGGAAACGGGAGTTGACGTCGGTGTTGGTCTCGGCGTCGCCCTCGCGCGTCGCAAGCGTGGCGCGTTCGAGCAGCCCCTCCAGCTCCGCCAGATCGTCCTTGGTGGCCCGCTCGGCCGCGAGCCCGGCCGCGTAGACCTCCAAGGCCTCGCGCAGCTCGTACAGTTCGGTGACGTCGGTGCGGGTCAGGGTGCGCACGACGGCCCTGCGGGGCGTCTCGTACGTCACGAAGCCCTCGGCGAGCAGCGCCCGGATCGCCTCGCGGACGGGCACCCGGGAGACCCCGAACCGCTCGGCGAGCTCCCGCTCGACGAGCCGCTCGCCCGGCCGCCTGCGCCCGCCGATGATGTCCTCGCGCAGGGCCGCGAGCACGCGCTCGCGCACCGCGCCCAGGGGCTCCGGGGGCTCCACCGATCCTGCCGTCGTCATGGGGCCATCTTGGTCGATGTCCCGGAGGGGCAGGGGGAGTGGGGTGGGTTTACGGAGATGTAACCGCACGGACATTGCCCGATGCGGTCGGCGGCGGGACGATCGCGCGGTATTGGTATACCAAACACCCCCCAATGCTCCCCCATGCCCCCAATGCCCCCTCGCCGGAGGACCCGTATGTCCGTGGCCGAGCCAGTGCACCCCAAGCCCATGACCCCCACGCCGCCCGACCCGCGCCTGACCAACGAGGATCTGGCGCCGGCCCGCGAACGCAAATGGAAGGTCTACGACCTCTTCGCGCTGTGGATGTCCGACGTCCACAACCTCGGCAACTACACGTTCGCCGCAGGCCTGTTGGTGCTCGGACTCAACGCCTGGCAGGTCTTCACCTCGCTGCTCATCGGCTTCGTCCTGATCTACATCGGCTGCAACGCGATGGGCCGCATCGGCCAGCGCCACGGCGTCCCGTTCCCGGTCGTCAGCCGGATCAGCTTCGGCGTCTGGGGAGCGAACATCCCCGCGCTCGTCCGGGCCGTGATCGCCATCATGTGGTACGGAATCCAGACGTACTTGGCGTCGGTGGCGGTCAATGTGATGGTGCTGGCGGCGTTCCCGGAGACCAAGTCGTGGACGGAGCACTCCTTCCTCGGCCTGCACGCGCTCGGCTGGGCGTCCTTCCTCCTCCTGTGGCTGGTCCAGTCCCTGATCATCACGCGCGGCATGGAATCGGTCCGCAAGTTCCAGGACTTCTGCGGCCCCGCGATCTGGGTGGTGATGCTCGCCCTCGCGATCTGGATCTGGGCGAAGGCCGGCTGGACGATCTCCCTGACGTCGACACCGCACCCGGTGTCCACGGGCGAACAGTTCCGCCAGTGGTTCGGCGCGATCGGCCTGATCCTGGCCACCTACGGCACCCTGATGCTGAACTTCTGCGACTTCTCCCGCTTCGCGCCGGACTACCGCACGGTGCGCCGCGGCAACTTCTGGGGCCTGCCCATCAACTCGACCGCCTTCGTGGTGCTGTCCGTCGTGGTCACGGCGGGCAGCGTCGAGGTCTTCGGCGAGGCGATCACCGACCCGGCGATGCTGGTGGCGCGGATCGGCAACACGTGGGTCCTGGTGTTCGGCGCCCTGACCTTCGCGATCGCGACGATGGGCGTGAACATCGTCGCCAACTTCGTCTCGCCTGCCTACGACCTGGCGAACGTCTGGCCGCAGAAGATCACGTTCAAGGTGGGCGGGGCGATCTCGACGGTCCTGGCCCTGCTCGTCACGCCGTGGAACCTGTACTCGAACCCGGACGTCGTGAACTACTTCCTGGGCGGCCTCGGCGCGTTCCTCGGCCCCCTCTTCGGCATCCTGATGCTCGACTACTTCTGGGTGAAGCGCGGCCGGGTCGACACGGAGGCCCTCTTCGACGCGCGGCCGGGGTCCCGCTACTACTACCGCCACGGCGTGAACCCGAAGGCCCTGGCGGCGTTCGTCCCGTCGGCGGCACTGGCCGTGGTGCTCGCCCTTGTCCCGTACTTCGACTCGGTGGCGGCGTATTCGTGGTTCATCGGGACGGCGGCGGGGGCGGGGTTGTACGGGGTGGTGTGCAGGCGGGAGCGGGCGGAGTCGGCCGCCCTGCCGCTGGACGGGCCGTTGAACGGGCCCCTGGACGCCTGACGTCACGGCCGAGGTTCGCTTAGCGTGGGCACATGCCCGAGTTCACCGATGACGTCTTCCTCGACCGCCTCGCCGACCGGCTCGACGCCCTGCCCGGCGTGCACGCCGTCACCCTCGGCGGGTCACGCGCCCAAGGCACGCACACCGCCGCCAGCGATTGGGACACCGCCGTGTACTACCGGGGGAGCGAGGGGCTGTTCGAGCCCCGGCACCTGCGGGACGTCGGGTGGCAGGGCGAGGTCTCCGAGATCGGAGGCTGGGGCGGCGGGGTGTTCAACGGTGGGGCCTGGCTCACCGTCGACGGGCGGCGCGTCGATGTGCACTACCGGGATCTCGACGTCGTCGAGCACGAGTTGAGGGAGGCCGAGGCCGGGCGGTTCCGGGTCGAGCCGTTGATGTTCCACCTCGCCGGGATCCCGTCGTATCTCGTCGTCGCCGAGCTCGCCGTCAACCGCGTGCTGCGCGGCGGTACGCCCCGGCCCGACGGGTACCCGGCCGCCCTGCGCAAGGCCGCCCCCGACGTGTGGTGGGGGCGCGCCTCGATCACCCTCGAATACGCGAAGGGGAACAACGCGCCCCTCGGCGGGCGCACCGAGGTCGTCGGGGCGGTCGCCGGCGCGGCCATGCAGGCCGCCCATGCCGTGCTCGCCGCGCGCGGGGAGTGGGTGACCAACGAGAAGCGGCTGCTGGAGCGGGCCGGGCTGCGGGGGATCGACCGGGTCGTGGCCGATCCTTCGATTCCACTCGCTGAACTCGTCGACCGCGCGCGGGAGTTGCTGGCGCGGGCCGTCGCCGGCGCTCAGTAGCCGGCGGCGCCCAGCTGGTACGTGCGGAGGTCGCGCCAACCCGTCCCCGCGCCCTCCGTCGCGATCAGCTTCACCGACTCCACGCGCGCGTGCAGCGGCAGCGCCCCCGTGAACTCCGTCTCCGGGATGTCGTCCGTGCCCGCGCCGCTCGCCAGCGTGAGGTGCGGGTCCAGGCCCTCGTCGCCGAAGATCCCGCGGTACGGGACCGCCTCCGGCCAGCGTTCCCGTAGCGACTTCGTCAGGGTGCGGAGTGCGTCGTCCGGGGTCGGCGCGAGGTAGAGGACGCCCGGCCAGCGGCGCACTTCGGAGAAGGTGAGCGGGAGCGGGGGCGTCGCCGCGAACAGGGCGCGCAGGTCGTCGTCCGCCTCCGGCGTGATCCGGGCCAGCGGGAGGAACGGGTAGAGGAGCGTGATGTGGGCCCTCGACGGCGTGCGGACCAGCGGGTCCGCCTCCGGGACGTGGATCGTCAGGGCCGTGTCGCCGGGGAGATCCGGCCAGCCGCCGTGGTCCTGAGCAGTACGTCGTGTGGGCACGGTCAAGTGTCACATTCCGGAAACCTCGCTGTTTCCTCCCCTCCAACAACTCCGCTTACTCTTGACAGACCAGTTCAGGCTGGCCGACGGCGTCCGGCACCCCTCCGTGTTCGTACGACAGGAGTCTGCCCACCGTCATGCGCCGCCCCCATTCGCTTCCGCCCTGGCTGAGCCACGCACTGCGCGCCCAGCGCGCGCCCGTGCCGTGGCCCGCCGTCGTGCGCGGGGCCCTGGCAGGCGGGCCGCTGCTGCTCGTCGCCGTCGCCGCCGGGCGGCCCTCCAGCGGTGTGCTGCTCGCGCTCGGGACGCTGCTCGCCGGGGTCAACGACCGGCCGGGGCCGCGGCTCGCCGCCGTGTCGCGGCTCGGCGGGCCCGCGCTCGCCGGTGCCCTGGGGATGACGGTCGGCAGTTTCGTCGGCGGTGCGCTGCCGACCGGGGCGCTCATCGCCGGGATCTTCGCCGTGCTCGGGCTCGTGGGCGGTGCCTTCAGTGCCATCGGGCCCGTCGCGTCCTCGGCCGGGACCCAGTTCCTCGTGACCGTCGCGATAGGCGCGGGGATGCCGCTGCCGGAGCCCGGCTGGCAGCGGGCGCTGCTGTTCGCCGGGGGCGCCGCGTGGCTGATCCTGCTGCGGCTCGTGCTGCCCTCTCCCGTCCGCGCGAACGTACGCACGAAGGGCCTCGGGTATCTCTACGACGGTGAGCGTGCCGCCGTCGCCTCCGTGTACGAAGCCGTGGCCCGGCTGCTCGACGCCGTCGGCGGCCCCGAGGCCCAGGCGCGCCGCGTCGCCCTGACCGCCGCCCTCGACCAGGCGCAGGACGCCCTGCGGCCCGGCCGCTCGGCGGCCACCCGGCGCCTGCGCCGCCAGTACTCCGCCGCCCTCCCGCTCGCCGAGGCCGCCACCGCGCTCGCCTGGGCCGGGCAGCCGGTGCCCGCGCGGGCCGCGCAGGGGCCGCGCCGCCTCGCCGCCGCCGTGCGGTCCGGGGAGGCACCGGGCGCACTGCCCGCCCCCGCCCGCGCCGACGCGGGACTGCGGGCGCTCGACGAGTCGCTGCTGCGGGCCGCCGAAGCGTTCGACGGGGCCGCCGGCCACCTGCCGTCGGCACGCCGCCGCGCGTCCGCGAGCACGCTGCTGCGCAGGGTCGCCGGGCCCGCGGGGCGCGAGTACGGGGTTCGGGTCGGGCTCTCCTTCGGGGCCAGCGCCGCCGTCGCCCAAGCCCTGCACCCGCTGCACTGGTACTGGCTGCCCGCCACCGCCGTCTTCCTCGTGAAGCCGGACCTCGGGCCGCTCGCCTCGCGCGCGCTGTGCCGGGCCGCGGGGACCGTCGCGGGGGCCGTGCTGTTCGCGGGGCTCGCCGCCGTGCTGCCCCAGCCGTTCGGGCTCGTCGCGCTGGTCGCCGCCTGCGGGGCGCTGATCCCCGTCGCCACCCGGCACTTCGCCGCGCAGACCGCCGTCGTCACCGTCCTCGTACTGTCCCTGGTGATGGTCGGCGGCGAGCCGCAGGCCTCCTGGGGCCGGATCACCGAGACGCTGCTCGCCTGCGCGATCGTGCTGGTCGCCGGGCATCTGCCGCTGCCGGGCCGGCACCGCGGCGGCGGGGTGCGGGTGCGGCTCGCCGTCGCGCACGACGCCGCTCACGCCTACGTACGGCATGTGCTGAGCGAGTCCGCGCAGGGAGCGCAGGGCGCCGAAGGGATCGACCGGCACGGGCGGTGGGCGCTGCGGCGCGAGGCGTACCGGACGCTCGCGCAGGCGCGGGCCGCCGTCGACCTGGCCGCCGCCGAACTGCCGGTGCTCGCACGGCACTCGGACGGCTCGCGGCAGGTCACCGTCGTACTGGAACGGCTCGTCGACGCGACGACCGCGTGCGCGGTGCAGGTCGACGACACCGGGCGGGTGCCCGAGCAGCACGCGCGCAGGATCGACGTGCTGCTCGCGGAACTCGCCGCCTGACACGCGCGGTTCAGGGCCGCAGGTCGATCCAGACGGGCGCGTGGTCGGAGCCCGGCGCGTCCCGCCGGTCCTGCGGGTCCGCGCCCACCGACGGCAGCGGTTCGAGGGCGGTGTCCTCGCCGCGCGGCACGCCCGTTCCGGCGCGCACGACGTGGCCGAGCAGCTCGTGCGAGACGAAGACGTGGTCGATCAGCTCGCGGTGACCCGCGTGCACCCGCGAGTAGCGCTGCTCCTCGGGAATCAGCGGCGCCACGTTCCACAGGCGCTTCGCGTCGCCCTTGTCGGCGTGGTCGAAGCCGGGCGTGCCGATCTCGGAGCCGGGCGGGCCCTGCAGGATCTGCGTGGTCGCCGCCGCCACCTCGTCGTTGAGGTCGCCGAGGACGGCGACGCGTTCACGACGGCCGTCCTCCCCGATGAGGGTGTCCGCGAGGGCGCGCACGGTCGCCGCCTCCGCCGCGCGCCGTTGCAGCGCGTAGGCCGCGTAGCGTGCCCGCTCGCCCTCGTCGCGCGGCACGAACCTGCCGCCCGGGTAGCCGAGCAGCTTCGACTTGAGGTGGCAGACGGCGGCCGTGAGCCAGGTCGCCCGCGTCGAGAAGTGCACGGCGAGCACGCCGCGGCCCGTCCGGTCCGCGGTCCTGCCGCTGTCGTCGACCTGCACCGGGCGCACCGCCTCGGGGAACGCGGCCGTGTCCGAGACCACGTTCACGATGACGTCGCTGAGGAAGCCGACCCGGATCCCGCGCTCGTCCGGGTACTCCGACAACGTCACCCGGTACCGCTCGTCGAGCAGCTGCACCAGATCGTCGAGCGCCGCCGGGTCGCCGACCTCCTGCACGCCGAGAAGGGTGGGCCGCAGCCGGTTCACGGTGTCGGCGAGAGAGGCGAGTTTCGCCTCGTACGTGGCCTTGTCGCGGGGGCCGTAGGGGCCACCGGGACGGTAGAGGTTCTCCAGGTTCCAGGTTCCGACGAGCATGGCGTGCTCCGTCCTCCGGCCGGCCCGGACGGGCCGGGGCGGCCAGCGTCCCAGCGGCCGCGCGGGGACGACAGGACTCCTCCCGTACTTCCTTCGGAAAAACTTCCGCCGCAGCGATGAGTTCCGCACCGCCCCCCGGTCACCCCTGACGAGAGACACGACCGGAGGAGGAACCATGGGGCTGCCGAAGGTGGTCACGCGCGAGGAGTGGCGCGCCGCGCGCGAGGAACTGCTCGCCCTGGAGAAGGCGGCGACCCGGGCACGGGACGCGCTGAACACACGGCGGCGCGAGCTGCCCATGGTCGAGATCGACAAGTCGTACGTGTTCGAGGGCCCGGACGGGAAGTCGGAGCTGCTCGACCTGTTCGAGGGGCGCTCCCAACTCGTCGTCTACCACTTCATGTTCGCCCCCGACTGGGACGCGGGCTGCCGCAGCTGCTCCGGATTCCTCGACCAGATCGGGCACTTGGCACATCTGCGGGCCAGGGGCACGGAGTTCGCGGCGGTGTCCCGCGCGCCGTTCACCAGGATCCTGCCGTTCAAGGCCCGGATGGGCTGGACGGTGCCCTGGTACTCCTCCCATCTCAGCGATTTCAACCAGGACTTCGGGGCCACGGTGGCGGGCGAGGACGGCGTCCCGCAGGAGCAGCCCGCGATCAGCTGCTTCCTGCGCGAGGGGGAGCGGGTCTTCCACACGTACTCGACGTTCGCCCGCGGCATGGACCACATCGGGTTCACCACGAACCTCCTGGACCTCACCGCCCTCGGCCGCCAGGAGGAGTGGGAGCAGCCGGCGGGGCGCGCGTCCGCCCTCGGGGCTCCCGCGGGCAGCGCGCGGGTGCGCTATCACGACGAGTACCTCGACTGAGATCCGCCGCCGGAACCCCGGCGCGTACGACCTGACCGCGTCTCAACTCGGTGTCATTCTCGTCACGTTGCGAGCCGTGAGCGCCCCTGTCAACGTTCTCCCTCATGAAGCGCCCGGACGCGCCGGGCGCCGCACATCGGCACGATCACGGGGGCAGGGACAAGTGATGATCAACGGACGAGTGGTGTTGCAACGCTTCCCGGCGGGCGGACCCCGCGGCTCCTGGCCCGCGGAGGAGTACGCGAGCCGGCGCCGTCAGGAGGGCCAGCAGGCCGAGGTGGTCATGGACCTGGCGACGGACGCGTTCCTGGTGATCGTGCGGGAACCGGTCGCCGATCCGGTGGGCTGACGCCCGTCCCGGCGCCGGGAATTCAAGAAGCGCCGACCGAGCGCGACCACACCGGTGTGGTCCCCGTGACCCGGCACAGCGCGAGGTACAGCGGAATCGGCGGCGTGTACGGCACCGAACCCTCCGGGCAGTGCACCAGGGACGGGGCCCGCGGGGCGTCGCGCACCAGGGCGCCCGCCGTGTAGGCCGCGGGCGCCGGCCACTCCAGGGACACATCGGAGTCCGAGGGCACGAGCCACCACCAGTGCGCCCCGTCCGCGTACACACAGCCCATGCGCGGCAGCCGCTTCGCCATCGCCCGGCCGAACTCCTCGGGCACCGCGACGGCGTCGCAGCCGAGCGGCGCGGTCATGCCCGCGGGCACGCTGAGCCGCACGGGCCGGGCGCGGCCGGGACGCGGCGCGTCCGCGTGCTCCGGGGACCGGGGGCGACGCCTCCGGGCCAGTCCGGCCAGCGAGTTCAAGTGCATCGTCCGCTTGCCCGTTGTCACCACGCCCATCCGATCCCGTTTCGCACGTTCGTCGTTCCTCCGCCCGCCGTCCGGCAGGGGCGGACGTTCACCAGGCCCATCCGGCGCCGTCCGACGCGCCGGGCACCGGGCCCGGCGGCTGCGGCTCCCGGTCGTCGTGGGGCAGTTCGGCCCAGACCAGGAGGCCGGGCCCGGTCTCCTGGGCGCCCCACGCCGTCGCGACCGCGGCCACGAGGAGGAGGCCCCTGCCGTGCTCCTCCTCGGGCGCGACACGGCCCGCGCGCGTGTCACCGGGGATGCAGCCCTCGTCCCTGACCGCTATCCGCAGGCGGTCGCCCGAGGCGTCGCGCAGTTCGCGCAACTCACATTGGATGCGGCGGCTCGCGGTGTGCACGATCGCGTTCGTGACCAGTTCGGACACGACGAGGGCCGCCGCGTCGCAGGTGTCCTCGCACGCGCCCCACGCACTGAGGTGGGTGCGCGTCACGCGCCGGGCCTGAGCGGCGGAGCCCGGATGGGGAGCCAGTTCGAAACTGCTGCGACGGGCAGCCGACGGGTGGGCCCCTGCCGGGGTACCCGAACGGTCACCGAGCGTAGTTTCGCCGGCTTCTGTTCCTAAAGGCGCAGACGGAGTCACGCTTGCCACTATCTCCCCGCCATGAACACTTGGCAAGGGCCACTCTGAAAAGTGCAGAGTGGCGTATGCCGTGTGGAGCGGGCATGGCAGACTGCTCGCAACAGCGCGCCACGCGGCCCCAATCGGGGGCGAACCGCAGGGAAACGGCCGGTGAGGGACGTCTTTCGGGCCTTTCCCCGCAGTGCGAAGTGGCGGGTTTCAGACATCGGGACTACTGGGAGGTAGGGGGCGTGAGCGAACCCCGGTCCGCGCCGACGGTCGGCCAGGTCGTTCTCGGTCGCCGCCTGCAGGACCTTCGCGAGGGCGCCGGGCTCAAGCGCGAGGAGGCCGCGAAAGTACTCCGCGTGACCGCCGCGACGATCCGCCGCATGGAGACCGCCGAGGTCTCGCTGCGGATCCCGTACGTCCAACTGCTCCTGAAGGCCTACGGCGTCGCCGACGACGAGGCCGCATCCTTCGTGCAGCTCGCGGAGGAGGCCAACAAGCCGGGCTGGTGGCAGCGGTACCACGACATCCTGCCCAACTGGTTCTCCATGTACGTGAGCCTGGAGGGCGCGGCCCGGCTCATCCGGTCCTACGACCCGCACTTCGTGCCCGGCCTGCTGCAGACCGAGGACTACGCGCGCGGGGTGCTGGAGTCCGGAGCCATAGGGCGGGCCCTCGCCGAGGACCCCGACGTGGTCGAGCGGCACGTGGCGCTGCGCCTGCGGCGCCAGGCCCTGCTCACCCGCGAGGACGCCCCCCGTCTGTGGGTCGTGATGGACGAGACCGCCCTGCGCCGCCCGGTCGGCGACGCGGACGTGATGCGCGCCCAGATCGACCGGCTGCTCGAGGCGATGGAGCTGCCGAACGTGACGCTTCAGGTCGCGGAGTTCGCCGCGGGCCCGCACCCGGGCACGTACGGCCCCTTCGTCCTGTTCCGATTTGCCATGTCAGAACTGCCGGACATGGTCTACAGCGAGTACCTGACAGGCGCGGTCTACCTCGACGCGCGCCCCGAGGTGGCCACCCACCTCGAAGTCATGGACCGCATGGCGGCGCATGCCGCGACGGCGCAACGCACAAAGGAGATTCTCCGTGATCTCCGCAAGGAGCTGTGAATGGACTCGATCAAGGACCGAATACGAGGCGTCGACGGCGAGCCGATCTACAACGGCATGCCCGCGCGCGAACTCGGCAGCGAGGGCTGGCACAAGCCCTGGAGCGGTGGCAACGGCGGCAACTGCCTCGAAGCCATGAAGCTGGCCGACGGGCGCGTCGCCGTACGTCAGTCGTCGGACCCCGACGGGCCCGCGCTGATCTACACCATCGGTGAGATCACCGCGTTCATCGAAGGGGCGAAGGCGGGAGCCGCGGACTTTCTGCTCTCGTGACGCACCGCGGGCCGGCCGCTTCGGTGGGCGGTCCGCTCAGACGGTCATCGGGCGGTCGTGCGCCCCGATCGGCTCCGGCAGCCGTGTCCGCCCCGTCAGCCAGCGGTCGACCGCGGCGGCCGCCGCCCGGCCCTCGGCGATCGCCCACACCACGAGCGAAGCGCCGCGCCCCGCGTCCCCCGCGACGAACACGCCCGGCACACCCGTCGCGAAGGCGGCGTCCCGAGCGAGCCGGCCCCGCTCGTCCAGGTCGAGCCCCAACTGGTCGATGAGACCACCGGCTCGACGCTCGGGCCCGTGGAAGCCGAGCGCCAGCAGCACCAGATCGGCGGGCAGCGTCCGCCCCGTTCCCGGCAGCGGCTTGCGCGCCGCGTCCACCTCCACGAGATGCAGCTCCCGAACGTGCCCCGCCGCGTCCCCGGTGAAGCGCAGCGTGGAGGCGGCGAAGAGCCGGGCGTCCGCGTCGGCCGCCGGAGCCGTGCGCAGCTCACCTGCCTCCTCGTGCGCGGCGGAGAGCCGGTACAGCTTCGGGTACGTCGGCCAGGGCTCGGCCTCCTCGTCGCGGGCCTCGCCCGGCCGGTCGTAGATGTCCAACTGTGTGACGGACGCCGCCCGTTCGCGCACCGCCGTGCCCAGGAAGTCGGCCCCGGTGTCGCCGCCGCCGACGATGACGACGTGCTTTCCGGTGGCGGTGAGCGGCGAGTCCGGTGGCTCCGGAACCGACTGCTCCTTCGGAGTGTTCTGCGCGTTCTCGTACGTGCGGTTGGCCCACGGCAGGTACTCCATCGCCTGCTCGACGCCGGTCAACTCACGCCCGGGCACGTCCAGTTCGCGCCAGGCCGTGGCGCCGGTCGCGATCACGACGGCGTCGTAGCGGGACCGCAGGTCGGCGGCTGCGAGGTCCCGGCCGATCTCCGTCGACGTACGGAAGCGCACGCCCTCCTTGGTCAACTGGTCCAGCCTTCGGTCCAGTTGGTGCTTCTCCATCTTGAACGCGGGGATCCCGTAGCGCAGCAGCCCGCCCGGCCGGTCGTCCCGCTCGTACACGGCGACCGTGTGCCCGGCCCGGGTCAGCTGCTGCGCGGCCGCGAGCCCGGCGGGGCCCGAGCCGACGACGGCGACGGTCAGTCCGGTGTGCCGCTCGGGCGGCTGCGCGGACACGAAGCCCTCGTGCCAGGCCCGGTCGGCGATGGCGACCTCCACGTTCTTGATGGTCACGGCCGGCTGGTTGATGGCGAGGACGCAGCCCGCCTCGCAGGGGGCCGGGCACAGGCGGCCGGTGAACTCCGGGAAGTTGTTCGTGGCGTGCAGGCGCTCGCTCGCCGCCTGCCAGTCGTCCCGCGAGACGAGCTCGTTCCACTCGGGGATCAGGTTCCCCAGCGGGCACGCCTCGTGACAGAACGGGATTCCGCAGTCCATGCAGCGGTCGGCCTGGGACTCGATGATGGGCAGCAGGCCGCCGGGGACGTACACCTCGTCCCAGTCGCGGACCCGCTCCGCGGCGGGGCGGCGCGGCGCCTCCTGCCGGGGCGTGGTGAGGAAGCCCTTGGGGTCGGCCATGGCCGTCTCCCTACGCCGTGACTCCTGTCGGTGCCGTGGTTCCTTTCGTCACGATACGTCGGGTGGGCGCGGGCCGCCCCGGCTCAGGTCAGGGCGAGCACGAACAGCGCCGAGGCGGCGGCGCCCGTCGCGGCCCGTACGTGGTTCCACCGCACCCATTCGACGAGATACGTCCGCCACTGCGCGGCGCCGCTCTCGGAGTCCTCGGCGCCGGAGAGACCGGCGAGCGCCGCGTTGCGCGGCACGTTCGCGAGGACCGTCACGCCGAAGGTGCCGACCAAGTACAGCGCACAGCCGAGCAGCAGCTCGACGGTGCCCGGATCGGGCCAGAGCACGAACGTCACGACCGCGATCACCGCGCACAGCACCGCCGCGCCGAGGAAGACGACCATGAACGGTGGCGTGAGCGCGGCGACGTTGATGGCGTTCATCGCGGCGATCCCCTGTGCGGCCGGCAGCGCGCCGAGGCCGCGCATCACGAATGTGGAGAACGCGATGAACACCCCTGAACTCACCCCGCACCAGACCGCCCCCAGCACGACCAGCACGAAATACGGACCTTCGATCATGCGCCCCCCTGTCTCAGGGGGATCATGCCGCAGTTTGTCGGTTGTGGACAGTGATTTCACGATTACATTGAGCGAACGGTGCCGGTTGTGGTGTTTCTGTGGAGTCCGATGGGTGCGGTCGACGGGGCGGGTGTGGTGGGCGGGGCGGGGGTCGGCCCCTGCCACTCGTTTAGCACCGCCGTCACGGCCCCGGCCACCCGCGACCGGGCCTCCCTGCGGGGCGCGCCCTCCATCAGCAGCCGGTCGTACGGCGTGTCCACATGGCGCACGGCGGCCCGCACCGCGGCCGCGACCGCGCCCTGTGAGAACGCCCGCCCCGCCGCGCTCCGGCCCACCCGCCCACTCCCGCGCGCCCCGGCATGCGCGGCGATCGCCGTAGCCCGGTCCGCGGGGCAGCCCGGGAACAGCCGCAGGATCCGCGCCGCGAACTCCGCCACGAACTCCGCGTCCAGCGCCGCCCGCCGCGCCGCGTCCCGCGCCCGCCGCCGGGCCCGCGCCTCCGAGTCCGCGAGGCAGCGCGCCTCGGCCCGCGCGAGCGCCGCCTCCTCGACGAGCACGCCCTGCCGCTCGTACCGCCCGCGCTTCCGGTGGAAGCGCACGACGACGGCCGACAGCGTGCTCTCCTCGCGCGCCCTGCGGGTCAGCGCCGTGTCCCCGCGCGGCAGGAACACCAGGTGCCCCAGGTCGGCGCAGTCCAGACAGCGCGGCTGCCCGTCCTCCAGGGTCAGGAACCCGAGCGGCCCCCGCCGGCAGGCGCCGCACCGCCTGCGCTTGACCGGCTGGAGGACGAGGGGGCTGCGCGCGGCGGCCGGTGCCGGGGTGGTGCGCGCGGCCGGCGGCGGGACGGCTTCGGCCTGGGGTGAGGTGGTTCCGGCCTGCGGCGGGACGGCTCTGGTCATACGAGCGTGATGCCCGCCCGCGCGTGCCCTGCATCATGGAGTGCGTGCGACTCGAAGCGATCACCTGGGAACGGCTCGGCGACGCCCTCGCCGAGCGGCTGTTCGACCTGAAGCCGGCCGACGGCGGCCCGTGGGTGAAGGTCGCCCTCGACGGGGCGCCGGCCGCCCGCACCGGCGAGCTCGCCGCGCTCGTCTCCGAGGCCCTGCGCACCCGGGGCCGGTCTTCGCTCACGGTCGGCACCGAGGGCTTTCTGCGCCCGGCCTCGCTCCGGTTCGAGTACGGGCACCGGGACGTCGAGGCGTACTACAGCGGCTGGTTCGACACGGGCGCGCTGTGGCGCGAGGTGTTCGGCCCGCTCGAACCGGACGGCACGGGCCGGGTCCTGCCCGACCTGTGGGACCCGGTCACGGACCGCGCGACCCGCAGCGGGTACGTCCAACTCCCTCCCGGTGGCGTGCTGTTGATGCACGGCCCGCTGCTCCTGCACCACTGGTTCCCCTTCGATCTGGCCGTGCACGTGAGCCTGTCGCGGGGCGCGCTGCGGCGCCGCACCCCCGAGTCCGAGCAGTGGACGCTCCCGGCCTTCGAGCGCTACGACTCCGAGACCGGGCCCGCGCGGAGCGCCGACGTCGTCGTCCGCGCGGACGACCCGCGCCACCCGGCGTGGAGCGGGTGACCGCTCGGTGGGTCACAGCCAGCCGTTGCGCTTGAACCCTCGGTAGACCACGAAACAGATGACCGCTATCACGGACATCATCAGCGGATAGCCGAACCGCCAGTGCAGCTCGGGCATGTGGTCGAAGTTCATGCCGTAGACGCCGCAGCCCATCGTCGGCACGGCGACGATGGCGGCCCACGCCGTGATCTTTCGCATGTCCTCGTTCTGCGCGACCGTCACCTGTGCCAGATGTGCCTGCAGGATCGAGTTGAGCAGTTCGTCGAAGGCCGCTATCTGCTCGGCCGCCCGCAGCAGGTGGTCCGACACGTCGCGGAAGTACGCCTGTATCTCGGGCGGCACGGCGGGGAAGGGGCGCCCCGAAAGCTCCTGTATCGGCCGGGACAGCGGCACCACGGCCCGCTTCAACTCGAGGAGCTCGCGCTTGAGTTGATAGATCCGGCCGGGGTCGGCCTTCGCGCCGTTCGCCGCGAAGACGGCCGCCTCGACCTCGTCGATGTCCGCCTGGACCTCGTCGATCACCGTCAGGTAGTCGTCGACGACGCTGTCCGCGATCGCGTGCAGCACCGCCGCCGGGCCCTTGGCCAACTGCTCCGTGTCCGCCTCGATCCGCTCGCGCACGGGGCCGAGCGAGCCGTGCCGGCCGTGCCGCACCGTGATCACGAAGTCCTGGCCGAGGAACACCATGATCTCGCCGGTGTCCACGACCTCGCTGGTCGCGGTGAGCTCCGCGTGGTCGACGTAGCAGACCGTCTTCAGGACCGCGAAGAGCGTCTGCCCGTACCGCTCCACCTTGGGCCGCTGGTGCGCGTGCACCGCGTCCTCCACGGCCAGGGGGTGCAGGTCGAACAGCTCGGCGATGTCCGCGAACTCCAGCTCCGACGGCTCGTGCAGCCCCAGCCAGACGAACCCGTCCGCGGCCTTGCGCACCGCGCGCACCGACTCGACGAGATCGCTGTCGCCCGCCTCGCGCACGCCGTCCCGGTAGGTCACGCAGTTCACCACCGCGGAGCCCAGCGGGGAGCGCGCCGGGTGGCTCAGGTCGACCTTGGGCGTGCGCCGCGCGAGCCGCGCGACCTTGCGCAGGCTGCCCACCCTGCGCAGACCGCCGACCTTCCGCAGATTGCCCGCCATGGACATGCTCTGGCCCTCCCGCTTTCCGGCCGTTGTGCCGTTCGTTTTCCGTCACGAAGATGACTTGATGGGTCAGTCTGCCAGCGGTCACCGACAGCGTGTCCACCCCTGTGGGAACGGAAGGCTCCGCTCCACTGGCGCAATGTCCGGTATCCAACGATTGGGCTGAGATGATCGGTTCATGATGCGATCAGGCGAGCACGCGTACCTCCTCGACAACCAGCGGCCCGAGGCAGGACGGCGCTTCGACGCCTTCTCGGTCCTCTTCGACCCCACGACGTTCCGGCACATCGAGCGTCTCGGCATCGGCTCCGGCTGGCGCTGCTGGGAGGTCGGGGCCGGCGGCACGTCCGTGGTCTCGTGGCTCGCGCGGAAGGTCGGCCCGACCGGCCGGGTCCTCGCCACCGACATCGACACGTCCTGGCAGGCCGCCACGCCCCGTACGCCCGTCGAGGTGCGGCGCCACGACATCGGCGTCGACGAGCCGCCCGCGGAGAGCTTCGACCTGGTGCACGCGCGCCTCGTCCTGGTCCATGTCCCGGACCGGGAGCGGGCGTTGGCGTCGATGATCCGCGCGCTGCGCCCCGGCGGCCGGCTGCTCATCGAGGACGCCGACCCCGCGCTCCAGCCGCTGCTCTGTCCAGACGAGGCGGGGCCCGCGCAGCAACTGGCCAACCGCCTGCGGCACGGCTTCCGTTCGCTGCTCGCGGAGCGCGGCGCCGATCTGTCGTACGGCCGGAAGCTGCCGGGGCTGCTGCGGGCGGCGGGGCTGCGGCAGGTCGAGGCGGACGCGTACTTCCCGCTGGCGTCACCGGCCTGCACGGCGCTGGAGACGGCGACGGTCGGGCAGATCCGTGCGCAGCTCGTGACGGCGGGCCTGGCGACGGACGACGAGATCGACCAGCACCTGGCGAACGTCGCCGACGGGACCATGGACCTGGCGACGGCGCCGCTGATCTCGGCGTGGGGGCGGAAGTAGGCGCATTGCGGCCGACGTTCCGGCTCGGCCCCGTCGGCCCTGTCAGCCGCGTGCCGTGCCTCGGAAGTGGGGGGCCCGCCCCCGGGGGGGCCCCCACCCCAGCACCCCACGCCGCGGAAACGGGCCCCGGGGGCGCCCCGGCAACACGGCCGCCCAGGGCCAACATAACCCCCCCCCCCGCGATAAACCGCGCCC
>NZ_JBHWKQ010000028.1:51462-99474 GCF_042730865.1 Streptomyces sp. NPDC059897 | reverse complement strand
TTTTGGCACGCTGTTGAGTTCTCAAGGAACGGACGCTTCCTTTGTACTCACCCGCAGAACACTCTCTGGGGCTTTCCTCCGGGCGCTTCCCTTCGATACTTCGTGTTTCCAACCCTACCAGATCCGTTTTCCGTTCCGTTTCCGGTTCGGATTTCATTTCCGGTGGCCGTTGGAGGGCCTTTGCCTTTCGGCGGTGCCGACTTTATCAGAAGTTTTGGGCCGGTCTGACCGGCTCAGGGTTTCCGATTAATCGGGGGGGCTTCTCGAAGAATTGAATTTCGCGAAGCGCGCTAGATGCTAGCCGTTGCAATCGAACCTGTCTAGTTCGGGGCAACTGTTCGAATCTACCTCCCCGGTCTGTCCGTGTCAACGGTCTTTCCGGGGCGAAGAAGAGACTAGCAGCTCAGCGGGGCGCTCGCACATCAGGCGGCCGTGGGCAGCAGCGCGCTGCGCTCGTCCGCGTCCACATCGCCCGTCTCTCCCTCGCGGGCCGCTCGGCCGCCGAGTACATAGACGTATGCCAGGAAAGCCAGTTCCGCCGCGATGCCGATGCCGATGCGGGCCCAGGTCGGGAGGCCGGAGGGGGTGACGAAGCCTTCGATGGCGCCGGAGACGAAGAGGACGAGGGCCAGACCGATGGCCATGCCGAGGGCCGCGCGGGCCTCTTCGGCCAGGGCCGTCCTACGGGAACGGGGGCCCGGATCGATCACCGTCCAGCCGAGGCGGAGCCCGGTCCCGGCGGCTACGAAGACCGCGGTCAGTTCGAGCAGGCCGTGCGGGAGGATCAGCCCCAGGAAGACGTCGAGGCGGCCGACGGAGGCCATCAGGCCGATGCCCACACCTACGTTGAGCATGTTCTGGAAGAGGATCCACAGGACCGGAAGGCCGAGGAAGACGCCCAGGACCAGGCACATGGCAGCGGCCTGAGCGTTGTTCGTCCAGACCTGGGCTGCGAACGACGCGGCCGGGTGGCTCGAGTAGTACGTCTCGTACTGGCCGCCGGGGCGGGTCATCTCGCGGAGCTCGGAGGGGGCCGCGATGGAGGCCTGGACATCGGGGTGGGTGCCGATCCACCAGCCGATGAGAGCGGCTATCGCGGTGGAGAGCAGTGCGGTGGGTACCCACCAGTGGCGCGCCCTGTAGACCGCTGCCGGGAAACCGTGGGTCAAGAAGCGCGTCACATCGCGCCATGAGGCGCGGCGGGTGCCCGTCACGGCACTACGCGCGCGTGCCACGAGCTGGGTGAGGCGGCCGATCACCCGGGGGTCCGGTGCGCTGGACTGGATGAGCGAGAGGTGAGTGGCGGTGCGCTGGTACAGGGTCACCAGTTCGTCCGCCTCCGTGCCGGTGAGACGGCGTCGGCGGCGCAGCAGGGCGTCAAGGCGGTCCCACTCGGCCCGGTGGGCGGACACGAAGACGTCGAGGTCCATCCGGTCTGCTGCTCCTCGCTTTCCGGCACCTGTACGGCGCGATGGTCCTTCAGCTTGGCAGACTGGCGGTTCCTGGGGCAGCTCGTTGAAGGGTGGGTGGCCGGCGTGAGTGAGCTGGTGACGGGTGAGGCGGTGGCGCTGGAGCTGCGGCCCGCGAAGTTGCCGAGTCGGGCGCTTGCCGTGTTCATCGACCTGGCGGTGGCGTTCGCCGTCTATATCGCGGTGACCATGGCGTTCGCGGCTGCGACCGCTTCGCTCGACGACGCCGCGGTCGCGGCCGTCGCGGTGGCGACGTTTCTGTTGGTGCTGGTCGGGATCCCGATCGCCGTGGAGACGCTGAGCCATGGGCGGTCGCTGGGGAAGCTCGCGTGCGGGCTGCGCGTCGTGCGGGACGACGGCGGGCCGATCCGGTTCCGGCATGCGCTGGTGCGGGGAGCCGTGGGGGTCGTGGAGATCCTCATGACCTTTGGGGTCGTGGCCTGCATCGCCTCGCTCGTGTCCGCGCGGGGCCGGCGGGTCGGGGACGTGTTCGCCGGGACCCTCGTCGTACGGGAAAGGGTGCCGACCGGGCAGTCGGCTTTCGTGCCGCCTCCCCCGCCGTGGCTGGTGGGGAGGTTCGCCGAGCTGGATCTGTCGGCCGTGCCGGAGGGGCTGTGGCTCGCGGTGCGGCAGTACCTGACGCGGATGGGGCAGCTGGATCCGCAGGTCGGGTGGGGGATGGCCGAGCGGCTGGCGGGTGAGCTCGCCGCGCACACGGGGGCTCCGGTGCCGAGTGACATGCCGCCCGCCGCGTATCTGGCGGCCGTGACGCACGAGCGGCAGTCGCGAGAGGCCCAGCGGGCGTTCGGGGCGGGCCCTGCAGCAGGTCGTCGGGCGGCTGCGCCCGTGGCCGGTCCGGCTCCCGGGCCCTATGGCGGATACGCGGAGCCCGCGGGGTCCGTGCCGTCCACGCCTCCCGTTCCTCCGGCCCCCGCGTCCGGTCCGGCGGACACCCCTCCGGCCGGTTCCGGGAGTTCGGACGGGCCGGCCACCGGGTTCGTGCCGCCGGCCTGAGTGCGCGGCGGCGTCAGCGGAACGTCGACGGTGGGTTCTCCAGGTCCTCCAGCTCGATGCCGGGGGCCGCGAGGACCACGTCGCCGCTGATGTGGATCGTCTGCTGCTCCCCCGTGTCCAGGGCTGTGACCTGGTATTCGTCCACGGTCAGGGGCCCGCTGTCAGTGGCGTGTGCTTCGCTGTTCAGCAGGGTCCAGGACTGGTCCACCGTGCGGGGTGCGAGGACTGGATCCGTCAGGGCGACGAGGCGGACGCGGGTCGGAGGGGAAGCGGGGGTGAGACCGAGCAGTCGTGCGGTGGCGATGAGGAACGCGGGGGATGTTCCCGTGAACGCGTGCGCGGGGGCGTTTCCTTCGGTGGCGTGAGTGCCCGAGGGGTCGGTGCGGACCCATGTGACGCCGTCGATGGCGGCACCTCTCACCTGCCAGCTCGCCGCGTTCAGTTCGAGGCGGATGGGGCGGCCGAGTTCGTCGAGGGCGAGGTCGATCGAGCCGGCGTGGTCGCCGGAGGGGGTGGTCCGTTGCGCGACATAGCGCCAGCCGGAGGGGCCGGGCGCGCACTGGAAGTGTTCTTCGCCGAGGGGGGTGTGATCGTGCAGATCGTGGAGCGAATAACGGCCGCGGGGCATGGCGTTCGTGGGGTCCTCTGTCTGGCCTGGTGACGGTCGCCGTCGCGTACGGGGCGGGCGGGCGTCGAAGGGCGTGTCCACCGTAGCCAGCGGTGTGCGCGGACACGGGACAGGCCCCCGACACGGGGGTGCGGGGGCCTGTCCTGCGAAGCGGTCAGCCGGCGGGCGGCTGGTGCGCGGTGCCGAGTCGAGTGGTCAGCGGACGCGTGGTCCGGGCACGCGTGCTCGGCGGGCGCGTGCTCAGTAGCGGTAGTGGTCCGGCTTGTACGGGCCCTCGACCTCGACGCCGATGTACGAGGCCTGCTCCGGGCGGAGCGTCGTCAGCTTCACGCCGAGCGAGTCCAGGTGGAGGCGGGCGACCTTCTCGTCCAGGTGCTTGGGCAGCACGTACACGCCGGTCGGGTACTCGGACTGCTTGGTGAACAGCTCGATCTGGGCCAGCGTCTGGTCCGCGAACGAGTTGGACATCACGAAGGACGGGTGGCCCGTCGCGTTGCCCAGGTTCAGCAGGCGGCCCTCGGACAGCACGATGATGACCTTGCCGTCGGGGAACGTCCAGGTGTGGACCTGCGGCTTGACCTCGTCCTTGACGATGCCGTCGATCTTCGCCAGGCCGGCCATGTCGATCTCGTTGTCGAAGTGGCCGATGTTCCCGACGATGGCCTGGTGCTTCATCTTGGCCATGTCCGAGGCCATGATGATGTCCTTGTTGCCCGTCGTCGTGACGAAGATGTCGACCTTGTCGACGACCTCGTCGAGCGTCGTGACCTGGAAGCCGTCCATCGCCGCCTGCAGCGCGCAGATCGGGTCGACCTCGGTGACGATCACGCGGGCGCCCTGGCCGCGCAGCGACTCCGCGCAGCCCTTGCCCACGTCGCCGTAGCCGCAGACGAGGGCGGTCTTACCGCCGATGAGGACGTCCGTGGCGCGGTTGATGCCGTCGACGAGCGAGTGGCGGCAGCCGTACTTGTTGTCGAACTTCGACTTGGTCACGGCGTCGTTCACGTTGATCGCCGGGAACAGCAGGACGCCGTCGCGCTGCATCTCGTACAGGCGGTGGACGCCCGTCGTGGTCTCCTCGGTGACGCCGCGGATCTCGGAGGAGAGCTGGGTCCACTTCTGCGAACCGTTCGAGATCGTGCGGTTCAGGAGCTGGAGGATGACGCGGTGCTCGTCGGACTCGGCGGTGTCGACCGAGGGGACCTTGCCGTCCTTCTCGTACTCGACGCCCTTGTGGACGAGGAGGGTGGCGTCACCGCCGTCGTCGAGGATCATGTTCGGGCCGCCGGTGGGCGTGTTCGGCCAGGTCAGGGCCTGCTCCGTGCACCACCAGTACTCCTCGAGGGTCTCGCCCTTCCAGGCGAAGACCGGGATGCCCTGGGGGTTGTCCGGCGTGCCGTTCGGACCGACGGCGATGGCCGCGGCCGCGTGGTCCTGCGTGGAGAAGATGTTGCAGGAGGCCCAGCGGACCTCGGCGCCGAGGGCGACGAGGGTCTCGATGAGGACGGCCGTCTGGACCGTCATGTGGAGGGAGCCGGTGACGCGGGCGCCCGCGAGGGGCTGGGCGGCGGCGTACTCCTCGCGGATCGCCATGAGGCCGGGCATCTCGTGCTCGGCGAGGGTGATCTCCTTGCGGCCGAAGGCGGCGAGGGAGAGGTCGGCGACCTTGAAGTCCTGGTCCTGTCGGTTGGCGACAGAAGTCATAAGTGAGCTGCTCCTCGGTGCTGTTGCAGTCGGTCGAGGTGGGCTGAGGCGCCTGCCCGCGATACGGGTGGTGCGCGCATGGCTGACCTGCGGCGTCCTGGGACACAAGTGTCCCCTGGTCGTTCGCAGCGCAGTCCGTCGGAGGCCCTCTCTCCCTCGGGTCGACCCGGCGTACGGGCCGCCCGACCGCCATCAGCAGCGACGTCTGGCTCGGTACAAAGCTACACCGATCGGCCCAGCCGAACCCACCCCGCCTCTCGATCCGGTCGGGCGAGTTCCGGATCGGGTCACACCGGAGGGAGGGCCGGGGCGAAATCACGGATACATGACTACGGACTACCCGATACGGGACCTTTGAACTGTCGGCGCTGTGCGCATGTGTTGCACCATGACGAGAGGGCCGCAAAGATTTGCGCGCTCTTGCACGGAACGCTTGAAGGAGACCCCACGTGACCAGTCCGGCCGACCCCCACGCGGGCGGAGGGGCCGTCGAGCAGCAGCGCAAGCTGAGGCTGCTCGCGGTGACCGCATGTCCGACCGGCATCGCGCACACCTACATGGCGGCGGAGAAGCTGCAGCAGGCCGCGGACGCCGCGGGAATCGACATGAAGGTGGAGACGCAAGGGTCCATCGGGGCCGAGAACGTCCTCACCGACAACGATGTCAAGCAGGCTGACGGCATCATCATCGCCGCCGACAAGGACGTCGACCGCAGCCGGTTCGCCGGTAAGCGGGTGCTGTCGGTCGGTGTCTCGGAGGGCATCAGCCACCCCGAGCAGCTGATCGAGCGGGTCCAGAACGCGCCCGTGGCCGGTTCGGAGGGTGGCGGCGCGCAGGAAGCCGCGGCGTCCGGCGGCAAGGAGCGCAGCGCGGCGTACAAGGCGCTGATGAACGGCGTCAGCTTCATGATTCCGTTCGTCGTCGTCGGCGGTCTGCTGATCGCCGTCTCGCTGGCGATCGGCGGTCACGCGACGCCTGACGGGATCCAGATCCCCAAGGACACGTTCTGGTTCAACGTGAACGCGCTCGGCACTCTCGGCTTCAAGCTGATGCTGCCGATCTTCTCCGGCTATATCGCCTTCGCGCTCGGTGACCGCCCCGCGCTCGTGCCGGGCATGATCGGCGGCTTCCTCGCCGCCGACGCCAGCATCTACGGCTCCGACGCCAACGCCGGCTTCCTCGGCGCCATCGTGACCGGTTTCCTCGCGGGCTATCTCGTCCTCGCGATCCGGAAGATCAAGGTCCCGAAGGCCATCCAGCCGATCATGCCGATCATCGTGGTGCCCATCGCGTCCACGCTGGCCGTCGGCCTCGCCTTCATCTACATCCTCGGCGGCCCGATCTCCTGGGTGTTCACGCACCTCACCGACTTCCTCGGCGGGATGACCGGGTCGAGCGCGGTGCTGCTCGGCGCGCTCATCGGCCTGATGATCGCGTTCGACATGGGCGGCCCGGTCAACAAGACCGCGTTCCTGTTCGCCGTCGGTCTGATCGGTACGAACAACGCCGTCATGGGCATGGCCGCCGCGGCCATCCCGGTGATGCCGCTCGGCCAGGGCCTGGCCACGATGATCCACCGCAAGCTCTATACGCAGCAGGAACAGGAAGCCGGTATCGCGGCGCTGTTCATGGGCTGTTTCGGCATCTCGGAGGGTGCCATCCCGTTCGCGGCGGCGCGTCCGGCGCAGGTCATCCCGGCGAACATGCTGGGTGGCGCGGTCGCCGGTGCGATCGCCGGTCTCGCGGGGGTCGAGGACTCGGTGCCGCACGGCGGTCCGATCGTCGCTGTGTTCGGTGCGATCAGCGGGCTCGCCTGGTTCTTCCTCGCGATCGTCGCGGGCACGGTGGTCACCGCCGTGACGACGAACGCGCTCATCGGTGTCAGCAACCGCCGTGCCGCCGCCAAGCAGGCCGCGGCCGACCCGGCCGAGGCCAAGGCCGGCGAGCCCGCGCTGGTCGGTGCCACCCCGGCCGTCGCCGCCGAGAGCGCTCCCGAGGCCCACGCCACGGCGACCGTCGCCTCCACGTCCGCGAGCGCCTCGCTCCAGTCGGCCGCTGCGGCCTCCACCGCGGCAGGCGCGGCCGAGGCAGGGATCGGGGAGCCCGCTGAGGAACCCGAGGTCCTCTCCGGCTACCTCACCGGCCGGACGGTGAAGGTGCAGCTGGACGCGCGGGACAAGGAAGCGGCCATCCGCGAGATGGCCGGCCTCGCCGCAGGCACCGGCAAGGTCGCCGACGTGGAGGAGCTCGTGCGGACCGCGCTGCGGCGCGAGGAGCAGGGCACGACCGGGCTCGGCGAGGAGATCGCCATCCCGCACGCCAAGACGGACGCGGTGACCGCGCCGGTCGTCTGCTTCGCGCGGTCCGACGAGGGCATCGAGTGGGGTTCGCTCGACGGCACGAAGGCCAGGCTGGTCTTCATGATCTCGGTGCCGGAGGCGGCCGCGGGCGATGAGCACCTGCGGATTCTGGCGCTGCTGTCGCGCAAGCTGATGGACACGGACTTCCGGGCGCGGCTGCAGGCGGCCCCGGACGAGGCCGCGATCCTCGAGGTGCTGTCCGAGGTGCAGTGACCGCAACGCGCGACTACGTAGATGGGGCCCAGCCGAGATTGATTCTCGGCTGGGCCCCATCTACGTAGAAGAGTGCTTCAGTGCTCCGTGCTCGGCGTCGGGCCGCCGGGGCGGGCCTCCGGGTCGGAGCCCCTTTCGGCCTCGGACTCGCTGTAGATGTCGGGCTCGAGGTAGATCACGCGGGCGATCGGGACGGCGGCGCGGATGCGGGCCTCGGCATCGTTTATGGCGCGGGCGACCTCGGCGGCCGTGTTGTCGTGGTGCACGGAGATCTTCGCGGCGACGAGAAGCTCCTCGGGGCCGAGGTGCAGCGTGCGCATGTGGATCAGGCCGGTGACGGTCTCGCCGTCGACGACGGCCTTCTCGATCTTCGCGACCTCGTCGGTGCCTGCGGCCTCGCCGAGCAGCAGCGACTTGGTCTCCAGGGCGAGGACGACCGCGATGGCGATCAGCAGGACACCGATGCAGAGCGTGCCGATGCCGTCCCAGACGGCGTCACCGGTGGCGAGGGTGAGGCCGACGCCGCCGAGCGCGAGGATCAGACCGATGAGCGCGCCGAGGTCCTCCAGGAGGACGACGGGCAGCTCGGGCGCCTTGGCGCGCTTGATGAACTGGCCCCAAGTGAGCTTGCCGCGGAGCGTGTTGGACTCCTTGATGGCCGTACGGAAGGAGAAGCTCTCGGCGATGATCGCGAAGACGAGCACGCCCACCGGCCAGTACCAGTGCTCAAGGTCGTGCGGGTGGCTGATCTTCTCGTAGCCCTCGTACACGGCGAACATGCCGCCGACCGAGAAGAGCACGATCGAGACCAGGAAGGCGTAGATGTAGCGCTCGCGGCCGTACCCGAAGGGGTGTTGCGGGGTGGCCTCGCGCTGCGCCTTCTTGCCGCCGAGCAGCAGCAGGAACTGGTTCCCGGAGTCGGCGAGCGAGTGGACCGACTCGGCGAGCATCGACGAGGAGCCACTGAAGAGGAACGCCACGAATTTCGCTACCGCGATCGCTAGGTTGGCGGCCAGTGCCGCCACGATCGCCTTGGCTCCGCCTGAAGCACTCATGTCGTTCCTGGTGTCCCTTCGAGGTTCTACGTCTTACGTCCCGTGCGCGGTGGGTCATTGTTGCAGCACGGGACGCCTCGCATGCCTCTCAGGCCACAACCGTCGCCCGGAAAAGGGTCCCGGAACCGGACACATTGACCTTTTCGCCCGCCGGAACGAAGGCCGACTCGCCGGGCGCGAGGGCGAGCTCGCCGGCCCGGACGGTGCCCGCCGTGCACAGCAGGATCTGCGGCGTCGCGGCCGTCAGGTCGTGGGCGGCGCCGCTCTCCGGCAGGACGAAGCGCGAGAGGCGGAACTCGTCGATGGGGGTGTCGTAGACCTCTTCGCCGTCGGGCGAGGCCTCGGGGCGCAGCACGCCGGGGTCGGTGGCCTCGAAGCGGACGACGCGCAGCAGTTCGGATACGTCGACGTGCTTGGGGGTGAGGCCGCAGCGCAGCACGTTGTCGGAGTTGGCCATGATCTCGACGCCGAGGCCGTTCAGATACGCGTGCGGCACTCCCGCGCCGAGGAAGAGGGCCTCGCCGGGCTGGAGTTGGACGTAGTTGAGCAGCATGGCCGCGATGACGCCCGGGTCGCCGGGGTAGTGGTGGGCGATGCCCGCGTACGGCTCGTAGGCGCCGCCGATGTGCTGGGCGGCGGCCGTGGCCTCGGTGACGGTGCGCTCCATCTCGGCGGGGTCCGCGCTCAGTACGGCGGTCAGGACCTCGCGCAGCGCCGCCTCTTCGGGGTGGGCGCGCAGCAGGTCGGCGTACGGCTTGAGGCTGTCGACGCCGAGGCCTTCGAGGAGCTTCGCCGCCTCCTCGGGCGTGCGGAAGCCGCACAGGCCGTCGAACGGCGTGAGGGCGCAGATCAGTTCGGGCTTGTGGTTGGCGTCCTTGTAGTTGCGGTGCGGGGCGTCGATCGGGACGCCGCGCTTCTCCTCGTCCTCGTAACCCTCCTTCGCCTGCTGGAGGTCGGGGTGCACCTGGAGGGAGAGGGGCGCGCCCGCGGCGAGCAGCTTGAGGAGGAACGGGAGGCGGGGGCCGAACTTCTCGACGGCCGCCGTGCCCAGTTCGTCGGCCGGGTGCGCGTCGATGACCTCGTTCAGCGGGCCGCGCTCGGTGCGCGAGGGGGCGCCGGCGTGCGCGCCCATCCACATCTCCGCCTGCGGCTCGCCGGTCGGCGCCACGCCGATCAGCTGCGGGATGGCGGTGGTGGAGCCCCAGGCGTAGGGGCGGACGGTGTTGGTGAGGCGGTCCATGAGGGGTTCTTTCGGTACGCGGTCCAGGGCGGGGCGGCCGGGCGCCGTCGGGCCGGCCGGGGAAAGGGTCGGTCCGGGTCAGGCCCGCGAGGCGAGGCCCAGGTAAACGGCGGCGAAATCCGTGACGGCGATCAGCTCCGCGAGGGTCTCCAGGTCGCTGCCCTCCTCCGGCTCCAGCTCGCTGATGGCGATGTCGTGCGAGAGCGCGAGTTCGCGGGCCGCGGGCGCGGCGGTGAGGCCGCCCGCGGGCCGGTCGCGCAGCAGGACGACGCGGGCGCGCATCATCTGGACCTCCTCGACGCGGTCGCGGAAGAAGTCGTCGGGGTCGGCGCCCGCGGCCAGGTCGCCGGTGAGGAGCGCGCCGTGGGCCGGCATCGCCTCGGGCAGGTCCGCGGCGAGCGCGGCGCGCCCCGCGAGCTCGGCGAGGGCGGCGGCGAAGCGGCGGCCCGCCGGGCCCGCGGCGGCGCCCTCGGTCCAGATCAGCGGGAGCGCCTCGGCGAGCTCGGCGGCGAGCGTCTTGGCCGGGTTGCTGTACGTGGCGATGGCCGGGCCGCAGCGCTCGGCGACCTGGTCGAGTCGGTCGGCGACCTTCTCGAGGGTGTCCGGCTCGGCCGCCAGGAGGCCCGTGCGGTCGAGCAGCGCGAGGAGGGGCGTAAGAAGCGCCCAGAGTGCGCCCGGCGCGGAGGCGGCCGCGGGTTCGTCCGCCTCGTACGGGGCGGTGGCCATCGGTACGAACAGGCCATGGGCCGCGGTGATCGACTCGGTCAGCGGGGCGCCGGAGGGGCAGACGGCGACGGGCGTGACGCCACGCCGGTACGCCTGCTCGACGAGGAGCGAGAGGCTCGGCTCCGAGCCGTCCGGAGTGGCGATCAGGAGGAGGTCGACCGAGCCCGCCCAGCCCGGCAGCTCCCAGCGCAGCGCGCCGGACGCGGGGGCCACGCCGGTGGAGCGCAGGCGGACGACCGGGCAGGCGGCGCCCGCCAGGCGTCCGACGAAGTCGGCGACGCCCGCGGCGGCCGTGCCGGGACCCGCGATCAGGACGGCGCGGGGGCGGCCGTCGGGCTTCAGGTCGGCGATGCCGGCCTCGGCCGCGTGCCGGGCCGCCGTGCGGACGCGGGCGCCGGCCTCTGCGGCGCCGCGCAGCAGGCCGCGGCGGTCGGCCCTGGCCAGCGCGTCCGGGTCGTCGAGAAGCGATTCGTCGAACATGGCGTCGGGCCTCCTGCGGGCGGCTTCTTTTCGGGGGTTACGCGGGGCGGCGGGCCTCGTCGATCAGGAGGACGGGGATGCCGTCGCGGACCGGGTAGGCCAGGCCGCAGTCCTTGCCGGTGCAGATCAACTCGGCGTCGGCCTCCTTGAGCGGGGCGTGGCAGGCCGGGCAGGCGAGGATCTCCAGGAGGCCGGCTTCGAGCGGCATGGTTTCCCTCCGGGGGGTGTGGGGTTCGGGTGCGCTGCACCGCGTGCGGTGGCCGGATGGCCGACCGGGGTACGGCACTGGTCACCAGCCTACCGGCGGGGGGCGGGGGGCGTGTCGTGACCGGGGTCGTGGCCTCCGGCGGGGGCGCGGCGTGCCGGAGGTCGGCCTTGGCGGCGGATTGCCCCCAGGCGGCGGGAGCCTGGGCCCACCCGGGGTTGACGC
This sequence comes from Streptomyces sp. NPDC059897, assembly GCF_042730865.1. Taxonomy (NCBI): domain Bacteria; kingdom Bacillati; phylum Actinomycetota; class Actinomycetes; order Kitasatosporales; family Streptomycetaceae; genus Streptomyces; species Streptomyces sp. NPDC059897. The sequence goes on along the minus strand of NZ_JBHWKQ010000028.1, from coordinate 88,155 downwards.
CGCGGGGCTCCGCCCCGGACCCCGCTGCTCAATCGCCGCAGGGCCGTGTCGTGGCCGGGGGGCCGTCGTGAGGGGTGCGCGGCACCGGGTGCCGCCTTGCCCACCCTGCCGCCCAAGGCGGCAGATTGCCCAAGGCGGGGGCAGCGCTCCGGTCGGCCGACGGCCCCCGGAGGGGGCGGGTGGTGGGAGGTGGCGTGGGGCGTGGAATTGAGCCGCCTGGCTTGGGGCGGGGGGCGCCGGGGCCCTGGCCTCCGGCGGGAGCGCGGCGTGCCGGAGGTCGGCCTTGGCGGCGGATTGCCCTCAGGCGGCGCGAGCCTGGGCCCATCCGGGCTTGACGCCGCGGGGCCCCTCCCCGGGCCCCGCGCCTCAATCGCCGGCGGGGCTTGATTTACCCACCCGCCGCAGGGGGTTGATCGGCTCAACCGCCGCCGGGGCCGCGGCGGCACCCCGTGTGGCCGACGCCCCCGGAGGGGGCGGTGGGTGGGAGATGGCGTGGGGCGGGAAAACAAGCCGCCTGACTTCGGGCGAGGGCCGGCGGAGGTCTCTGTCCGTCCGGGGTCGACGCCACGGGGCCCCTCCCCGGGATCCGCGCCTCAATCGCCGGCGGGGCTTGATTGGCTCAACCACCGCCGGGGGCTTGGTGTGCCTCAGGCGCGGATGATCGCCAAGGCCTCGTCGCGGATCTTTTCCATCGTCGCCGTGTCCCGGGCCTCCGCGTTCAGGCGCAGCAGCGGTTCCGTGTTGGACGGGCGGACGTTGAACCACCAGTCGGTCGCCGTGATCGTCAGGCCGTCGAGCTCGTCCGTCGTGATGCCCTCGCGGCCCGCGTACGCCGCCTTGATCGCGGCGAGGCGGTCGGTCTGGTCGGCGACCGTGGAGTTGATCTCGCCGGAGGCCGCGTACCGGTCGTAGGCGGCGACCAGGGCGGAGAGCGGGCCGTCCTGGCCGCCGAGGGCCGCGAGGACGTGGAGGGCCGCCAGCATGCCCGTGTCGGCGTTCCAGAACTCGCGGAAGTAGTAGTGCGCGGAGTGCTCGCCGCCGAAGATCGCGCCGGTGGTGGCCATCTCCTGCTTGATGAAGGAGTGGCCCACGCGCGTGCGCACGGGCGTGCCGCCGTTCTCCTTCACGACCTCCGGCACGGTCCAGGAGGTGATCAGGTTGTGGATGACCGTGCCCGAGCCGCCGTTGCGCGCGAGTTCGCGGGCGGCGACCAGGGCGGTGATCGCGGACGGGGACACCGGGTCGCCGTTCTCGTCCACCACGAAGCAGCGGTCCGCGTCGCCGTCGAAGGCGAGGCCGAGGTCGGCGCCCTCCGCACGCACGCGTGCCTGGAGGTCCACGATGTTCGCCGGGTCCAGCGGGTTCGCCTCGTGGTTCGGGAACGTGCCGTCCAGCTCGAAGTACATCGGTACGACGTCCAGCGGCAGGCCTTCGAGGACCGTCGGCACCGTGTGCCCGCCCATCCCGTTGCCCGCGTCCACCACGACCTTCAGCGGCCGGATCGCCGTCAGGTCGACCAGTCCGCGCAGGTGCGCCGCGTAGTCCCGCAGCGTGTCCCGGCGCGTGACGGTGCCGGGAGTGGCCGCCGGCTCCGGGGCGCCCGACGCGCTCCACTCCTCGGCCAGGCGCCGGATCTCCGCGAGGCCCGTGTCCTGCCCGACCGGCGCCGCGCCCGCCCGGCACATCTTGATGCCGTTGTACTGGGCCGGGTTGTGCGAGGCCGTGAACATGGCGCCTGGCAGGTCGAGCGCGCCCGACGCGTAGTACAGCTGGTCCGTCGAGCACAGGCCGATCTCGGTGACGTCGGCGCCGAGGGCGGCGGCCCCGCGCGCGAACGCCGCCGTCAGGCCGGGCGACGAGGGCCGCATGTCATGCCCCACGACGATCGCGTCGGCGCCGGTCACGCGCACGAACGCGGCACCGAACAGCGCGGCGAGCTCCTCGTCCCACTGGTCCGGGACCACCCCACGCACGTCGTACGCCTTCACGATCTGCGACAGATCAGCAGCAGCCACGGTCTGCCCAGCCCTCCTGGAGTCCTGCACGGACCCACAAAGTACCTGGCCGCACCGACAACGGACCGTGAACCCCTCATTCCTCCCGAGGAACCCGCCCGCCCGCATCCTCACTGGTCACAGCAGTACCTGGCGAAACCCGCCCCCGCTCACGGCAGCATCCACGACAGCACGGCCGTGCTCTGCCCCCACACGATCAGGCACATCACCAGGAGCAGGCCGAGGCTCCACGGCAGCACCTTGCGCAGCAGGTCGCCCTCCCGGCCTGCGAGGCCGACCGCCGCGCAGGCGATCGTCAGGTTCTGCGGCGAGATCATCTTGCCGAGGACGCCGCCCGAACTGTTCGCCGCGGCGAGGAGTTCCGGCGACAGGCCCGACTGCTGGGCGGCCGTCACCTGGAGGGCGCCGAAGAGCGCGTTGGCCGAGGTGTCGGAACCGGAGACCGCGACGCCGAACCAGCCGAGGACGGGCGACAGGAAGGCGAGTCCGGCGCCCGCGGCGGCCACGAAGTGCCCGATGGTGGCGGCCTGTCCGGACAGGTTCATGACGTACGCGAGGGCCAGCACGCTCGTCACCGTCAGGATCGCGAACCGCAGTTCGTGCACGGTGGCGAACCATTCGCGCGCCGCGTCGCGCGCGTGCACGCCGATGACGACCGCGGTGAACAGGCCCGCGATCAGGACGAGCGTGCCGCCGGTGGAGAAGATCGGCAGCGTGAAGATGTTGCCGCCCACGGGCTTGCCGCTCGGGTCGGCGACGTTCAGGAAGGGCCAGTCGAAGACCCAGTTGGCCTTGGCGAGCAGGTCCTTGAGGGCGGGGATCTGCGCCAGGGAGAAGATCACGACGATCAGCGCGTACGGCGCGTAGGCGCGCAGCACCTCCGGCCGCGTGTCCTCCTCGTCCAGGTCCTCACTGCGTACGCCGGTCAGGACGGCCGCGCGTACGGGCTCGGCGGCCGGCCTGCGCGCGTGCGGCACCGCGACGAGCGCGCCGGCACCGACCAGGGCGGCGCCGATGTCGGCGAGTTGGGCCGACACGTAGTTGGAGGCCACGAACTGGGCGACGGCGAAGGCGAATCCGCACGCGACGGCGGGCACCCAGGTCTCCCGCAGGCCCCGCTTGCCGTCCACCAGGCCGACGAGCACGAGCGGCACCACCAGGGCGAGCAGCGGCGTCTGACGGCCCACCACGGAGGCGACGACGTCGAGCGGAAGGCCCGTCACCTGAGCCAGCGTCACGACGGGCGTGCCCATGGCGCCGAAGGCGACGGGCGCCGTGTTGGCGACGAGCGCGACGACCGCGGCCTTCACGGGGTCGAAGCCGAGCGCGACCAGCATCACCGAGCAGATGGCGACCGGCGCCCCGAACCCGGCGAGCGCCTCCAAGAGCGCGCCGAAACAGAACGCGACGACGAGCGCCTGGATGCGCGGATCGTCGGAGAGCCGCCCGAAGGAGCGGCGCAGGATGTCGAAGTGCCGGGTGCGCACCGTCATCCGGTACACCCACAGGGCGTTGACGACGATCCACATGATGGGGAAGAGCCCGAAGACCGCACCCTGCGCGGCGCTGGAGACGGTCTGCCCCAGGGGCATGTCGTACGCGAGCCAGCCGACGGCGGCTGCCACGGCGAGACCGATCAGGCCCGCCCGGTGCGCCTTCATGCGCACGGCGCCGAGCAGGACGAGGACGGTCACGAGCGGCAGGGCCGCGACGAGCGCGGACAGGCCGAGCGAGCCGCCTACGGGCTCCAATTGCTGGACGAACACGATTTCGCCTCCCGGAATCCCGGAGTCGGGTGGCGAAATCGTCGTGTCCTCAACAATCACGGGTCAACGCGTGCGACTGTGAAGATCCCGTGAAGGGGGCTGATCCAGAAGGAAATTGGTCAGTTGTCGGGCGAGCGCAGCACCCGGAGGTGGCCGCGGCGGGCGACCTCCATGGGGTCCGCGGTGCGCGGCCCTGAGCCACCGGCCTCGGCCGCGCGCTCCTGCGGGCGGGCCGCCTCGCGCACGGCGTTGGCGAGGGCCTCCAGGTCGTCCCCGCTGGGGCGGCTGGGACCGCTGCCGTCGGAGAGCCGGACGACCTCCCAGCCGCGCGGCGCGGTGAGGCGCTCGGAGTGCTCGGCGCACAGGTCGTAGCAGTGGGGTTCGGCGTAGGTGGCGAGGGGGCCGAGGACCGCGGTCGAGTCGGCGTAGACGTACGTCAGCGTCGCGACGGCGGGACGGCCGCAAGCGGTGCGCGAACAGCGACGTACAGGGCTCACAGCGTTGGACGGTACCGCACTCTTGAGCGGGCCGCGACGACTCTCCCCGAGGTCACCCCACCGTGTCGTGGCGTGATACGGCGCACACCACCGCGCGCGGGCGCCCCGATGACCTGCGCCGACCCCGGGTTGTGCGCCCCACGGGGCAGTTGAAAGCGGTCACCACTGCGGGCATATAGCGCCAATTGCCGCGAGATCATCGATCCGGGAGAGAAGTTGAATCAGCCCCAAGAATGGCTTGATCGGTCAGGAAGCGACATGGGGTGCTCCGTCCGGCGCCGCCCCGCTTACGGCGCCGCGGAGGACTACGCTGCGTCAGTGATGGAAAGGCCAGTCAACACAGACGACGCGGTTTCGCCGCCCACCGGGGAGCCGCGCCCGCCGCGCCGCAGGGACCGGCACGGCAGGGGCATGCGCGGCCCTGTGGCACCCCCGCAGGTGCCGCTGTCCGCCAGCCGCGCGGAGGCCTTCTCCGATCTCGTACAGGACTCCGTGGAGCGCCTGGAGCGGCGCTGGCCGCAGCTCGCCGAGGTCGACTTCCTGATCCTGGACGTGCCGCGCCTGACGGCCGAGGACGAGGCCAGGACCGGGGGCACCGTGCCGCTCGGCGGCACCGTCCCCGCGCGGGACGACACCCCCGCGCGCGTGGTCGTCTACCGGCGCCCCGTGGAGATCCGTACCAAGGGGCGCGAGGAGCAGGCCGCGCTCGTGCACGAGGTCGTCGTCGAGCAGGTCGCGGAGGTCCTGGGGCTCACCCCGGAGACCGTGGACCCCCGGTACGGGGACTACGGCGACTACGGGGACGGCGAGGACTGACCCCGCCGCCCGTCCCGCGGTCGGCTACTTCTGCACCACCGAGAGGTCCTCGTCGGCCTTCGGCACCGACACCATGCCCCGGTCGTCCGGCAGCGTCTGCACCGTGAACGCGGGGACGGAGCCCTGCTTCTTCTCCAGCATCCGCGAGCCGTGCACCGGGCCGCCCGACACCGGCTCCACCGTCAGCGCGTAGCTGCCCTTCAGGCCGGACGGGACGGGCGGGGTGACCGAGAGCGTGGTGCCGCCCTTGACCGTGTACTCCTTCGTGGTCGCCGTGCCGCCCTCGGTGCCCGGGGACGCGGTGACCTTGACCTTGCCGGTCGCACCGGGGGCGGTCAGGGCGAGCGTGGAGCCCTTGGAGCGGTTGTCGGCGACCGTGGCGCGCGCGCCGATGCTCCGGGTCGCCGGGATGAACGCGGTCTCCTGGTCGGCGCCCTTGCCGCGCGTGACGCGCAGCGCGGCCACGACCGGCACGGAGCCCTCGGCGGGCGTCAGGAACAGCGAGCCCGCGTCACCGCGCGTCACGGCGCCGAGGTCGACGGCCGTGGTCATGCCCGACTTCAGGTGCAGCGTGTCGTGCCCTGCGGGCGCGATCTTGCCGCTGGAGGTGGCGAGCTGGACCTTCAGGTCGGCATCGTCCTGGCCCGGCGCGAAGGCGACCAGCCGGACGTTCTTGGCGTCCTTCGGGATGCCGGGCAGCACGAGGGACGCGGCCGGGTCGGCCGATGCGGGCAGCCAGTCCCCGCCCTGCTTCTCGTCCACGTCCGACAGGGCCGCCCCGACCCGGCCGCTGCGCGCGGTCACGTGCAGCGTCAGGTTCGTGTACGCCTTGTCGGTCAGCGTCGACAGCAGCACCGGGACGCTGGAGTGCGGCGGGACGGTGATGCCCTCGCCGACGTCGGACTTGACGGCCCCTTCGGGGCCGTACATCTGCACGTCCACGACCGCGGCCTCGTCGTCCGGGTTCGTGAGGTGGACGTAGTCGCTGCGGCCCTTGGCGGTGCTGGCGCCGGGGAAGTAGAAGTCCGTGTCGGGCTCCGAGCAGTTCACGCCGAGCAGTCCGCGGCCGGAGCCCGCGGTCACGCTGGTGGTCTGCTGGACGGTCCAGCCGGGCGCGAGGGGGCCGTCGGCGGTGCCGGTCAGCGCGGGCGCCTCCGCCCCCGAGGACTCGCCCGCGACGGGCGTGCCGGGCTTCTTCGGGGTGACGACCGCCTTGCCCTCCTTGCCGCCCTTGGCGGGCAGCAGCTCCGCCGCGCCCGCGCCCTCGGTGCCCTTCGTCACGGGCGTGTACGAGGTGTACGCGGTCTCGGCGAGGTCGGACTGGCTGGGCTCCGGGCACAGCAGGCTGGAGCGCTCGACGGGCAGGCGCGCGGCGGCCGTACTGCCGGACGTGTCGTCCCCGCCGGGCGTCGTGGCCGCGGCGAAGCCCGTGACGGCGGCCAGGGCGGTCACGGCGGCGATCAGGGACAGGGTCGTGCGGTTCACTGCTGGCTCCCGTCGGGGCGCTCATTGTCGGCGCCGTTGCCGTGGCCGTGCTGCTGCTCGTACGCGGGGTCGAACGGCTGGTGCTGCTCGTACCCGCCTCCGTAGGCGTACGGGTCGTACTGGCCCGCCTGGTAGGGGTCGGCCTGCTGGTCGTAGCCGTAGGCACCGGCCTGGTACTGCTGCTCCCCCGCCGCGTAGGTGCCGTACTCGGCGGACGCGTAGCTGGGCTGGTCCCACTCCGCGTACGTCTGCTGGTGCGGGAAGCCGGCCACCGGGGCCTCCTCCGGAGGAGGAGGCACTGCGGCGCCCGGAACCGGCTGCGGCGCCGGCTCGGCCTGGGCCGCCTGCTCCGCCTCGGCCTGGGCGCGCAGTCGGCGGGCCCTGCGGCCGTCGCCCGCGAGGTCCTCGGCGGTCACCACGGGCTCGTCCGGCAGGTCGTCGTCGACGTTCTCACGGCGGCCCGGCAGGGCGAGCACCACGAGGACGAGGGCGAGCGCGCCCTGCGCCCACAGCCAGAGGGTGTGCGTGATCGGGGCGTCGTAGGTGACGTCCAGCGTGCCGCCCGAGGCGGGCAGTTCGAAGCCCTGCGCCCAGCCGTCGACGGTGGTCTTCGTCAAGGGCGCGCCGTCCAGCGTCGCGGTCCAGCCCTCGGCGGACTGGTCGGCGAGGCGCAGGATGCGGCCCTCCTTGCCCTGCGGCACCTTCGTGTGCAGCTCTACGGGGCCCGCCGCGACCGGCACGGACTCCTCCGCGGTGGAACCGACTCCGGCCTTCGGCAGGACGACGGCCCGCGCCACCTGCCGGTCGACGCGCCACAGCGCCGTGCCGTCCTGCTGGCTGAGCCGGGTCAGGCCGGGCGTCGCGTCGAGGACGCGGCTCACCTCGCGCGGCGCCCCGCCCCGTACGAGCACGTAGCGCACGGCGAAGCCGCCGAGCTGGTCGGCCTGGTCGGCGCCGGAGCCCGCGACCAGGTTGGCGACGACCTTGTCGAGCCTGGCGTTCTCGCCCGCGGCCTCGGTCAGCTCGCCGTCCCCGAGGCGCGCGCCCGCGCCCCGGACCAGCGAGTACGAGACGTCGCCCGTGGAGCCGTCCATGACGAGCGTGCGGGCCTGGTCGCGGGTGCCGGCTTCCTCGGCGACGAACGCGGGCACCTGCACCGGGTCGCGCCGCTCCACGGGCCCGTCGGCGCCGCCGATCATCCAGCCCGCGGCGAGCAGTACGGGGCCGGCCGCCGCGGCGAACGCGATGAGCGCGGCCACCGGCTGGCGCCAGCCGAAGCTCTGCTCGGCCACGCGCGAGCGCGCGCCGTCGGCGCCGAGCGCGGCGGCGGCCAGGAGCGCGATGCCGTAGACGAGGGTGGCGGGTCCGGCCCACGCCGAGCCGTTCGACAGCGCCGCGAAGACCAGCGCCACGAAGGCGACGGCCCAGGCGGTGAGGATCGCGAGACGCCGCTCGGTGCGGAGCAGGGCCGCCAGCGCGGCGAGGACGATGCCGACGAGCAGCAGGCTGCCCGTGGTCCCGGAGCCGCCCGGCGAGGCGCCGAGCAGGCTGAACCCGGTCGCGGCCCCCGCCTCGTACGGGAGTCCGGCCTCCTTGAAGAAGCCGAACGGGAGCAGCGAGAGGGACCACGGCGCGAGCATCAGCAGCGGCGTGCCGAGCACGGCCAGGAAGCGCAGTCCGTAGGCGGTGATGTCCGAGCGCCGCACGACGAGGAGGGCGATGCCGAGGACCAGCGCGATCGGCCACACGATCGGCGTGAAGGCCGTCGTGATCGTGAGCAGCAGCGCGTACGCCCAGGTGGCCCGCCAGCTGCCGCGCCCGCCCTGAGTGTGCGTCAGGCCCGAGGCGGCGAGGCCCGCGCGCGCGAGGAGCGGCAGCAGGATCGCGAGGACCGCGGTGCCGATGCGGCCGCCCGCGAGGGCGCCCGTGACGGCGGGCAGGAAGGCGTACGCGACGGCCGCCCACGCGCGCAGCAGGCGCGAGGTGACGAGCGGCCTGGACGCGAAGTAGGCGGTGAATCCGGCGAGCGGCACGGAGCCGACGAGCAGCACCGTGACCGCGAGTCCGGTGGAGCCGAAGAACACGGAGGCGAGGGTGGCGAGGACCGCGAGGTACGGGGGCGCCGCCTGGGTGCCGCCCGTGCTGGTGGCGTGCCAGGCGTCCACGTAGCGCGCCCACAGCTCGGAGGCGTCTGCCGGAGCCGGCAGCAGCGCGCCGCCCGCGAGCGCCCCGCCGCCCAGCAGCCCTCTGCAGGCGATGAGGGAGACGAAGAGCAGCAACACGACGAGCACGGGCCCGGGGTTGCGGGCGATGCGCTTGAGGCGCGCGAACCGCTCGACCCGGACGAACTCGGCGTCGTCGGGCGACTCGAGGCCACCGCCGCCGTGCCGGCCCGCCCTGGCGGTCTCCGGGTCGGAGCCCTCGAAGAGGCTGCCCGCCACCTGCTCGACGGTGAGCCGCACCGTCGCGCCCGGCGGCGGGAACAGCGGGCGCAGTTCCTTGGGGTCGACGGCGCCCTTGCCGCGCTGTCTGCGGGCGGCGAGGATCCGCCCCGGCCGCAGCAGCGTCGCCAGCAGGCCGGTGATCTCGTCGAAGGCCTGTCCCGGCACCTTGCCGACGAGGTACGCGAGCGTCCGCAGCACCGTGCCGAACACGACGCGGAGCAGGACCCACGGAAGCGTCGCCCCGCGCGCGTTGGCGAGCAGGGTGTAGACGGCGCCCGCCTTGTCGACCTTGTGCGGCGACGTGGCGGTGCGGCCGACGCAGTCGACGGTGCGGCGCTCGCGCGAGGACGCCTCGGCGTGCCGCACGACGGCGTCGGGGGCGACGACGACCCGGTGGCCGGCGGCCTGGGCGCGCCAGCACAGGTCGACATCGTCACGCATCAGCGGCAGCCTGCGGTCGAAGCCGCCGAGCTGCTCGAAGACGTCACGCCGGATCAGCATGCCCGCGGTGGACACGGACAGGACGGGCCGCACGTGGTCGTGCTGCCCCTGGTCCTGCTCGCGGCGGTCGAGGCCGGTCCAGCGGCGCCCGGAGTGGGCGATGGAGACGCCGACCTCGAGGAGCTGCCTCCGGTCGTACCAGCCGCGGAGCTTGGGGCCGACGATGGCGACGTCGCTGCCGGCCTCGCGCTCCATCTCGACGACGCGCAGCATCTGGGCGAGCGCGTCGGGATCGGGCGCGCAGTCGTCGTGCAGCAGCCAGAGCCACTGCTCCGGTTCGCCGTGCGGCAGGTCCGGCAGGTCGTACGCGTCGTCGCGCCAGCTGCGGCTGACGGGGTCCCAGCCGCTGGGGCGCTTCAGGTACGGAAGCTCTTCGGGGGTGAGGACGCCCGCGCTGCGCACGGCCTCCTCGACGGCCTGGCCGAAGCCGGTGCGGCGCGCGAGGTGCAGCACGCGGTCGTCACCGATGGCGCGGGCGACGAGCGCGGCGGACTCGTCGGCGCTGCCGGTGTCGGCCGCCATCGCGTTCTGCACGGGGCGCTCCTGGGAGAGCAGACCTGACAGAACGTCGGGCAGCCAGCGCGCTCCGTCGTGCGAGACGACGACGGCGGTGACGACATGCCTGGGGAACTCGGGGGCGCTGCTCGGGTCGACCCCTGCTGCGGGCCCCGGGTTGAACGCGGCGGCGGCAGTACCGAATTGGCCTGCCGAGTGGCTGTGCACGGACATCGAGGTACGGGCCCCGGTTCGTTGGACTGCGGTGGACGCCCGCGCCCGCTGGGGACACGGTGGCGTCCGGGACGGGGCCCCACACTAACGGCTGCCAACAACAGCGACCCGCCGCCTGTGGACAACCACGGGCAGCGGGCCGGAAAGCACCGCACATCTCGGGGACTAGACGGCGGCCTTCTTCAGCCGGCGGCGCTCACGCTCGGAGAGGCCGCCCCAGATCCCGAAGCGTTCGTCATTGGCGAGCGCGTATTCGAGGCACTCGGAGCGGACCTCGCACGCGAGGCAGACCTTTTTGGCCTCTCTCGTGGAGCCGCCCTTCTCGGGGAAGAAGGATTCGGGGTCGGTCTGGGCGCACAGCGCGCGCTCCTGCCAGCCGAGTTCTTCTTCCGCGTCCTCGACCAGCAGATCCTGAAACGACTCGGTCATAGTGCGCCCCTCGTCTGTCCGTGCGTCCCCGTGATGTTGCCGCTACCGATTTCGGCTGAACGACACGAGTGAAATTACAAGTGTGCCGATCCGGGGCAGTCAAGCCGAGATCTGCTATTGGGCCCGTTATTCACTCTGCGGAACCAAGGCTATGCGGAAAGTGTTCAAATCGCCAAAAACCGTGACACTTGCCCGCGGCTCATGTGGAGCCGACCGCACACCGCGCGACGACCCCTCCTTCGATGAACCGCTACAAGGAAGGACGCCGCGAAGATCACTGACGTTCCGACGTTTGCGCGCCGGGTTGCTGCGCCACATGTCCTGTCGGCTCGCTGCACAAACCTTTCGCCTGACAAGGACACCGGATGAGGTGAACCGTATTCCACAATCCGGACATTGGGTTGACAACAAGGGCATGACCCGCTGTCCTGATGGGCATGCTCGCGAATCCGGCACCCTCGACGACCCGCACCGCCGGGTCCGTTCGCGCTGCCCTCGCGTGTTGCTGTTGCTGTTCCAGCTGTTGAGTCGTTGAGCCTCCAGAGCTCCGACCACGCTTCTTCTCATCCCAGTACGGCCCTGTGCACCGCACTCCCTTGAGGAACACCACCACCCCATGAACAGCGACAGCGACCTCCAGATCGCCGGCGACCTCTTCGAAGTACCGCACCTGCTGCAGCCCGCCCGGGAGCACCCCGAGACGGTGGCCGAGTTCGTCGGCCTCGCGCGCTCCATCGCCGCCGACCGCTCCCAGTGGGAGCACCTCGTCGAGTACGACGCCACGACCCGCTGGTACCACCGCCTGCGCACCGGGCCCGGCTACGAGGTGTGGCTGCTCTCGTGGGTGCCGGGCCAGGGCAGCGGACTGCACGACCACGGCCTCTCCTCCGGCGTACTGGCGCTGCTGCAGGGCGAACTGACGGAGCGTACGGAAGGGGGCGTGCGCGCGCTCGGCACCGGCGCGCAGCGGGTCTTCGCGCCCGGGTACGTGCACGAGGTCGTCAACGACTCGCTCGAACCCGCGGTCAGCCTGCACGTCTACTTCCCCGGACTGACCGAGATGCCCATGCACACCCCCACCTGCTCGGTCGCGGACGGCGCCGAGGGCGCCGCCGCGGACGCCACTGTCTGAGACCGGCCGACGCGTTGTCAGAGGTGCCTGCGATGCTGGGCACATGCGCATTGTGGTTCTGGCAGGCGGCATCGGTGGTGCCCGGTTCCTTCGCGGTCTCAAGCAGGCGGCACCGGACGCGGACATCACGGTCATCGGCAACACCGGGGACGACATCCACCTCTTCGGCCTGAAGGTCTGCCCGGACCTCGACACGGTGATGTACACGCTGGGCGGCGGCATCAACGAGGAGCAGGGCTGGGGGCGCACGGACGAGGCGTTCACGGTCAAGGAGGAGCTCGCGGCGTACGGGGTCGGACCCAAGTGGTTCGGGCTCGGCGACCGGGACTTCGCGACGCACATCGTCCGTACGCAGATGCTGAGCGCCGGCTACCCGCTCAGCGCCGTCACCGAGGCGCTGTGCGAGCGGTGGCAGCCGGGCGTGCGGCTCCTGCCCATGTCGGACGACCGCGTGGAGACGCACGTGGCGGTCGATGTGGACGGCGAGCGCAAGGCCGTGCACTTCCAGGAGTACTGGGTGAAGCTGCGCGCCTCCGTGGACGCGCAGGCCGTCGTGCCGGTGGGGGCCCAGGAGGCGAAGCCCGCGCCGGGCGTCCTGGAGGCCATCGCCGAGGCCGACGTGATCATCTTCCCGCCGTCGAACCCCGTGGTGAGCGTCGGGACGATCCTGGCGGTCCCGGGGATCCGAGAGGCCATCGCCGAGGCGGGCGCGCCCGTCGTCGGGCTCTCCCCGATCGTCGGTGACGCGCCGGTGCGCGGCATGGCGGACAAGGTGCTCGCGGCCGTCGGCGTGGAGTCCAGTGCGGCCGCCGTCGCCGAGCACTACGGGGCGGGACTGCTCGACGGTTGGCTGGTCGACACGGTCGACGAGAAGGCCGTGGAGCGCGTCGAGGCGGCCGGGATCCCCTGCCGCGCCGTGCCGCTGATGATGACGGACCCCGTGGAGGGCACCGCCGCGGCGGAGATGGCGCGCGAGGCCCTGAAGCTCGCCGAGGAGGTGCGGGGCGCGTGACTTCCCCTGCGGCGATGTCCCCCGACGCTCCGTCCTTTCGCGCCTGGGCCGTCCCCGGGCTCCCCGAAGTACGCGAGGGCGACGACCTCGCGAAGCTGATCGCCGCCGCCGAGCCGGGGCTCGTCGACGGTGACGTGCTGCTCGTGACCTCGAAGATCGTCAGCAAGGCCGAGGGGCGAGTGCTGCGGGCCGACGACCGGGAGGCCGCGATAGACGCCGAGACCGTACGGGTCGTGGCGCGGCGCGGCCCGCTGCGGATCGTCGAGAACAAGCTGGGGCTCGTGATGGCCGCGGCGGGCGTCGACGCCTCCAACACCCCGGCCGGGACGGTGCTGCTGCTGCCCGAGGACCCGGACGCCTCGGCCGCCGCCATCCGCGACGGCGTGCGCGACGCGTTGGGCGTCGAGGTCGGGGTCGTCGTCACCGACACCTTCGGCAGACCGTGGCGGACCGGGCTCACCGATGTCGCCATCGGGGCGGCGGGCGTGCGCGTACTCGACGACCTGCGGGGCGGCACGGACGCGTACGGGAATCCGCTCAGCGCCACCGTGGTGGCCACGGCGGACGAGCTGGCGGCCGCGGGCGACCTCGTGAAGGGGAAGGCCGGCGGGCTGCCGGTCGCCGTGGTGCGTGGCCTCGACGCGGCCACCGGCGAGGGCGAACAGGGCGGCTCCGCACGGGAGTTGGTGCGGGTCGCGCGCGACGACATGTTCCGGCTCGGCACGTCGGAGGCGGTGCGGGAGGCCGTGACGCAGCGGCGGACCGTGCGGGCGTTCACCGACGAGCCGGTCGACCCGGGGGCCGTGCGGCGGGCCGTCGCCGCGGCCGTCACGGCGCCCGCGCCGCATCACACGACGCCGTGGCGGTTCGTGCTCCTGGAGTCGCAGGAGTCGCGCACGCGGCTGCTCGACGCGATGCGGGACGCGTGGATCGCGGATCTGCGGCGGGACGGCAAGAGCGAGGAGTCCATCGCGAAGCGGGTGCGGCGCGGGGACGTGCTGCGCAACGCGCCCTATCTGGTGGTGCCCTGTCTCGTGATGGACGGGTCGCACACGTACGGGGACGAGCGGCGGGACGCCGCCGAGCGGGAGATGTTCGTCGTGGCCACCGGGGCCGGGGTGCAGAACTTCCTGGTCGCCCTGGCCGGGGAGCGGCTCGGGTCCGCGTGGGTCTCGTCGACGATGTTCTGCCGGGATGTCGTGCGGGAGGTGCTCGGGCTGCCGGAGTCGTGGGATCCGATGGGGGCCGTCGCGGTGGGGCACGCCGCGGGGGCGCCGGGGGATCGGCCGGAGCGGGTCGTCTCCGATTTTGTCGAGGTGCGGTAGGGCGCTTTGCCGAGAGCGGGTGGGCGTCGCGGGCGGTTCTGTGTCGCGGGTTCCCTCAACTCACCACTGCGCGATGTCCACCTTGCGCATCTTGGGCTGCCTGCGCGGCGGTGAGACGCCGCTGAGCATGATCAGGCGGGCCGCCCGGTGGCGCTGGCCCGCGTACGGGGCCAGGAGTTCCAGCATGACCTCGTCCGTCGCGTCCCGGTTGGCCGCGAGGGCATAGCCGACGATTCCGGGCAGGTGCAGATCGCCCGTCGTCACCTCGTCGGGGGCGCCGTGCGTGCGCTGGACCGTCTCCGCGGAGGTCCAGGGGCCGATGCCGGGGACCAGTTCCAGGCGGGTGCGGGCCTCCCCCGGCGCCATCCGCGCCGCCTCCTCCAGGCGGCGGGCCACCTTGGCCGCGCGGATGATCGTCGAGGCGCGCTTGTTGTCCACGCCCGCCTTGTGCCACTCCCAGGAGGGGATCAGCGTCCAGGTGCGCGGGTCGGGCATCACGCGCATGCGCAGGTCCTCGCCGGCCGGGCCCGGGGCCGGTTCGCCGTACTTGTTCAGGAGCAGGCGCCAGGCGCGGTACGCCTCGTCCGTCGTGACCTTCTGTTCCAGGATCGACGGGATCAGGGATTCGAGGACCAGGTTCGTGCGGGTCAGGCGGAGGCCGGGGCGGCGGCGGGTCGTCTGCGCGACCAGACGGTGACGGGGTTCAAAGGCGGTCGGGTCGTCCGACTCGCCGAGCAGGTGCGGGAGTTGGGACTGGAGCCAGTCGGCTCCCTCGCCCCAGGTTCGGGTCCGGACCGTGCCGTCGCGCTCCTCTGTGACCTGGAGGGTGGCCGGGCCCTGGGGGGTGCGGCTGGATCGCCATACCGAGCCGTCCGGGGTGGTGCGGAAGGTGGGGTCCGCGGGGCCTCTGCGCAGGGGGCTCAGGGTGAGGCCCAGGTGGAGAGGGGTTTCGGTGGGGTATCGGCGGCCGGCCACGGGGTCCTTCTGGTGGGCGGGTGGTGGGGCGGGGGTTCTTCGAGGGTAAGTGGTTTTCTCCCCCAACCCGCCCCTTCCCGAAATTGCCCCTTCGGGGCCCCGTGGTTGACGACTCGGGGCTCTGCCCCGGACCCCGCGCCTCAATCGCCGGCGGGGCTTGATTGGCTCAGCCGTCGGCGGAGGCTTGATTGGCTCAGCCGCTGGCGGGGCTTGAATGGGGCAGCCGCTTGGACTACTGGTCCGACGAGAAGCGGATCGAGGCCGGGGGGAGGGTTGTGTTGCACCACACGCGGATGCCCGAGTGGAGTTCGTTGTCCGCGCCCACGTGGGCGCCGTCTCCTATCACCGCGTCCTTGAGGGTCGTACGGGCGCCCACGCGGGCCGCCGTGCCGACCAGGGAGTCGGTGATCACCGCGCCCGGTTCGATCACGGCGTCCGGCAGGATCGCGGAGCCGGAGATGCGGGCGCCCTCGCCGATCTGTGCGCCCTCGCTCACGACCGTGCCCTCGGTGAGCTTCGCGTCCGGTGCCACGCGGGCCGACGGCAGGACCAGGCGGTCGCCCCTGCGGCCCGGGACCGCGGGCGACGGGGCGCGGCCCATGACCAGGTCGGCGGAGCCGCGGACGAAGGCCTGGGGGGTGCCGAGGTCCAGCCAGTAGGTCGAGTCGACCATGCCCTGGAGGTGGGCTCCGGAGGCCAGGAGGTCCGGGAACGTCTCGCGCTCGACCGAGACCGGGCGGCCCGTCGGGATCGTGTCGATGACCGAGCGGCGGAAGACGTACGCGCCCGCGTTGATCTGGTCCGTGACGATCTCTTCGGGGGTCTGGGGCTTCTCCAGGAAGGCCGTCACGCGGCCTGTGGCGTCCGTGGGGACCAGGCCGTAGGCGCGCGGGTCCTCGACGCGGGAGAGGTGCAGGGAGACGTCCGCGCCCGACGTGCTGTGCTCGTCGACCAGGGCCGCGATGTCGAGGCCCGTCAGGATGTCGCCGTTGAAGATCAGGACCGGCTCGTCGGGGCCCGAGTGCAGGTGGGAGGCGACGTTGCGGATGGCGCCGCCGGTGCCGAGGGGTTCGACCTCGGTGACGTATTCGAGGTGGAGGCCGAGGCGGGAGCCGTCGCCGAAGTAGGGCTCGAAGACCTCGGCCAGGTAGGAGGTGGCCAGAACGATGTGGTCGACGCCCGCCGCCTTCGCGCGCGCCAGCTGGTGCGTGAGGAACGGCACACCGGCCGCCGGGACCATCGGTTTCGGCGTGTTCACCGTGAGTGGCCGGAGTCTGGTGCCCTTGCCGCCGACCAGGAGGATCGCTTCTGTCACCTGTCGTCTCTGCTTCCTGCTTGGGCCGGCCGAACTGTCTTTCGGCCGGCCAGTGTATGCAGACCGTGCGAGGCGCCCAGGCCGGCCGGCGTCAGCGGCCCTGTAGGTGGGCGGAGCTGGTGCGGGCGCTGCCGAGCTTGTTGTAGAGGCGGCGTCCCGGACATTCGGTCGCGAAACCGTCCCTGTGACCGGAGATCACCTTGAGTCGTACATTCTTTCCCTTGCGGTAGAGATTGCCACCGCCCGACTTCAGATATGTCGAGCCGCGCGGATTCGCGCCGTGCAGACCGAGCTTCCAGGCCGTGAGCCGGGCGATGGCCTTGACGGCCGAGCGGGGCGGGTTGGAGCTGCCGTACGAGCCCAGGACCGCGATACCCGTGCTGTTGGTGTTGAAGCCGAGGGTGTGTGCGCCCATCACCGGCTTGGCGACGCCGCCGGCCCGGCCTTCGTAGATGTTTCCGCACTTGTCCACGAGGAAGTTGTAGCCGATGTCACGCCAGCCACTGCTCTTGACGTGGTAGCGGTAGATACTGCGGATGAGTGAAGGGGCTTGCGAGCAGCGGTAGTTGTTGCCGGTCGCGCTGTGGTGGACGAACGCCGCCTTGACGGTTTTGGTGTAGCCGAGCTTGCGTTCCCGGAGTTTCTCGTTGGCGCCCCAGCCCTTGCGCGTGATGATGCGCGGGCGCGGGCCGATGAACGGGCGGGAGCCGGCTGCGGCGGGGTCGGCGCCGCGGGCCTCCAGCAGTTCGTCCTCCGTCTGCTTCTTGTCGAGGGCGGGGATGACGCCCGCGGTGGTGCCTTCCGCGCGGGAGCCCTGCGGGGGCTCGTCGCCGGGGGCGACGAGTTCGAGGCGCAGGCCCTTGGGGAGGGCGGCCGGTTCCGTGGCGCGTTCGTCGTCGGGAACCTCCGCCTTGACGCGTACCTCCACGCCGTCGCTGTCGCCGACCCAGAGGGGGGCGGTCGAGCCGTGCAGGGTGCCTGCGGCGCGCTCCGGGGTGTCCAGGTCGGGGGCGTCGTCGTTGTGGGTCTCCACGTCCTGCCAGGTGGACCAGCGGGTGGTGTCCGTGGTCCGCGTACGTACTTGTACGTGGCCGTGGAGGTGGTCGTCCGGGTCGTCCCAGACGACGCCGACGAGGGAGAAGGGGCGCACGTCGCGGCGTGTGAGCCCCTGTTCTTGGGGGACGCCGGCGGCGCGGGTCGCGGTGCCGGTGGGCGACGGTTCGAGGGGGAGGGACTGGGTGCTGCCGGGGACCGCTTCGCGCGTCGGGGACGGCGCGGCGTGCGAGGCCGTGGGCAGGGTGAGCGGGAGGGCCAGGGCCGTCGCGCACGTGACACCGATCGATGAAGCAAGGAATCCACGCATGCGCACGATCGTGTGCGGTTCCCTGGGCGGGGGCCATCGGGGGAGGGTCATACGGGTGTTGGGACTGTTGCGCGGCGTCGGGGGTGGCCAGCTGTGCCGGGGTGGGGGCTGGTGGGTTTCGTTGCGCGGCACCGGGGGGTGATCAGGTGTGCCGGGGTCGGCGCCGGTGGGTTTCGTTGCGCGGCACCGGGGGTGATCAGGTGTGCCGGGGTCGGCGCCGGTGGGTTTCGTTGCGCGGCACCGGGGGCCGCCTTGCCCACCCTGCCGCCCAAGGCGGCAGATTGCCCAAGGCGGCGGTGGTGGCGCGCGGGCAGGGCGGGCGGGTTGCTCAAGGCGGAGACGGCGTGCGGCCAAGGCGGGTGGGGGCGCCGAGGTGGCGGGGGTGCCCGAGCAGTAGTGGCCCGGCTGTGGGGGCCGGTGAGGTGCGTAGGGTGGGTGTGTGAATGTTGCTGCTCGTACTCCTGCCGCTCTGCTTCAGGCCGCTCTCGACGCCGATCCGGGGCGGCCGCTCGTCACCTTCTATGACGACGCGACCGGGGAGCGCGTGGAGTTGTCCGTGGCCACGCTCGCGAACTGGGTGGCCAAGACCGCCAATCTGCTGCAGGGCGATCTGAACGCCGAGCCCGGCGACCGCCTCGCCCTCCTGCTGCCCGCCCACTGGCAGAGCGCGGTGTGGCTGCTGGCCTGTTCGTCCGTCGGTGTCGTCGCCGACGTCGGTGGGGATCCGGGCGGCGCCGATCTCGTCGTCAGCGGGCCCGACACGCTCGATGCCGCCCGCGCCTGCTCCGGGGAGCGGGTCGCGCTCGCGCTGCGGCCGCTGGGCGGCCGGTTCCCGCAGCCGCCCGAGGGCTTCCTCGACTACGCCGTCGAAGTGCCGGGGCAGGGCGACCGGTTCGCCCCCTTCGCACCCATCGACGCGGACGAGCCCGCGCTCGTCGTGGCCGGCGCCGAGTGGACGGGCGCGGAAGTCGTCGAGAAGGCTGCCGCCGACGCCACCGGGCTCGGCCTGAGCGGCCCCGGTTCGCGGCTGCTGTCGGGGCTCGCGTACGACACCTGGAAGGGGCTCGCCGCGGGGCTCTACGCGCCGCTGGCCACCGGCGGTTCCGTCGTGCTGTGCCGCAACCTCGACCAACTCGGTGAAGAGGCCCTCGCCAAGCGCGTGGAGAGCGAGCGGGTCACCGCGACCGCCCGCTGACCCGTTCGGCTCAGCTCCCCCGGCCCGGCCGCGCGGCGGGGTCCATGGTCGTAGGTACGCCTACGTTTCCATGAGGGGGACCTGTACGTGACCGACTCCGCTGCCGCCACGCCCCCGGACCCCGGGCCGGCCCACGACTCCTCGCCCACCGGCGCCGGGCGTGCGCGGCGGCGCGGGAGATGGCTGCGGTACTCGGCGATCTGCGCGGCGCTCCTGGTGCTCGTCGCGGGCGGCGTCGGCTGGATCGCGTACGACCGGCTGAACGGGAACATCACGGAGGACACGGACACCGCCGCCGAGCTCGCCCGCTACGAGAAGGAACGGCCCACCGTGCTGGCCAAGGGGGCGCAGAACCTGCTGCTCATCGGCTCCGACTCGCGGGCGGGCAAGAACGGGAAGTACGGCCGCAACGACGGCACCCAGCGCTCCGACACCACGATCCTGCTGCACGTCGCGGCGGACCGGAAGAGCGCGACGGCCGTCTCGTTCCCGCGCGACCTGATGACCGAAGTGCCGGCCTGCCGGCAGCCGGACGGCTCCCGGCACGACGCGATGTTCGCGATGTTCAACTACGCCTTCGAGGTGGGCGGTTCGGCCTGCACGATCCGTACGGTCGAGAAGATGACGGGGGTCCGGGTCGACCACCACATGGTCGTGGACTTCGACGGGTTCAAGGACATGGTGAACGCCGTCGGCGGCGTCACGGTGTGCCTGGAGCGGCCGATCGACGACGACGACGCGCACGTGCGGATCCCCGCGGGCACCCATCACCTGAACGGCGAGCAGGCCCTGGGCTACGTACGCGCCCGCAAGAGCCTCGGCAACGGCAGCGACACCGACCGGATGGACCGTCAGCAGCGGTTCCTCGGCGCGCTCGTCAAGAAGGTGCAGAGCAACGGCGTGCTGCTGAACCCGACCCGGCTCTATCCGGTGCTCGACGCCGCCACGTCCTCGCTGACCACCGACCCCGGACTGGCAAGCCTGCGCGGGCTCTACGACCTGGTGCGCGGCATGCGGAACATCCCGGCGGAGCACGTCCGGTTCCTGACGGTGCCCCGCGAGTCGTACGCGTACAACGCCAATCGGGACCAGCTCGTCCAGCCCGCGGCCGAGCGGCTGTTCACGCAGCTGCGCGAGGACACACCCGTGAAGGTGTCCGAACAGCCGCCCGCTGACGAGGAGTACGGCGCTCAGGACGAATACGGCACCGACGGCGAATCCGAGCAATACTCTGAAGAACACGACGGACGCGATGAATACGGCGGATACGACGAATACGGCACGTACGACGGCGGCGAGGCCGGTGACGGGAAGTCCGGCTCCCCCGCCCCCGGGCCCAGCGCCTCCCCCGCCCCCACCTTCCGCGGCAACACGGCCGGACAGCCCTCCTGCGGCTGAGACCGGACGCCCGGACCTCGCCTCAACCGCCCCTGGGCAAAGCTCAGGCCATCAGTTGACCCACAGGTTCAAAGAAATGGTCCGGATTGCCCAGTTGTAGGGGAGTGGAATTTGTCACCGTCCTCGCTTGACGCTGAACTGGGCGGATAGTGTGAGCGATCCGGTGCACCCGGCCATGCTTGCGAGCCAGGTCGCGCACTACTGACCGACTTGACCGGGCGCCCGCTTTTAAGGGGGGTGGGGCGCCGCGTGGCCCCGACGGAGGACACAGACAACCGTGGACGCGCAAGGCCGTGGGCGGGCTGAGAACATCGACCCCGCAGATCAGTGGGTGCTCAACCCCCAGACCGGTGACTACGAACTGCGACTGACCCCCTCCGCTGGGCAGTCGGGGGTGCCGAGCCCCCGACGCGCCGCCCCGCGCGGCGGCGGCCAGCGCCGTGCCAACCCGCAGGGTGGCGGCGGCCGGCGCGACGTCCCTCCGCAGCGCAGACGGCGCGAGGCGCCGGCGGTGCAGGAGCAGGGCCCCGGCAGGCGGCGTTCGCGGCCGAAGAAGAAGTCGAAGGCCAAGAAGATCCTGCTCTGGACGTCCGGCGGCATGGCCATGGTCGTCCTGGTGGGCGCCGGGGTCGGCTACTGGTACTGGGAGCACCTCAACGGGAACATCACCTCGCAGGACGTGGTCGGCGCCAAGGACGGCTTCGCCAAGGACGAGGCGATCAACATCCTCGTCATGGGCACCGACAAGCGCACCGGCAAGGGCAACGAGGGCTACGGCGACAAGGGCAGCGTCGGCCACGCCGACACCAATGTGCTGCTGCACGTCTCCAAGGACCGTACGAACGCGACCGCGTTGAGCATTCCGCGCGACCTCGTCGTGGATGTGCCGGACTGCCAGGTGAAGCAGAAGGACGGCTCGCTCAAGACCATCAAGGGCACGCCGAACAGCCGCTTCAACACCAGTCTCGGGCAGTCCGACCGCGACGCGGGCTGCGTCATGAAGACCGTCAAGGAGGTCACGGGCATCCCCGTCGACCACTTCATGATGGCGGACTTCAACGCGGTGAAGACGCTGTCCAGCGCCGTGGGCGGCGTCCAGGTCTGCGTCGGCAAGGACGTCAACGACCCGGACTCGCACCTCAAGCTGTCGGCGGGCACCCACAACCTGGAGGGCGAGCAGGCGCTGGCCTTCCTGCGCACCCGGCACAGCTTCGGCAACCAGGGCGACCTGGACCGGATCAAGGTGCAGCAGCAGTTCCTGGGTTCCCTTGCGCGCAAGATGAGTTCGAGCGACACGCTCACCAACCCGCGCAAGCTGACGAACCTCGCGGAGGCCGCGACCAACGCGCTCACCGTCGACAAGGGCATCGGCAGCCTGAACAGCCTCAAGGACCTGGCGCTCGAGATCAGGAAGGTGCCGCCGAAGAACCTGTCGTTCACGACGGTGCCCGTGATCGACAACCCGGCGGAGCCGACGCCCGTGACCGTCGTCGTGAACCCGACGGCCGGGCCGCCGGTCTTCAACGCGATCAAGAACGACGTGTCCCTCACGGAGACGAAGAAGAAGCAGAAGGAGAAGCAGGACGCGAAGCTCAAGGGCCCCAAGTCCGCGGCCTCCGCGGTCCGCGTCAACATCTACAACGGCAGCGGCAGGACGGGCGCCGCTCAGGAAACTCTCACGGAACTGCAGAACAATGAGGGCGTACTGAAGTCGAGCCAGATGGGCAACAAGCCGAATCAGGCGAAGACGAGCCTCGAGTACGCGCCGGACCAGGCCGATCAGGCCCGGCGGCTCGCGGACATCATGGGCCTTCCGGCGTCCGCGCTGAAGGAAGGCAAGAGCGAGAAGAATGATCAGGGGCTGCCGGCGATGACACTCATCCTCGGCGGTGACTTCAAGGGTGCGGGGACACCCGTCGACGGAGCCTCGGCGAAGGCGCCGGAGGTCGACAAGACAACAGCGGACAAGGCTGTGTGCGCCAAGTGACCAACCTCTGCCGCCTGTTGACTGTCTAAGCAAGTGACAGTCGGCGGCCGAGTCGCTGTCACAGGGCGGGGAGGGCGGGGTAGGACATGGGGCGAGGCACTGTGCGTGGGGAGCGCACAAGGCGGCCTGCCGGGCGGGGCGAACCACCGGAGAAGGCGTCCGACCTGGGGTGGGACGACAGCCTGTACGAGGATGCCGCGGGCGGTGACGCGGACAGCCGCGGCCGCACCGCGCGCGGCAGGCAGCGGGCGGCCGTCCGGCCGCGCCGCCGCAGACGACGGATACTGCGCTGGACCGCGAGCATCCTCGCGTTCCTGATAATCGGCTCGGCGGGCGCCGGATACCTCTACTACCGGCATCTGAACGGCAACCTCAAGACGGGCAAGCTCAATCTCGGCGAGCACAAGGTCCCCGAACCGACGCCGAACGCGGCGGGCCAGCGCCCGCTGAACATCCTGCTGATCGGCTCCGACAGCCGGAACACCAAGGAGAACCTGAAGCTCGGCGGGCACAAGCAGAGCGTCGGCTCCGCCCCGCTGGCCGACGTGCAGATGCTGCTCCACCTGTCGGCCGACCGCAGCAACATGTCCGTGGTGAGCATGCCGCGCGACACCCTGACCAGGCTGCCCCAGTGCACCGACCCGGAGTCCGGCAAGGTGTACGAGGCGACGGTCTCCCGGCAGATGGTGAACTCCTCGCTGGCCCGCGGCGGCCCCGGCTGCACGGTCGCCACCTGGGAGCAGCTGACCGGCATCCACATCGACCACTACATGATGGTCGACTTCTCGGGCGTCGTGTCGATGGCGGACGCGATCGGCGGCGTACCCGTCTGCGTCAACGAGAACGTCCACTCGCGGAACAGTTCGGGCGAGGGCTCGGGCCTGAAGCTGAAGAAGGGCACGACGTCCGTCAAGGGCGAGCAGGCCCTGCAGTGGCTGCGGACCCGGCACGGCTTCGAGGACGGCAGCGACATCGCGCGCGCCAAGGCGCAGCACATGTACATGAGCTCGATGGTGCGCGAGCTGCGCGAGAACGCGACGTTCAGCCACCCGGGCAAGCTGCGCACGCTCGCCGAGAAGGCGACGAACGCGCTCAGCGTCGACGACGGCCTCGACACCGTCAAGAAGCTGTACGACCTGAGCAACGAGCTGAAGCGGCCCGCGCCGAAGCGGATCACGATGACGACGATGCCGTTCGTGTACGAGGGTGCGCGCGTGGTGCCGAAGGAGAAGGACGCCGACGCGCTGTGGCGGCTGCTCCGTGACGACATCGCGCTCGACGGCAAGGACAAGGACGCCGGGAAGAAGCCGAAGGACGAGACGTCCGACGATCCGGCGGCGGCCGACGGTGAGATCGCGGTGCAGGTGCGCAACGGCACGCGTACGGCGACGGCACCGGCGGCGCCCGGCCGGGCCTCGCAGGTGGCACAGGCGCTCACCGCCAAGGGCTTCACGCAGGCGGTCGCGGACCAGGCGCAGTCCCTCGTCGAGGACAGAACGGTGATCCGCTATCCGTCGGCCGACCTGGAGGGCGACGCGCAGGCGGTCGCCAAGTCCCTGGGGATTCCGCTGAGTTCGGTGCGGGAGTCGACGGAGGTGTCCGGGGTGACGCTGATCGTGGGCGCCGACTGGAGGACGGGCACCGCGTTCCCGAAGTCCACGGACGACGAGGACGCGAGCAAGGCACTGGACAAGGAGCAGACGCAGAACGGGGCGGACGACTCCAAGTGCATGAAGGTGGAGCCGGGTTACACCTGGTAGCCGCTACGACGACGGGGCGCGGGAGACGAACTCCCGCGCCCCGTCGAAGAGTTGACGGTCAGTTGACCGCGGTCTCCTGCGGCACGGCCGGGCGGCGCGAGGCGATGACCTTCTTCGCGAGCGACTTCGGGCTGGTGAGGAAGCCCCAGCCCCACGTCATGTGCATCGTGGCGAGCGCGACGGGGATCTGGGCGCGCGCCTTCAAGGGCAGCCCCTTGCCCGCCGGGACCGAGCCCGCGACGATCGCCGCGAGGTAGCCGCCGGGGATCACGAAGCCCCACGGGGTGAGGGCGGCGCCGACCACGACGCCCGCCGCGATCGCGCACACGGCGGTCGGCGGGGCGAGGTAGCGCAGGTTGATCGAACCGGCGTGGAAGCGGGCGACGACGTGCCGCCAGCGGCCGTAGTTGCGGTACTGCTTGGCGAGTTCCCTGACGCTCGGCCGCGGCCGGTAGTCGACCAGCAGCTCGGGCGAGAACCAGATGAGGCCGCCCGACTCGCGGATCCGGAAGTTCAGCTCCCAGTCCTGGGCGCGGATGAACTCCTCGTTGTACCCGTCGAGCTTCTCCAGCACCTCGCGGCGGAAAACGCCCAGGTAGACCGTCTCGGCCTGCTGCGCCTCGCCGCCGGTGTGGAACGCGGCGTTGCCGACACCGATCTTCGAGGTCATCGCGGCGGCGACGGCCTGCTCCCAGGCGTTGGTGCCCTGGGCGTGCATGATGCCGCCGACGTTCATCGCCCCGGTCTCTTCGAGGAGACGGACGGCGGTGGCGATGTAGCCGGGCGAGAGCGCGGCGTGGCCGTCGACGCGGACGACGACCGGGTGGCGAGAGGCCTTGATCGCGGCGTTCAGGGCGGCGGGGGTGCGGCCCGTCGGGTTCGGCACCGTGGACACCTTGGGGTGTTCGGCGACGAGCCGCGCGGCGACCTCGTCCGTACGGTCGGTGGAGGGGCCGAGGGCGAGCACGACCTCCATCTCGCCGTCGTACTCCTGCGCCAGGATCGCCTCGACGGCCTCCTTCAGATGCCGCTCCTCGTTGAGGATGGGCATGATCACGGAGACGGCCGGGAGCTGCGTGACAGAGTTGGCGGTTGCGTTCATCGCGGGTCACGTTACCGCTAATGGGGGACACGGGCGCGCGCCGCCGAGTCGCTGCCGTGGGCAGCAGATCGTATGGGCCTACTGTGCTCGCGTCCCACGCCCACTGTCGCGGAGGTGTCCCCCGGTGCCCACGCCGCCCCGATCCCCCGACCGTCCGCAGCGGTCGTCCCGCCCCCAGGGGCAGGCTCGAAGGCCGGGCCGGCGACCGCTCAGGAAGAAGTCGCGGTGGGCCATGCGGGTGGCGACGGCGCTCTCGGTGACGGTGCTCGCCGCGGCCGGTGTCGGGCACGCGCTCGTCACCGGCATCGACGCCGGGATCCACCGGATCGACCCCTTCAAGGACATGAAGAACCGTCCCGCCCCGGGCGACGGGACGAACGTGCTGCTCGTCGGCACCGACGGCCGCGACAAGATCAGCGAGGAGGAGCGCCGGAAGTACAAGCTCGGCGGGGCGCCCTGCCACTGCACGGACACCGTGATGATCGTGCACATCTCGGCGAACCACGAGCGCGCCTCCGTCGTCTCCCTCCCCCGCGACTCGTACGCGGAGATCCCGGCGCACACCGACCAGAACAGCGGCGAGAAGCACCACCAGCACCCCGTGAAGCTGAACGCGGCGTACGCGGAGGGCGGGCCGCAGCTGACGCTGCGCACGGTCGAGCACATGACGAAGGTGAAGCTCGACCACTATCTGGAGGTCGACTTCACCAGCTTCATGAAGACGGTCGACGAGCTCGGCGGCGTCGACATCTGCACGGATACCCCGCTCAAGGACTCCTACACCGGGCTCGACCTGGACGCCGGCACCCACCAGCTGAACGGCGGGGAGGCCCTGCAGTACGTACGGGCCCGGCACATGGACAGCGCGGGCGATCTCGGCCGGATGCAGCGCCAGCAGCGGTTCATGGCGGCGCTGATCTCGAAGGCGACGTCGTCGGGCGTGCTGCTCAATCCGGTCCGGTTCCGCGGTGTCGCCCGGACGATGCTCAGCTCGGTCCGTGCCGACAAGGGCTTCGGCTCGGACGAGATGGTGGACCTGGCGCGGGCGATGCGGAACTTCTCGCCGTCGTCCTCCGAGTTCACGACCGTGCCGATCGGGAACATGAGCTACCCCGTGCCGAACATCGGCTCCACCGTGAAGTGGGACGACGAGAAGTCCGCGGCCCTGTTCAAGTCGCTGCGCGAGGACAAGCCGCTCTCCCCGCACCGGCCGAAGGCGAAGAAGGCGGCCGTGGTCGACGTCGCGCCGAGCGAGATCCGCGTGCAGGTCGAGAACGGGACGGCGTCGGCGGGGCTCGGCAAGAAGGTCGACTCCGCGCTGAAGAAGACGGGGTTCCGGACGACGGGGGCGCCCGTCAACGCGGACGACCGCACCGCGAAGCGGACGACCGTGCTGTACGACCCGGGGTGGGACCGGTCGGCCAAGTCCTTGGCGGCGGCGTTCCCGGGGGCGGAGATGGAGGCGGTGGACGGTCTCGGGCCGACGCTGAAGGTCGTCGCCGGGGCGGACTATGAGGGGGTGCGGCCGGTGCGTGCGCAGGACGCGAACTCGGGGTCGTACGGGGCGGTCACCGGGGACCAGGTCGTGTGTGGGTGACCTGGGCCGGGGTTGTGGTCGCGGGGGCGCTGCCCCCGGGCCCCTGCTGCCTCTCGTCCACAGAGCAGGCTTGAAGGATCGGGGCTCTGCCCCGGACCCCGCGCCTCAATCGCCGGCGGGGCTTGAATTACGCAGCTCCTTGATCGCGCGGCGCCTCGCCAAGCGGTGCTGGCGGCGGATCTGGGCCTCCTGGTAGCGGCGGCAGTCGCGGTCGGTCTCGGGTTCCACCGGGGGGACCGTGCGGGGCTTGCCGTCCGCGTCGACCGCCGCGAAGACCAGGTACGCCGAGCCGACCTGCTGGGCGGGGGTCGACTCGTTCCAGCGCTCGGCGAGGACCCGCACGCCCACCTCCATCGACGTGCGCCCCGTCCAGTTCACCTGCGCCTTCACGTGCACCAGGTCACCCACGCGCACGGGCTCCAGGAACGCCATCTCGTCCATGGAGGCCGTCACCGCAGGTCCGCCCGAGTGCCGGCCGGCCACGGCGCCCGCCGCGTCGTCCACCAATTTCATGATCACGCCACCGTGCACGGTGCCGAGGAGATTGGTGTCGTTGTGCGTCATGATGTGCGACAACGTCGTGCGGGAAGCGGAAGTCGGCTTGCCCGGAATATCCGATTCCGCGCCGTGGGCCTGGTCTGTCATGCCACCAACCTTATGCGCGCGTCGAATGTGTTAGCTCTGCAACAGCACTGGTGCGATTTCCCTTCAGGGCTTGTAAGGCACGTATTCGGGCACGGCACACTGAGCCCTATGAATGATTGGCCCGACGGGCGGAGCGACAGGCAGGGCGGCGCGGGCCGCGGCGGATACGGCCGCGGCAGCGGCAGCGCGCGCCCGGAGGGTGCTCGTGTGATGCCGCACGTGCAGCGCCCCGTGCCGCAGCAGCAGCCCTCGTACGACGGCGGCGGGTACGACCAGCCGTACAACGACGGGTACAACACGGGCCAGGTCTACGGCCAGCCGAGCGGCCGCGGCCGGGGCGGCGGCTTCGACGACGGCGGCGGCGACTACGGGCCGCCGACCGGCCGCCCGGTGCGGCCCCCGAACTGGGGCAAGCGCATCAAGCGGACCGTCATCACCGTGGTCGTCGTGCTGGTCGTCGCGAGCGTCGGCACGTACTTCTGGGCCGACTCCAAGCTGCACCGCGACGTCGACCTGTCGAAGGTCATCGACCGGCCCGAGGCCGGCGACGGCACGAACTACCTGATCGTCGGCACCGACAGCCGCGAGGGCATGTCCGCCGAGGACAAGAAGAAGCTGCACACCGGCTCCGCCGCGGGCAAGCGCACGGACACGATGATGATCCTGCACGTCGGCTCGGGCGGGGACACCCTCGTCTCGCTGCCGCGCGACTCGAACGTCGAGGTCCCCTCGTACAAGGGCGCCGAGTCCGGCAAGACGTACCCGGCCACCGGGCGTCAGACGAAGCTGAACGCCACGTACTCGGAGGACGGCCCGACGCTGCTCGTGCGCACCGTCGAGGCCAACACCGGGCTGCACATCGACCACTACGCGGAGATCGGCTTCGGCGGCTTCGCGAGCATCGTGGACGCGGTCGGCGGCGTCGAGATGAACCTGAAGCAGGGCTTCAAGGACAAGTGGTCCGGGGCCGACTTCCAGAAGGGCAAGCAGACCCTCGACGGCCAGCAGGCCCTCGCCTTCGTCCGTACGCGGCACGCCTTCGCCCAGTCCGACCTGCAGCGCACCAAGAACCAGCAGCAGTTCCTCGGGGCGCTCGCGCACAAGGTGTCCTCGCCGGGGACGGTCCTCAACCCGTTCACGCTGTACCCGACGATGGGCGCGGGCCTCGACTCGCTGACCGTCGACAAGGACATGAGCCTGTACTCACTCGCCAAGATGTTCCTGGCGATGAAGTCGGTCAACGGCGGCGACGGCAAGTCCATGAACATGCCGACGAGCGGTTCGGTCGGCGGCAACCTGCTGTGGGACAAGGCCAAGGTCAAGCAGCTCGTCGACCAGTTCAACAACGGCGAGAAGGTCACCGTCAGCAGCGACTGACGCCAGGATGTCGTCATGGCATCCGCTCTCGTACTCGGTGCCGCCGGTGGGGTCGGCCGGGCGATCGTCGCCCGGCTCGCCACCGGCGGTTCGCATGTGGTCGCGGTCGACCTGAACCCGTCGGTGCGCCAACTCCCGGGCGTGTACGCCGCGTTGGAGGGAGACGCCACTGAACCGGCCGTCCTCGCCCGGGCCTTCGACGCCGCGCCCGAACCGCCCACCGTGCTCGTGCACGCGCTGCTGCACGAACTGCGGGCGCCTCTCGGCGAGTTGAGCCCGGCGCAGTGGCACAAGGTCTTCGACGTCGGGCTCGTCTCCGCCTGGCAGGCCGCCGCCGAGCTGGTGCGGCGCAAGGGCGAGGGGCCCGCGTCCGTGGTCCTCGTCGGCTCGGTGCACGCGCACGGCGCGGCGCCCGACTGTGCCCCGTACGCCGTCGCGAAGGCGGGCCTCGGCGCGCTCGCCCGTGCGGCGGCCACCGAGTGGGGGCCGCGCGGTGTGCGCACCAATGTCGTCGAGCCGGGCTTCGTGCCCGTCGAGCGCAACGCCCACCGGTGGCGCGACCCCGTCGCGCGCGCCGGCGTCGAGGCCGACTACCCGCTCGGCCGCCTCTGCTCCCCCGAAGAGATCGCCGACGTCGTCGCCTTCCTTGCCGGGCCCACCTCCTCGTACGTCAACGGGGTCTGCCTGCCCGTGGACGGCGGCTACCTCGCGGCGCTCCCGGAAGTCACAAAAGGTGGTGCGGCGGGGCCCCGCTCCTGACACGCTGCGCCGATGGATCGCGAAGAGATCTCTCGCATCGCCCACACCGACCACCCCATCAAGGCCCCGCTCGGCGACGGCTCCGTGCGCGAGCTGCTGCGGCACGCCCTGCCGCGCGGCGACGAGCGCGTCCTCGACCTCGGCTGCGGCCCCGCCGAATGGCTGCTGCGCGCCCTCGCCGACCGGCCCGGCGCCCGCGCCGAGGGGATCGACCTGGACGCGGGCGCCCTGGCGGAGGCGCACGAGCGGGCGGAGGCGGCGGGGGTGGCCGACCGGCTCAC
Organism: Streptomyces sp. NPDC059897; assembly: GCF_042730865.1. Classification (NCBI taxonomy): domain Bacteria; kingdom Bacillati; phylum Actinomycetota; class Actinomycetes; order Kitasatosporales; family Streptomycetaceae; genus Streptomyces; species Streptomyces sp. NPDC059897. The sequence continues at coordinate 58,250 of NZ_JBHWKQ010000028.1, read as the reverse complement.
GCTGCACCACAAGGCGGCCGAGGACCTCGTGCCCGAGCAGCCGTACGACGCGGTGCTCAGCGTCGGCGCCGCGCACGCCTTCGGCGGGCTGCTGCCCACCCTCGAAGCGGCCCGCGCCCACCTGGCCCCGGGCGGCCGGGTCCTGATCGGCGACGGCTACTGGGAGGCGGACCCCTCCCCCGAGGCCGTCGAGCTGCTGGGCGACTTCGCCGACCTGCCGACCACCCTCGACAAGGTCTCCGAGGCGGGCTGGACCCCGGTCGCGGCGCACCTCAGCACCCGGCACGAGCTGGACGCGTACGAGTGGTCCTGGCTCGGCTCGGTCGCGAACCACGCTCTGGACACCGACAGCCCCGAACTCCTGGAACTGGTCGCCGAGCGCCGCACGGAGTGGCTGCGCACCTACCGCCACTGCTTCGGCTTCGCCTGCCTGGTGCTGCGCAGGACGCGCCCCTGACGCCCCTCCCGGGCCTACGGTCTGGGCGCGCTGTACGGGAGGCGCTGCGGGAAGGTGCGGCCGACGGCGTGCGATCCGTCGCTGGTGAACAGCACGGTCGCCCAGGAGCCGTCGGCGAAGCCGAGCTCGTGGGTGTTGTGCTTGATGTCGTTGCGGCCGCGCACCCAGGCCAACGCCGTGCGCGGCAGCGACCAGGCCAGCTCGGCGCGCGGGCCGACCTCGCCCCGCGCGATCCGGCCCTCGACCCGGACCAGGTGGTACGCGTCGGCGCTCGCGACGAGGACGTGACCGGGGTTCTCCAGCCTGCGGGGCACGAGGGCGCGAACGAGGCTTCCGGCGACCGACTCCCAGTCACCGCGCATCGCCTCCCGCTCCTTGCCTCCGCGCACCAGGGCGTTGACGGGGTTGAGCCGGAACAGCCGGTCGTCGACCTCCCCGGCGCGGGTCAGCAGCCCCGGCGACCCGTCGAAGGCGTTCGGCCGCAGCCGGGCCGGGGGCTGCGGCACCTGCGAGTCGACCTGCACGAGATGGGCCGCGGCCGGCTCGGCGCCCGCACCGGGAGGCAGCACGCTCAGCGCGAGCGCCTTGGCCTTCGCCGCGGTCTCCTTGGCGTCCGCGGGCGTGAGCCAGTCCTTGACCGCCCGCCAGAGCCGGTCCTGCATGCCCATGGTTTCCCTTTCCACCGCCCCAGGGCCGCGCTCGACACACGAACGGCCCCCGGCACGGTACCGGGGGCCGTTCGTGGAGGTGGGTTACGGCAGGTTGCGCGCCATGACGATGCGCTGGACCTGGTTCGTGCCCTCGTAGATCTGGGTGATCTTGGCGTCGCGCATCATGCGCTCGACCGGGTAGTCGCGGGTGTAGCCGTAGCCGCCGAGCAGCTGGACGGCGTCCGTGGTGACCTCCATCGCGACGTCCGAGGCGAAGCACTTGGCGGCGGCGCCCTGGAACGTGAGGTCCTTGTCGCCGCGCTCCGACTTGGCGGCGGCCGCGTAGGTCAGCTGGCGGGCGGCCTCGATCTTCATGGCCATGTCCGCGAGCATGAACTGGATGCCCTGGAAGTCGCCGATCGGCTTGCCGAACTGCTTGCGCTCCTGGACGTAGCCCTTCGCGTAGTCGAGGGCGCCCTGCGCGACACCGAGCGCCTGCGCGGCGATCGTGATGCGGGTGTGGTCGAGGGTCTTCATCGCCGTGGCGAAGCCGGTGCCCTCCTCGCCGATCATGCGGTCGGCGGGGATGCGGACGTTGTCGAGGTAGACCTCGCGGGTCGGCGAGCCCTTGATGCCGAGCTTCTTCTCCGGGGCGCCGAAGGAGACGCCCTCGTCCGACTTCTCGACGACGAAGGCGGAGATGCCCTTCGAGCGCTTCTCGGGGTCGGTCACGGCCATCACCGTGTAGTACTCGGACTCGCCGGCGTTCGTGATCCAGCGCTTCACGCCGTTGAGGACCCAGAAGTCGCCGTCGCGCACGGCGCGGGTCTTCATGCCCGCCGCGTCCGAACCGGCGTCCGGCTCGCTCAGGCAGTACGAGAACATGCCGTCGCCCTTGGCCAGCGGGCCCAGGTACTTCTTCTTCAGCTCCTCGGAGCCGGAGAGGATGACGGGGAGGGAACCGAGCTTGTTCACCGCCGGGATCAGGGAGGACGAGCAGCAGACGCGCGCCACCTCCTCGATCACGATGACCGTGGCGAGCGCGTCGGCGCCCGCGCCGCCGTACTCCTCGGGGACGTGCACGGCGTGCAGGTCCGAAGCGGTGAGCGCGTCGAGGGCCTCGCGCGGGAAGCGCGCCTCCTCGTCCACCGCTGCGGCGTGCGGGGCGATCTTCGCCTCGGCCAGCGCGCGGATCGTCTCGCGGAGCATGTCGTGCTCCTCGGACGGGCGGTACAGGTCGAAGTCAGCCGATCCGGCCAAGGTCTCTCACGCTCCAAGCCACGCTATTACTGGTGCTAACTACCGTTAAGTAACCAGAATTTTAGTTCTCGGCCCACACCACGGATACGTGAGCTACACGACAAAGGGAAAGTTGCCCGGTGGGGCGCCTCCACATGCCACGGCTATGCTCGGCAGCGCCCTGAAGCACCCACACCTCTGGAGCCCCCCGATATGGCCCTCAAGATCACCGTGATCGGCACCGGCTACCTCGGCGCGACACACGCCGCAGCCATGGCCGAACTCGGCTTCGAGGTGCTCGGCCTGGACGTCGTGCCCGAGAAGATCGACATGCTCACGCGGGGCGAGGTCCCGATGTACGAGCCCGGCCTGGAGGACCTCCTGCGCCGGCACGTCGAGGGGTTCGAGGGTTCGAGCGGGCGGCTGCGCTTCACGATGGACTTCGCCGAGGCCGGCGAGTTCGGCGACGTGCACTTCGTGTGCGTGAACACGCCGCAGAAGCACGGCGAGTACGGCTGTGACATGAGTTACGTCGACGCCGCCTTCTCCTCGCTCGCGCCGCACCTCAAGGACGGCGCGCTCGTCGTCGGCAAGTCGACCGTGCCGGTCGGCTCGGCCGAGCGCCTCACCGAACTGCTGCCGAAGCACGCGGAGTTGGCGTGGAACCCGGAGTTCCTGCGCGAGGGCTTCGCCGTGAACGACACGCTGCACCCGGACCGCATCGTGGTCGGCGTGAACAGCGAGCGGGCCGAGAAGCTGCTGCGCGAGGTGTACGCGAAGCCGCTCGCGGAGGGCACGCCGTTCATCGTGACGGACTACCCGACCGCCGAGCTGGTGAAGACGTCGGCGAACTCCTTCCTCGCCACGAAGATCTCCTTCATCAACGCCATGGCCGAGGTCTGCGAGGCGGGCGGCGGCGACGTCGCGAAGCTCGCCGAGGCGATCGGCTACGACGAGCGGATCGGGCACAAGTTCCTGCGCGCCGGGATCGGCTTCGGCGGCGGCTGCCTGCCGAAGGACATCCGCGCGTTCATGGCGCGAGCGGGCGAGCTGGGCGCGGACCAGGCCCTCACCTTCCTCCGCGAGATCGACTCCATCAACATGCGGCGCCGCGGCGCGATGGTCGAGATGGCCCGCGAGGCGCTCGGCGGCGGGGCGTTCCTGGGCAAGCGAGTCGCCGTCCTCGGCGCCACGTTCAAGCCGGACTCCGACGACGTACGCGACTCTCCGGCGCTGAACGTCGCCGGTCAGATCCACCTCCAGGGCGGCCAGGTCACGGTCTACGACCCGAAGGGCATGGACAACGCGCGGCGCGTCTTCCCGACGCTCGGCTACGCGGACTCGGCCCTCGAGGCGGTGCGCGGCGCGGACATCGTGCTGCACCTCACCGAGTGGCGCGAGTTCCGCGAGCTGGACCCGGCGGAGCTGGCCAAGGCCGCCGCGAACCCCGTGATCCTGGACGGCCGCAACGCGCTGGACAGCACGCTGTGGCGGGCGGCCGGGTGGACGTACCGGGCGATGGGCCGCCCGTCCGCCTGACCGAATGGTCGACTACTTGGCGCGGTAGCGCCGCATCTTCGCCCGGGCCCCGCAGACCGCCATGTCGCACCAGCGACCGCGGCCTGCGGGGCTCCGGTCGTAATACGCCCAGTGGCAGTCGGCCGCCTCGCAGGCCTTGAGCCGCGCCCAGGTGCCGTCCCCGCGCGCCTCGGCGATGGCCGCCGCGACCCGTCCGGCCAGGGACTCGGGGTCGACCGGGACCAGGCTCGCCGCGCCGTCCCGCCCGTCGACGACCACGCGCAGCGGGACCGGGGCGAGCAGCTCGCTCAGCGGGGTCACGGAGCGGTGCGGCGGGTGGCCCGCGTGGGCCAGGCACGCCGCACGCAGCGATTCGCGCAGCTCGCGCGCTTCGTCGGCCCCGCCCGCCGCGATGCCGAAGCGCTCGCGCCCCTCGGCCCGGTCCAGCGCGTCCTCGCCCGTCGTGATGTCGAGCAGCGTGTTCACCAGGGCCTCGATCAGGGCGAGGCCGCCGGGTGCGGTCTGACGGGCATTCATGGTTGCGACGTTACCCCCATTGCGGGAGTATGCAGTAACGCCGAAGTTACCGGTTGACCCCATGAAGAGGTAACACGAGGAGGTATCATGCCCGTCGCACAACTCGGAGTCGTCGTCCTGGACTGTCCGCGCCCGCGTGAGCTGGCGGACTTCTACGCGGCCGTGCTCGGCGGCAGCGTCACGGGGGAAGAGGAGGACTGGGTCGACGTGAAGGCGCCGGGCGGCCACGCGCTCGCGTTCCAGAAGGCGCCCGGGTACGCGGCGCCGTCCTGGCCCGCCGCCGACCACGACTCGCAGCAGTTCCACCTGGACCTGACCGTGGCGGACCTGGACGCGGCGGAGAAGGAGGTGCTCGCGCTGGGTGCCACGATGCTCGACGCGGAGGACCGTTCGCGCAGCTGGCGGGTTTACGCGGACCCCGCGGGGCACCCGTTCTGCCTCTGCGCCTGCTGATCCTGCTGCGTCTGCTGATCCTTCCGACAGAGGGAGCCGTCATGGCCTTCGCGAAAATCGGCACCATCGCCTACGACTGCCCCGACCCGCTCGCGCTCGCCGAGTTCTACGCGGCCGTGCTCGGCGGGGAGATCGAGAACTACGAGGGCAAGGGGCACTGGTACAACCTGTACCCGCCGGGCGGGCAGCGGCTGTCCTTCCAGCGGGTCCCGGACCACAAGCCCCCGCAGTGGCCCGCCGCCGACCACGACTCGCAGCAGCTCCACCTCGACCTCGACGTGGCGGACATCGAGGCCGCGCAGGAGCTGGTCCTCGCCCTCGGCGCGGTGCCGCTCGACCTGGACGACGAGGGCGGCGCCCGCGACTTCCGGGTGTACGCGGATCCGGCGGGGCATCCGTTCTGCCTGATCCGGCCGGATGCGGGCTGATCCGGACAGGCCCTAGGTGCCGGGGGCGCGTCGGTGTCGTGCGGCGCGGGAGACGAACTCCGTGCTGCGCAGCACCCGTTGGGCGTTGCCCCAGGTGAGCAGGGCGAGGTCGGCGTCGGTCCAGCCGCGGGCCTGGAGTTCCGCGATCAGGGCCGGGTAGCCGGCGGCGTCGGTGAGGCCCTCCGGGTGCGCGTCCCCGGTGTCGTACGTTCCGGAAAGGCCCACCGATTCGGGGCCCGCGAGGCGGCGGACGTGGTCGATGTGGTCGGCGACGTCGCGCAGCGCGGGGCCCGTTCGGTCCGCCGAGCACGGCACCAGGCACAGCCCCCGGCTCTCGCCCAGGGCGCCGAGGAGTTCGTCCGGGGCGTTGTCCGGGTGGTGGTTCAGGGTCCGGGCGGCGGAGCGGGTCAGGACGGCCGGGGCCTTGGAGACGGCGAGGACGCGGGCGGCGGTCGCGGCGGAGGCGCCGGTGAGGTCGATGAGCAGGCCGAGCCGGTTCATCTCCCGTACGACCTCGTCGCCGAACCGGGACAGGCCCTCGTCCGAGGCCCATGACGTGCCGCTCAGCGTGAGGGCGCGCAGGCCGAGGGCGTGCAGGGAGCGCAGCGTGCCGAGCGAGTCCGCTGCCGCGGCGGCCGGGGCGGGGCCGACGAGGACGGCGATCCGGCCGTGGGCGCGGGCGTCGGCGGTGTCCGATGCGGAGCGGGCGAGGCGGAGGTCCTCCGGGTGGCGGGACACGATGCGGGTGATCAGGTCGATCTGTTCCAGCGTCGAGGTGACCGGGGCGTCCGGGTCCACGTGCGGTGCCCACAGCTGTGCGCCGGTGCCGCCCGCGTGCAGTCTCGGCAGATCGGCCTCCACGGCGCTCTCGCCCAGCTCCAGGTCGTACCAGGGGAGGGTGCGCAGGACCTGCGGGAGCCCGCAGTAGCCGTCGGCGACGGGGTGGCGGGCGAGGAGGACGTGGGGCGGGGTGGGCGCGGTGCCCGCGTCGGCCGGGACGGGGCCTGCGGGCGCGGGTCTTGCGAGGTCGGAGGGGTCTGAGGGATCGGAGGGGTCGCCCTCGTCGGCGGTGGGCCTGGTGGTTTCCAGGTCACCGGCCTCGGCGGGAGCGTCGAGCTCGTCCTGTAGGTCTGCCATGGCAGGGCTCCGGACGTCGGTGGGACAGTCGTTCGAACCACCGTTGCACGGGGTGGGGGCGGGGTCTCGGCGAGCGGTGCCGTTCGGGTGGGCGGGGGTGGTGGTTGGGCGGCGACGGGGGGGGTGGGGGCCGGGGGTCGGGGTTGGCGTCGGCCGGGTCTGTTGCGCGGCGTCGGGGGGCGTGTCGGTTCGGGGGCGACGTTCCTGTTGCGCGGCACCGGGGGGTGTCGGGGTCGGGGCCTGCGTCCGCGTTGTTCGGCACCGGGGTGCAGCCATGCCGGGGCCGACGCCCCACTCCCCCGCGACGCGGCACGGGGCGCCGCACCGACCATGCCGATTCCCCCGCTCATCTCCCACCCGCCCGCCCCC